>JAOHKZ010000048.1 GCA_028101545.1 Opitutales bacterium | reverse complement strand
TGCCGCGTCCCTCGCTTCGCTCCCTCCTCGCAATGACAATGTGTACGGTTACTTAACTCCACTCTGCCTAACTCTTGTCATCGCGAGGGCTGAAAGCCCGTGGCGATCCACTGTGCACCAGCAAGCGAAGAGACCACTCGTCCGCGTCACGCGAGACACGATGGATCGCCGCGTCGTCCATATTGTCCTCCTCGCAATGACAATCCTTGTAACCAAAGTGGTAAAATTTCATTGTAAGTGCTAAATTAAGTGCTATATTTAGATTAATTATGAATACAGTATTAAGTACTTTTTCGGCGAGTGTTTCTGAACTTAAGAAGAACCCCAGTCAATTAATCGAGAAATCTGATGGTGAATCAATTGCGATCTTAAATCATAATAAACCGACTGCTTACTTGGTGCCTGCGGAGAAATACGAACGGATGATGGAGGAGTTGGATGATTTGAATATATCCCGCATCATTCAGGAGCGAGAAGAGGAAAAGAAATTGGCCAAGGAAGTAAGTCTGGATGACTTATAAGCTAAAATTCCTTCCAAGTGCCTGGAAGGAGTGGAACAAAATAGGAGATGTTATCCGGGAACAGTTCAAAAAGAAGCTTGGTGAGCGAATTCTGAATCCAATCATTCCGGCTGATCAACTGAGAGGTTTTAAAAATTATTATAAGATCAAACTTCGATCTGCAGGGTATCGACTGGTCTATGAGGTGGATCGAAATGAAGTTATTGTCTATGTGATTACAGTTGGGAAGCGGGAAAATGATTTAATTTATAAAAAAGTTAAAAAACGGACTCAGAAAGAGTGAGGATACGCTGATTCTCACCAACTGAACCGATAACCTCCGTACGCATCCTCTCGAGATACGATGGGTTGCCGCGTCGTCCACTCCCGCTTCCTCCTCGCAATGACAAATTGTGCTCCCCACTATTCCTTCCCCCACCTTGTCATCGCGAGGGCGTTAGCCCATTCATAATTTAGCCAACGGTTGCCCCGTCCACCACTTCGAAGCCCTCAAATTCGGGATGGCCTAAATAGAGGTGACCGCGGTTACCAGCTCCGGAATGGGCTTTTCTGAATGCTTCTGATTTGGTCCAGGCCTCAAATTCGGTTTCTGAATTCCATAGGGTATGGGAGGCGTAGAGTACATGGTCTTCGCGTTCGGGGCCTTTAAGCAGGTTGAATTTGATAAACCCGGGTTCATTTTCGAGATAGGTGGTTCGGGTTTCCCAAATTTCCTCGAAATCTTTTTCGTGGCCTTTGACAATTTTAAACCGGTTCATGGCAATGTAGTGACTCATGCACCCAAGGTTTAGAGTGGAATTGGAAAATAGCAAGTTCAGGCTCTGAGCAGGGTGGCTGAGAATAAATAAAAATATTTGCGTTAAAATCGGGGTCTGAAATAGTAGGGGATTATGGGAAAATGGAAAATTATATTGGCTTTGTATTGTGGGACGGTTCTTTATTTATCTTCGATGTCACCTGGGGATATTCCGGATGCACCGGTGAAAGTTTCGGATAAGGCTCTTCACTTAGTTGAGTATGCGGTTATGGGAATACTTGCCTGGGGTGCATTTGGAAAGGGGGGTGCCGGTTTTCCGTGGGGGTTGCTTGCATTTTGTGCCTGTTTTGGAATTGGGGATGAGTGCTTTCAGGACTGGATGGGGAATGCACGTTCCCCGGATGTGTGGGATGCGGCAGCGGATGCAGTGGGTGCGTTTATTGGTCTTTTGCTCTCAATGGTTTTTTGGAAGAGATAGTATTTATTCTTAGTCTAGATTCACTCTAATAGGTTTATTTATCTTATTGGGGAAGGAGGACTTGGTGGACTTCCATTGCATCGTTAATGAGTGCTTGAATATCGTCAGGCTTAACCCATTCACCAAGTCGAAAAAATACAAGTGTTCCGTTAAAAATCTCAACGCTTAGTCCATGATGTGTTTGAAAATATTCAAGAATTCGTGGATTGAAAAAATTCCTTACTGCATCTTCGTTTGAACCTTTGAGGAAATAGTTTTCTGAAAAGGCAGGGTGTGTTGAGAAATCTATATCAAAAGAACCGGTTACTCGGTTTAGTAAACCTTCTGCCATCCGAAAGAGAGCACATTCCGGTTGGAGACAGAAATTTGGCGCTATCAATTTACCCGAATGAATGACAACATAAGTTTGATATTGTTTTCTTTTTTTTGAACCACTGCCCACCATGATGTTAAAGTCGCCAATGGCAAAGTGGGTTCCATTGAAAGTGCCTCCAATGACATCGAAAAACATTTCATTGCCAAGCATGGAAGATGAATCCAAAAGCTCACTGACTTTTTCTGTCTGTTTGTCATCGTAAGAAAATCCAAGCGAGTCTGCCATGAGCTGAAGTTCCTTTTTTCTCTTGAGTTGCCTGGAAATGCTTTTGTAGATACTCCCACCAATTGCTAATGCTATATATATTCCGATTGCAATCGGGTTGGATAATATTTCATACAAATTGGGCATTATTTTAGTTTTGGATGAAAGGTATAAGCAGTCAACTTAACACTTTTATAACCAAATATTCGTTATTCAAAATATTCACATCTTTTGACATAAATTATCCTATTCTGGGTAATTTCTTTCTTTTTATAAATTACACTTGCCAGAAGCTAAACTTTTGGAAAATGATTTTATATGAGTGAAAATTTAAATACTGAAAATAATTTATTAGTCCCTTCAACAAGAAGAAATTTATTTAAGGGAGTGGCTACAGGTTTGGTCGCTGGATCTGTGGCGGGGCCTGCAATTCTTTCCGGTGCCAAAAAGGGGAAGAAAGCAGGGGTAAGAAAAGGCAGGATTAATCAGTCAGTGGTGTCTTGGTGTTTTGCCGATCACTGGAGTGTGGAAGAGACCTGTCAGCACGCAAAGAGGCTGGGTTGTAAGAGTGTGGAGTTGATTGCTTCCAAGCATTGGCCGGTTTTGAAGAAACATGGTTTGACCTGTGCGATTTCTGGCATACCGGTGGAGGGTCCTCCTTTTATTAAAGGCTATAATAATCCGGAATATCATGGGTGGTTGATCAAGGCGACCAAGCAGGCAATTGATGAATCAGCAGATTTTGGCTGCCCCAATGTGATTGCATTCACCGGGTACGAGGAGAATTTTTCCCGTGATGAGGGTGCGAAGAATTGTATTGAAGGGTTTAAAAAAGTGGCCGGGTATGCCGAGAAAAAAGGGGTGACAATCTGCCTGGAAATGCTAAACAGTCGGGATGATACTGATCCGAATAAGGGACATCCGGGATATCAGGGTGATCATACAGATTACTGTATGGAAATTTTAAATGCAGTCGGTTCCCCGCGGGTAAAACTACTCTTTGATATTTACCATGTGCAAATCATGGATGGTGATGTAATTCGCCGGATTGGGGAGTGTGGAGATATGATCGGACATGTGCACACCGCGGGCAATCCAGGCCGGGGTGAACTTGATGATAAACAGGAAATTAATTACCCGCCAATTATGAAGGCATTATTGGATATCAAATACAAAGCATTTGTGGGGCAGGAATTTATTCCGACCCGGGATCCGGTAAAAGGCTTGACCGAAGCGGTCGAGCTTTGCGATGTGTAAAAAATAAATCCTTTCTCATTGCACTTTTCTTTTCCCCTTACTACTCCTAAATGAGTGGTGATTTGGAGATGGAAAAAGTAAGTTTTATTGATCTTTTTTGCGGAGTCGGTGGTTTTCGGTGTGCATTAAATTCCTCGGTTAATCAATGCGTGTTTTCGTCGGATATTGATCCGGATGCCCGTGAGATTTACTTCCAAAATTGGGGGGAGCATCCAGTGGGTGATATTTTGGAGGTCGAGGTTGGGGATATTCCTGCCCACGATGTGCTCTGTGGTGGTTTTCCCTGTCAACCCTTCAGTATATCGGGGAATCAGGGTGGATTTGAGGATGCCCGGGGTACATTACTGCATGAAATTTTACGCATTGCACGGCATCATCAACCCAGTGTTCTGTTTTTGGAAAATGTAAAGAATTTCCTAAGCCATGGAGGTGGGGCGACGCTGGCGAAGACTATTGAACTGCTTAACCGGGCCGGTTACCACGTCCATTATTCCCTGCTCAATGCTTCCCGTTATGGAGTGGCTCAAAAAAGGGAACGGGTTTATTTTGTCTGTTTTCGTAAGGACCTCGGGGTTAGTGATTTTTCATTCCCTGAACCAAGCGATGAGGATGTAGCGGTGGAGGATATTTTATTACCCAAGGGCGATCCCAGGCTTGATGATCTAATTATCAAGCGAGCCGACTTGCGATTGAAAGAAAAACTACCTGTTCAAAGAGAAAGTCGGACACTTCGAATTGGCACCGTGGGCAAGGGTGGGCAGGGAGAACGGGTATACAGTCCGAAAGGGCATGCAATCACCCTTTCTGCATTTGGGGGTGGAATTGGAGCAAAGACGGGAATGTATTTAATCGACGGACAAATCCGCCGCCTCCACCCGGAGGAGTGCCGTCGCCTGATGGGATTCCCCGATGGTTTTAAACTGCACGACAGGCCCAATGTATCCTACAAACAATTTGGCAATTCCGTTGCTGTGCCAGTGGTGCAAAAAATCTTTCAATCCATTCTGCCTGTACTGAGTGGGCGGACTTTGCAGGCTGCCTAGTGCTGACTTTTTGATGGAGGTTACTAAAAATGCAATTCCCTGGAAAGGTTCCGCGGTTGAAAGTGCGGTGGACTGGTTGGTGGCCCAATCCAGTAGAAAGCAATTTATTGATTTATCCAGTCTTTGGGTAATTACTCAAACAAGCGGTGCTTCCCTTCGATTGAGTGAAGCCCTCTCCCAGTATGCCGAGGAGCAGTCCACGGCTTGCCTGTTGCCGAGATGGAGTACGCCGGGCTCCCTAATTAAACCGGAGGGGGATTTCCTGGATGGGTTTCGTATTGCCACCCCAGTCCAGGTGCTTGCCAAGTGGGTTGAAATTCTTAAGGAGAATGATCTTTCCCAATACCCCGATCTGTTCCCCCGGTTACCCCAGGAGCTTGATGTTTCGTGGGGGCTTTCGATGGCCGGTGCATTAGTGAAGTTACGGGAGACCCTGGCTGAGGCGAACCATGACTGTCAATCCGTGGAACAGAGCCGCATAACTGAGAAGTGGGCCGAGCAGGACAGGTGGGGTGATTTGGCCAGGCTGGAAAAAGTATACCGGGAAAAATTGGAGGGTGGGGGAATGATTGACCCAATGGATGCGAGGAGAAGATGGGTTCGTCAATCTGTGGTCCCGAAGGGTGTGAAGTGTATTGTTTTATTAGGGGTGTCCGGATTCCCGGACTTGGGGAAAACGGCTTTGGAAAATGCGGCTAAGCAGGGAGTGGATTTACATTCAGTCATTTTTTGTTCGAATGAGGAGGACCTTCCTTCATTTGATGAATTTGGCCGACCCATCCGGGGAGCCTGGGAGGCAAGACCGCTTGGGCTATCGGATGATCAGTTAAACCTGGTCTACGGTCCAAAGGAACAGGCAAATTATGCCAGAGATTTGATCCAAGCAGAACCAGGGGTCTGCCAGGAAAGCCTGAATATTGGGGTGCTTGATCCAGAGGTCAAAGATGCCCTTATTTCAACTGGGGAGTCTGTACAAAACTCACCGGCTTTTTATGATCCGGAGGGCACACCGGGAATACAGGCACCTTTATACAGCTGGTTGAAAGCGGTGTATGATTTATTGGTGGGTGGTGAGATGAATGCAGCCACTCAATTATTACGTTTTCCACAGACTCTTTCCTGGCTCGAAAGTGAAGGTGTTGAGCCACAGGTCCGTTTTTGGTTCAAGGAATTAGACAAATTACACGCCAAGCATCTTAGCCGAACCCTTGCTGATGGGATTCATTTTGCCCGTCGTTCGAAATCTACGGTCACTGAAGCTTTGGATAAATTGGCGGGCTTGGTTGAGGATTTACAGTCAGGTTCATTTGAAGATAAGATAAGGAATCTGTTGAGTGGGGCCTTATCCTCTATTCCTCTGGATCGGGGGAAACCGGAAGACCAGTCATATATTCAGTTGCTTCCTAAGCTCGCTAATTGGTTGTTGGAATTATCCCAAGTCTCTGGGATTAGTTTGCAGGAACGGTTTTCAATTCTTTTGGGATTAGTTGCGAGTGAAGCATGGACAAAAGAAGAGACTGGTGAGGAAATGTCCTTGCATGGTTGGCTTGAATTGCCTTGGGCGGATTCCCCCCATCTTGTGGTTCTCGGTTGCAATGATTCTTTTTTGCCTGCCACTTTGCCGGTAAACACTTTTGTACCACAATCCCTGAGACAGGAGCTTGGCTTATGGACGGATGAGGACCGGGCGGAGAGGGATGCATATTTACTCCACTGGTTGGTGGCGTCCAGGAAGAAGGCATATGGTCGGATTGATTTTGTAATGGGGAAATTCAGCCGAGATGGTACACCCCTAAAGCCATCTGCTTTATTTTTTCTATGCGATCCAGATGACGAACATGAACTGCCCAACCGCACCGAAAAACTTTTTGGCGAAGTTCCCCCGGAAGGGGAAAATCCGGCATGGGCTTATCCGTGGAAACTTGTTCCCGGAGAACATGAGCCGGTGCGCCGTATTTCAGTTACCCAGTTTAGTTCTTTTCTAAGCTGCCCGTTCCGGTTCTACCTGGATAAGAAATTCAGGATGGAGGAATATAAAGCGGATAAAGAGGAGGCAGATACAATGGATTTTGGCACGCTTACTCATTCGACACTGGAATCTTTATCTGATCTGGGGAATGAAACTCAGGATGAAGAGGAAATTTACCAGTGTATGGTTGCTCGATTAGAGAAAGAATTTTCCTGTCGATTTGGGCGAAGTCCCAGCCTTTCTATTTTGCAGCAAAAAGCATCAATCGAACGGCGGTTAAGAAGGGTGGGTCAATTGCATAGGCAGGATCTTTTGAACGGTTGGCAAGTGTACAGGGTGGAAGAAAAATTTCATTTGGATACATGCGGTTCATTGGATCCAGTAGAATGGAAGGTTCTCGCGAACAAGGATGAAGCGGTTGAGGGAGAGAACAGTATTCGGATTGTCGGTGTGGTTGACCGGATTGATTTTCATCCTGAACGGGGGGTATATCGATTACTTGATTATAAAACATCAGAGAAGGGTCCCAAGGAATTACATTTAAAGAAGAGCAATTTGAGGATGGAGGAATATCCGGAATATTTCTTTTTTGATCAAAATGAAAAGACCATGCGATGGATGAACCTGCAGCTTCCTCTTTATCGAATCTGGGCAGAGAAGGCATTATTGAATAAGAATGCTCAGGGATTGGAAGTGGGGATTTACAATGTACCGGCACTGGAGGATAAGATCGGACCGAATATGTGGCCTGAATTAGATGATGAACTTGTAGCGGCCGCAGTTACCTGTGCAGGAGGGGTACTGACAGATCTATTAAATCCGGCAGATCACATCCCCGCATCCAAGGTAGCCTACGATGATTTTGCTGATTTATTTTTTCATTCCCCTGAGGAAGCAATTGTCGGTTTCAGTCGATGAGTAGCTCCAAGAAAATTGAACCGAGAACCCTGATCAAGGCATCGGCGGGGAGTGGGAAAACATTTCGTCTGACCGACCGGTTTATTTACCTACTTTTGTGTGGTGAGAAGCCGGAGAGTATCGTTGCACTGACCTTTTCGAGGAAGGCGGCTGGAGAATTTTTTGACGCGATCCTATGCAAATTAGCTGAGTCGGCAATAAGTGGCAGAGATCGGGCAAGGTTGGAAAAAGAGTTTGGTTTTTCGATTACTCCCGGCCAGTTAAGGGAGAAAATTGCCCTGCTTCTTGGAACCATGAACCGACTGACTCTGGGCACATTGGATTCATTCTTTTTTTCGGTTCTCGCCTCCGCACCCTTGGAGTATGGATTGGCGATCGGTTTTGACTTGATGGATGAAAGTGCAGCCCGGGAAAAGTGGGCCCTTTGTTTGAGGCAGTGTTTTGAGGAAAGTATCGGGGACAGTCCTTACTTAATTGATGCCTTTGCCAAGGCGCGGATGGAAGCCGAGGATCGGGAGTTTTTTCCCTGGATGTTAGAGCTTGGTTTTTCTTTCCGTGATTTCCTTGCCCAGTGTCCGGATTCAAAAGACTGGGGCTCGGTTGAAGAGCTCTGGCCAGATGATTCTCCTTGGAAGCAACTGCCGGAAAATTATGTACTCGCGGATGACTACAGGCATGCAGTTGAATGGCTGGAGGATGGAACTGCCAGTTTTGAACCGGCCATGACCCCATCGGCTAACAAAGGAGTTTTAAAGGCTCTGGGGGAATTTCGTAATTGGAGCCCGGGGGCAGATTTAGCGAAAAATAGCATCGGTTTTCAAAGACTGTTTAAGGGGGTAATGACAAATAAGCCATGGTTGTCTTACTACTCCCGAAGGGATTATGAGATCCGGGGTGAATGGGTCGAAGCAGTGAGGCGTATGTCTGCCCATATCATAGGAGAGGAATTAAAAATTTATGGGATGCGCACCCAGGGGATTTATTCTTTGCTGAACCGGGTGGTGAACAGTTACAACAAAAAGGTTTTGGAAAAAGGAGGCATCATGTTCTCGGACTTGCCCGTTTTGTTATCCAGTTCTGAAAATGAACTGGAAAAATTGAACCGAGATTATCGGCTGGACCGGAAGTACAAGCATTGGATGCTAGATGAATTTCAGGATACTTCACCCATTCAATGGGCGGTGATCGAGCCATTGCTTGAGGAGGTTCTCTATAATCCGGAGGATGAAAGAATGTTTTTTTGTGTGGGTGATCAAAAGCAGGCGATTTATGGCTGGCGGGGGGGAGACTCCAGATTGTTCGGATACTTGGAGAATGAATTTCAGTCTCGTTTAGAGATTGAAAATATGAACGAATCCTGGCGTTCCGGACTCGATGTTCTGGGAGTTGTAAATCAGGTCTTTGGTTCCAAGGCTGACCCGAGCATTATGGTTTCTAGATGGAATGAAATTTGGAAACCTCACATACCCTCAAATAAAACAAAAAATATCACCGGTAATGTGGTCTGGTGGACAGCGAAAGAGGAGGAGGAGCGCTTTCGGGCAATCGCCGACTTGCTTCGTGAAGTTGATCCGGTAAACCGGGGGTGGTCTTGTGCTATTCTTACTCAAACGAGGAAAACCGCTCGTGAATTGGTTGATTTTTTAAGAAGGGAATTACCAGATATGCCGGTGGAGGAGGAGGTAGGTTCTTTACCTGCCCGGGATAATGGGTTCTCGCAGTATTTATTATCTTTGCTCCGAGCTGCGGTTCATCCCACTGATAATTGGGCGATCGGGCACTTAAAAATGTGTCCGTTTATGGAAGGCGATCCGGACTCGCTAGATACAATTCTGGAAGAAGTAAGGACGAAGGTGTACGAATGCGGATTTGCCTCTTTTATCAGCCAATGGGGAGAGCAAGCATTTGACAAAGTGGACGAGGAAGCCAAGCCATTTGTCCGAAAAAGGCTCGAAGAAATTCTGACCATGGCCAAGTCTTTTGACCAGAATGGGGGTAGAAATATTGACCTTTTTATCGATTCTGCCCGCCGGACAGAAGCATCAAAGGGGGCAATGGAATCGAGTATCCGTGCAATGACTATTCATGGTTCGAAAGGGCTGACTTTTGATATGGTAATTATGCCTGATCTGGGAGGTGGGAGTTTGACAAATACGGGGGGGCACCGCTCAGAAAAGGGCATAGAATTATACAAATCCTTAGCGAAGTCGGGTCTTGGTTTTGACTGGGTATTAGCAAAGCCCAAGAAATTCCTTCAGGAAGCGGATCCTTTTTTATCTGGTATGTTAACAACTGATGAAGAGGCATCCGCATTCGAGAGCCTGTGTAAGTTTTATGTAGGGATGACCCGGCCCGCCCGTGCCCTTTATCTTTTTTCTGAACCTTACAATCCAAACTCATCCTCTAAAAATTTTATTTATCTTTTGAATGACACCTTGTCGATGGATTCCAAAACAGAGCAGGAGGTCATCGATAAAACCAATCGCTTGACCGGACAACGGGAAAGTGGATTTGA
>JAOHKZ010000047.1 GCA_028101545.1 Opitutales bacterium | reverse complement strand
TTGGACAGAATTGGGCATGATGGAGGGAATGGAAGTTCGTATTTCAATGCATGCAGGACCAGCATATGAAAAATTTGATCCTATTCTTGGTAAGTTGAACTTTTTTGGAAGTCATGTTAATCAGGCTGCGAGAATTGAACCGATAGTATTACCCGGTTCTGTTTTTGTTTCTGAAACCGTGGCCGCTCTTCTTTCCTTTGGTCATGACGGGTTTGATTTTGAATATGTTGGGCATTTGGAACTGGCCAAAAATTTTGGAAGCTATCCAATTTATATTTTACAAAGAACCGGATACAGGTATGACGATTGATTTGTTTCTAAAATGATATCTTCGGCAGATATTCC
Organism: Opitutales bacterium; assembly: GCA_028101545.1. Lineage (GTDB taxonomy): Bacteria > Verrucomicrobiota > Verrucomicrobiia > Opitutales > Seribacteraceae > Seribacter. Next base: position 10,442 of record JAOHKZ010000047.1, on the reverse strand, counting down.
AGAGCCTTTTGAGAGTTATTCAGGTGAAGGGCCTTACATCTTTGTGAGTTATGCCCATGCTGATAAAATATCTGTCTATCAATCGATGAGGGAGTTTCGGGACGCTGGAGTCAATATGTGGTACGATGAGGGAATTCAACCTGCGGGTGAATGGGTTGAGGAAATTGCCCATGCAATCAAAAAATCCTCGATGTTTGTAGTTTTTGTATCTCCCCGATCTGTTGATTCCCGTTTTGTTAAAAGTGAAGTGGGATACGCCCTGAGTGAAAATAAGGATATTCTAACTATCTATTTGGAGGATACTACTTTACCGGCGGGTTTATCTCTATGCCTACAACAATTTCAGTCTGTTTTTGTATCGGAAAAAAATTGGCACCAAAAAGCATGTTCTTGCATGTTGGAGAAGATCAACGAACTTCCTAAATTGGAAGAGAGTGGATCAAAACCGGTAGATCAGGAAGTTGTTGAATTTGATCATGGTGCGGATCTCTGGAAATCTTGGGACCGGGTTTGGCACACTCAGTTAAAAAGAGGTCTGAAAGGAGTTGCACCAAGTGAGAGAAAAACTCCAACATTTTACAAAGAGCAGGGCATACCCACTCGACCAATGAAAGTGGAAAAGAAACTAATTCCTGATCAAAAATCGGGTACAAAACTTCCCGTTCACTCAGGTCGCGGAAAGACCAGGCACCCCCTTGCATTTGATGTTTCCATAAATGAAGAATCTGAGCATCTAAGTAAACCAAAGCAAGAAACCCATGTCGATTTTTATGCGGGTAATTTTTCGAGGATCCCTGCGGGTAAATTATCTATTTGGGTGCCTTATGCCGAAGAACAAAGAGTTGTGGAGGTGGAGCATGATTTTTGGATGGGGCAATATTTGATCACTCAGGAGGTATATACTCAGGTAATGGGTGCAAATCCTAGTTTTACTGATGTGGAAAGCGATCTTTCCAGCCAAAGTTTTCCTGTTAACAATGTCTCTTGGTTGGATGCAGTTGCATTTTGTAAAGCTCTGACAATTCTTTCAAATACTCAGACAACTTTACCAAAGGGCTATGAATATAGACTGCCCAGTGAAGTGGAATGGGAGTATGCCTGCCGTGCGGGTACTTCGACCGCATATTATTTTGGGGACGATCCCAGTGAATTGCATAACCATGCCTGGTTTCGAGGGAACAGTAGAAAAAGAATTCATCCCGTCGGTTTAAAGAATCCAAATCCGTGGAATTTATATGATATGTATGGAAATGTCCGCGAATGGGTCGGTAATTCATTTGTAAATACTTTGCTAAATGATAGCGAGCAGGATGAATTTAGAATAAGCCGGGGCGGAGGTTATATGAAGACGGCAATTGAATGCCAGTCCTCCACCCGTTCAACCAATTCTCTCTATCATCGATTTAGAAATTTAGGATTCCGGGTTACTATGGCAAAGCTTCCCAATAGTTAATTTCCCTTTGCTTATTCTTACAGGATGGGATTTCCGTTGCCCTTTTAGGTTGATACATTCATAAAATATACCTTTTTGATGAGCGAAAACAGGCAGAATAATAACCCTAAACAAGACAAGCCATTAGATGGAAGCGACCAAGTTGCCGTACGCCAAGCTAAGCTTGATCAAATGCGGGAAAATGGTGTAGATCCCTTTCGGGCAAATTGGGACCAAACACACACATCAATCCAGGCACAAGCCCTCTTAACTGAAGATATGGAAGATGGTCCGGAAGTCTCGGTTGCCGGTCGTATTGTTGCATTTCGTTTGATGGGTAAAGCCTCCTTCTTAAAAGTTTTGGACCGGGATGGTCGGATACAATCATATGTGAGGAAGGATGAGATTGGGGAAGAGGAGTATGCTGCTTTCAAAAAATTGGACTTGGGAGATTTTATTGGTATTCGCGGTAAATTGTTCCGAACCAAAACAGGAGAGGTTACTGTACGAGCAAAAGAATATCGCCTTGTTTCCAAGGCCCTTCGTCCTTTGCCGGAAAAATGGCATGGTTTAACAGATAATGATCAGATTTATCGTCAGCGTTATTTGGATTTGATTGTGAACGAAGAATCTCGTGAGCGCTTTCGGACAAGAAGTCAGATAATACGTGAGATTCGAGAGTTTTTCTGGGATCGAGATTTTCTTGAAATGGAGACTCCCATGTTACAATCAGTTTCTGGTGGTGCGGCTGCTCGTCCTTTTAGAACCCATTTCAATGCGTTGGATTGTGATTTTAATATGCGTATTGCATTGGAGCTGCATTTGAAGAGGTTAATGGTTGGTGGGTTTGACCGGGTTTTTGAAGTAGGCCGGGTTTTTCGAAATGAGGGTCTTTCCCGTAGGCATAACCCTGAATTTACTATGCTTGAGGCATACCAGGCATATACAGATTATCGCGGGATGATGGAATTGACCCGTTCTTTGATACAACAAGTTTCCGAGCGTGCCTTGGGCACTCTGCAATTGGAAAGGAATGAAGGTGATACGATTGATCTTTCCGGTGAGTGGAGAGAGGCCAAATATAAGGATTTGATCATTGATGCCGTTGGAAGAAAGGATTGGTTTGATCTTCCAAAATCAGCCAAGTTGGAAAAAGCCAAGGAACTTCGAATTGAAGTGGATCCGTCTTTGGAAGATTTCGAGGTAACCAATGATATTTTCGAAAAAGTGATTGAGCATACTCTTATTCAACCGACTTTTGTAACTCATATTCCTAAGGAGCTTTGTCCGTTGGCCAAGATTACAGAAGATGATTCGAGTACGATCGATGTGTTTGAACTTTGTATCAATGGTCAGGAGATTGCACCTGCCTATTCTGAGCAAAATGATCCTGCCGTTCAAAGGAGTGCATTTATGAAGCAAGTGGGTGAAGAAACTCAGGAACTGGATGATGATTTTCTTTTGGCACTAGAGCATGGTATGCCACCGGCAGGGGGCATGGGGTTGGGGATTGATCGTTTAGTCATATTCTTGACAAAGGCTGCTAATATTAGGGATACAATTCTTTTTCCGACTTTGCGCCCATCGTAATTCTTATCTTTTAGGAAAAAATCTCTCTTAATCCGTGAAGATTCGAACCAAGGGAGAACAGGATGAAGTTATAATCAAACCTGTTCTTTGGAGACAGGCTGGATTTACCTTATTTTTATTTGTGGTCGCCGCTTTTTTCTCGATGGTCAGTTATGTGGGTATCTTTTTCAGTTGGCTTGGTACGATCGTTTTTTTTCTGCTCGGTTTGTTGAATCTATTGGATCAAATTTTCGAATGGTCCAGATTAAAGATTAATAAAGATGGTTATTCTTATCGTGGATGGTGGAGAAGGCAGCACTATAAACATGAGGAGATTGAGAGCTTTTCATCCGAAATTTATGCCGGTCGTCCTTTAATCGTAGTTCAATTAAGAAAGAAAGCATTAAAATTAAGAGGATTGGATGAAAAACCAATCGCCTTTCCTTGCAGTTTTGGCAGACCCGTAGAAGATACCCTAAAAACTTTGCAAAAGCACTTGGACAAAACCCCAAGAGCTTTAATCTAAGGAATCGTAATCTGGTAGGGTATCGATATTGTCTAGTTTTTTGTCTTTTGGTTTAAACAAAAATTTCCAAATGATGGGGAATATGTAAGCCAATCCAATTATGATTAATTGGGAAATAATGAACATCATTAGGTAATCAAATGCTTTATCCATGAATCCGTAGGAATGAAGGCCAACCCCAAGCATATTGGTTCCAAACCAGGACCAAGCCGTAACTACATTTCCAAAAATAGCAATGCAGGCAAGGCCACGGGTTTTGGCAATTCCTGAAAACCTTGCATGAAGAAGGAGTGCATTCCAAATGACAATAAGAAGAGCTCCATTCTCCTTAGCATCCCATCCCCAAAATCTTCCCCATGATTGATCTGCCCAAATACCACCAAGAATTGTTCCCACCAAGCTGAATAAAAGGGAAAAGCAGGTGATTCCATAGATCATGGAATCTAATGTTTTCTTCATTTTATTTTCCGATTTATTGGAAATTGTACATCCAATATGGAAAAATATGTAGGCTATCCCAAGAAAACCAGCAAGAAATGTGGTTGAGTAGCCGATTGTAATGATTACGACATGAGTGGCTAACCAAAAGTTTGAATCGAGTACGGCTCGCATCATTTCCATTGTGTCCCCAGTTGGATTAAGAGATGAATCCAAACTCAAACTATGTGCGATTACAAGGCTACTAAATCCGATCAGGGCACCCATAGCTGAAGCAATTCCTAATCGGATATATTTTTCGGTACCAAGGCAAAGCAGAACTGAAGCCCATCCGATAAAGAGGGCGGAAGAATATAAGTTTGTGACTGGGGGACGACCTTCGATCCACATTCTAGCTGCCAAGCCAAAAGTATGGCATATCAAGACTATTATAGTCAGGTAGTAAGCGGAGTTTCGAAGCGTTCGTACGGTGCCGGAATCTTTTTTGAATGCTGCCATTAACCAGGAGAAAGAAGCGACAATAAAGATGAGTACATAGGCAATAGCACTTCGATAAAAGGGTTCGAACCCATTGAATGTTTTTTCAAAAGAAAGGGTGGATGCAGTAGAACCTGCCCGCGTGGTAGTTAGTTCATATATTTCATTAACCAGGCGGTTGAATTTGCTGAAGTTTTGATCGCGGTATGCAAAGGCAAGCTCCTCGTATTGAATAATAACCGGATCCACACCCTCTTTGACTTTTATGGCTTCCGCGTACTGGGTTGCGAATAATGCTGAAGGATCAAGTTTTTGATTCTCTCTGATATAAGCAATTCTTTCTTTGAGTTCAGTTTTTTCCAATGAAAGTAATTCTCTTAAGGTAAGTGCAAATCGAGCCGGATCCATGTTTTGTTTCTGCCTTGATTCCAATGGTTCAGATCCAACAAGAGATTCAGTCACCTTCATCCATTTTCCATCGCCTTCAGCAATGATAGGGGGAATGGGAAGAAATTCAGTCCATAGGTTTGCTTGGTTGTAACGGTCAACAAAGAAAACAACTCTTGCAAATTCCTCGCTGCCCAATTGAACAACAGATGAATCTTTAGCAAGTTCAGCAGTTAATTTGCGAAACCTGACATATTCATCACTACGAGCACGGTCTTTTTCCTCGGAGTATACTAAATCAGTTACACCCAGTTGTTCCAATACTTCAGGGCGATCGGGAGTAGTTGGAGGGGATAGAGAATGTTTTAATTTTTTATAAATCAGAAGGGACCTGTAAAGCTCGATGATGTTTTGCTGAAAACTATCCCTGAGTTCGGTCTCAACTTCACCGGCCTTACGTGCCGATGAATCAATATTTGAAAGAAAAGGTTCTAATTCTTCGTAGGAGAAAAATTTACCATTATCCAATAATTTTTGATTCACCAAACCAAGAACTTGGTCGTGATCTATAAGGAATGTTTTGAGCTTGTCCGCTTTTTCGGGAGCAAAAAGAACCTGAGCTAGCCAATCAATTGCATCAACTTCAGTTACCGCTACTTCAATACCACCTTGCGGTGTGGTTGTTTTTCTGTTTTTTGAGTAATTTTTTAGGAATTTTGATTGTTCTTCGGTTAATTCATTTCCTTCTTTTTTCAAAGATTGGATAAGTTCTAATTTTTCATTTTCCCATTGTTCCAAAACCCGAAGTGCTGTGCGTTTATTTCGGAGTACAAGTAAAATATTTCGTGCAACACTGTCGAGGGGTTTTACCCTCCCGCCACGAAGCACCGGGATTTTCGAAAATGCCTGCAGGTCAAAAGTCTCATTTTGATCAATTTCATTAGAGTTATCTTTACCTAGAAAGTTTAAAAATGAGGCTTGCGAAAATTTGTTAGGCAAAAAAGCAATGTATAAACCCACCACCAGGATTAAACTGAAGAATATCTTATTTGTTCTCGACATTTTAGGCCTTTTGGGGAGTTTGAGAATTTTTTCTGAGGAACCGAATCAAGTGGAGACTAAACTGCCAAAGCATACCGATGGAAACGAGAACACATGCAATGTAAGGTACGAGCCAACTAGGATTACTGATAACCTGGAAAACAGAATAGTTTGCCGAATCATTCATTTGATACTGATAGAAAGTTTTTCCTCCATGCCGTAATGGAGTATTCATGTAAACCAGGGCTCGACGCGTTTGGTTATCCTCTAGATGAAGATTGATATCACTTTCAAAATTATAAGGAATCTCGGTTCCTTGATAAAATTCATTTTCTATATCCAAAAGTTCAATTGAGAAAGGGAGATATTCTCTTTCCTGCCGAAGAGCCACGCCCCATAATTTACCATTGTGTCGGATGGACTGAAAGCCCATATCCGATAACTTGGGGGATATTTGAGACCAAACTTGATTCCCTGCTGGGTGGGATATACTCATCCATTTCCCAAAGCTTTGCCCTTTGTCCAATAATTCAAATATAATATAGCCAAAATTTAATGCATCGCTGCTGAAGTCTTCCTCTTTGGGAGTAAGGTTGAGGTTTGCGGATTGACCCACTCCCCGGTTTACAATTTCTGCCATTGGCGACCTTGGTTTCTCAGCGGTTGCAAAGTCAAAATCACAGTTCACTCCAAAATGAAGCACATTTATAGTAAATGGCATGGCCTTGTCAGAGTGAGAGCCTCCTTTTTGTAGAAGTTCCTGTGGTACAGTAATTACTTTCTCCTGTGCTGGATCTGTAACATCACGAATGACGAGTTCAACTCCATGAAAACGCTCGATGTAATTACTTTTCTCCCCCTTGTTTATCTGCATTCTTGATTCTTCCTGAATCGCCTGGGTTGTAAGCTGACCAATCAGTAAGAGTATGATACCTAAATGGATGAGTTGTATTCCGCCCTTTTTTAAGGTCCATTGAAAACGTACGATGTAAGCGGCAGTCAGATTGATGATAAGTAGTCCACCAAGTAAATATCCTCCAGGAATGGGTAAGGGGATATCTTGAAGTATTTCACCACCCCAAAATTTTTCAGGATAGTACCAAATACCATAAAAAGATTCAAAATACTCAGCAAGAGCTCCACGGATTCCAATTCTTACTTGCTCGAGGGTCGCTACGAAAATCAAAATCATTGACAGGCTGAGCAAGGCAATGGTCAAACGAAGAGAGGCAAGCGGAAGTAAAAAATTGAAATCTCTTCTTCTTTGGCTGAGCGAACTTTTATTTTTTTTGTTGTTCATGCCGATATTATTGTTTCGGTTTGGGTGTAATCGAATGAAGGAATGTGATGAAATTTTCCTTTTCTTTTTCAGCCAAGGTTCGGTTGCCTAAAAGTTTGAAAAACCAGGATTCCTTTTCCAAAAATAAAGCTCCGGCAAGGAGGGCATCCTTTTCACCATATGCCTCGATAAAGTGACCAGGATTTCCCGCAATTGTAAAAGGACTGCAGTACTTTTCTAAAGATGATTGGTCAACGGGGGATAATTCAATTTGTCCGACCCAACGGTTAACATTGGCAAGAAGACCTCCTACATCACCTGGGAATGTTGTAACGGAAATATCCAACTTACTGCCATTTTTATCAGCAACTTTTAAACTGGCTATTCTCATGGAGGAGGCTTTTCCATCTTCCCAGGTGGGAGGAATTTTCCAAATCCATGGATTGTCTCGAGTGGGGCGAGGGGGAGAGGGTTTTTTTATTCTATTTTCAGAAGGAGGAGAACGAGCTATTATTGGTTTATCTTTAGCTGAGCGGAGTGTGCATGAATTAAGAAACTGAATAAAATTTTCAGATTCCTTAAGTACTAGTTTCTGTTCTGCAATAAATGGAAAGAGCCAGGTTTCACCTTCCTGTCTTAAAAGAGCAAGAAGTGCAGTCCGTGGGGAAGACGATACCGGATCACTTTTGGCTTTTAATACAAGCCATTCAAAAGTACGACTTCCAATCTCTTTTTCCTGGAGCATAGGAGCAAGAGAAGATTCGGTAAAAGTAGGATACCCCATTTCCCGCCCGAACATATTTGCCACATCAACTGTGGAAACCTGCTCGCGAAAGGGCATAACCCCAATTCGACCTTGGGGTCCATCTTTTGTTTTGATATGAAAAGAGCCAGCCATGGGACCGGAAAGGTCAGGGTTTTCACCCCAGTTGTCAGGAAGTTTCCAACTGACGATTGGTCCATTATACTCGGACGGAATGGAGTAGGATTGAATAGATGCTTCTTCAGAACATGAAAAGAAGGATAATACCAAATTAGATAAGAGCAGAAACTTAAAAAATGCTCGGTGGTATTTTAAGTATGTATTCAGAAACATGGTTGAGGTTAATATCACAGTGAAAAGAAACGGTTGAGTGAACAAATTAGTTCTATGAAAATTAACCTTTAAGGCAAGCTAAGGGAGCCCAAATCAGGCATTGCATTTGAATAGGGTTACATCTCCGTCGGCGAAAATATATTCTTTTCCCTCGAGCCTTAGTTTGCCTGCTTCTCGTGCCGCCTGCATGGAACCAGTGGCAATCAAATCATCATAGGATACAACTTCTGCCTTAATAAAAGATTTTTCAAAATCAGTATGAATGACACCAGCGCACTGAGGTGCAGTCATGCCCTTTTTGAAAGTCCATGCTCGGGTTTCTTTTTCTCCCGCAGTTAAATAAGAGGCAAGTCCGAGTAGGTCGTAAGTAGATTGAATAAGAGTTGAAACTCCAGAGTCGGACACTCCCATTGATTCTAAATATTCTGTGACATCTTCCAGAGGGAGTTCGGATAATTCCTCTTCCATTTTTGCAGAAATTACACATGAATCTGCATCCTGTTGTTCAGCGGCCCAGTTTTTTAATTCCTTAACATATTTATTTGAAGAAAAATCAGCAATTTCATCTTCTTTTACATTGCATGCGTAAAGCATTGGTTTCGCACTGAGTAAGCAAAAGCTTTTCAATCTTTTACTTTCATCTTCATCCATAGGAAGAAGATTTGCAGGTTTTCCTTCATTTAAGTGTGGCAGTAATCGTTCGAGAAGTGCGACACTAATTTCTGCATCCTTGTCATTCCCACGTGCTTTTTTAGTGGTTTTGTGAAGTTGCCCGGTCACAGATTCCACATCTGCTAAAACTAATTCGGTCACAATGATTTCAGCATCACTGACAGGATTAACCCGTCCCATGTTGTGAATGATATCCTCATCCTCAAAACATCTTACCACATGAACGATGGCATCCACTTCCCTGACATTTGCCAAAAATTTATTCCCAAGGCCTTCGCCCTTGCTTGCACCTTCAACCAGTCCAGCAATATCTACCATTTCAATCGCTGCAGGAATTATGTTTTGAGTACCAACCATCTCAGCTAACTTGGGTAATCTGTTATCCGGGACGAGAACCACTCCAACATTTGGGTCGATCGTACAAAACGGGTAATTGGCAGCCTCCGCTTTACGGGTTTTGGTAAGGGCATTAAAAAGAGTGCTCTTGCCTACATTAGGTAGGCCAACAATTCCAGCTTGTAACATAATGGTAAAAAAAGATTCATCATGTCCGAGGTTGGGTAATTGGTCAAGAAAGCTCGGTTGTTTTTGGCATGCTTTCTCGTTGACGAATCCTTGATCATCTTTAGAAATAAGCTCATTAAATTATGGCGATAGTAGCTCAGTTGGTTAGAGCATCGGCTTGTGGTGCCGAGGGTCGCCGGTTCGAATCCGGTCTGTCGCCCCATTTTATCCCGCTGTATGATTTTAAGAGTTAGGGCTATTTTCCTCTTTTTGAGCATCCAACTCGTATCTTTTGGAGCTTCTTGGTTGCCTGATGAGATTGCAATTGAAGAACATCTTAATCTTTCTTACGGGGAGAATTCGAAACAAGTCCTTGATGTTGTAACTTCAGAAAAATGTAACCGTTCTCCTGTTGTGATTTTTGTACACGGAGGCAGTTGGCGTTGGGGGCAAAAAGATTATCATCGTTCTATTGGAAAACAGTTAGCCCGTGGAGGAATTTTATTCGTAACCATAAATTACAGATTATACCCAGAAGCGAAGTTTCCCTCTTTCCCCGAGGATGTTGCTCTGTCGGTTAAATGGGCCCGGGAAAATGTGAAGAAATTTGGTGGAGATTGTGACAAAATTTTTCTCATGGGGCATTCAGCTGGAGCTCACAGCGTTAGTTTGGTTGGGCTTGATTCCCAATATTTAAAAAAAATGGGAGGGGGATTGGATTGGATCCAAGGGGTTATTCCTATAGCATGTCCATTTAATTTTGATCCAACCAAGGAATTTCTTTACCGCAATCTTTTTCCCGGTGAATTTGATCCCGAAAAAATGATGCCTATGGGAATAAAAGTGGAAAATGGAATTCCCCCATTTCGACATGAACTTGCTTTTAAATTTGCAAAAAAAATCAACGATTCCGGTGGTGACGCAAAAATAAAGCTTTATAAATCACACGGACATGCCTCTTTAATTCGTAGGACAACATCTTGGCACCTATGGCCAAAGCCTTTACTCCAAGATATTGTCT
>JAOHKZ010000046.1 GCA_028101545.1 Opitutales bacterium | reverse complement strand
GGGAATGCCGGAGTATCAGGTAGTATTTATGGTGACGAACTTATTTCGAATCTGGTTGGTGGTTCCGGCGGTGGACATTCTGCAATTGCTAATGGTAATTCGGGTGGTGGTGGTGGTGCAATTGGTTTTAAGGTTTCGGGAAGTTTTTCTTTAGAATCTAATGGGTCAATTTCAGTTAGAGGTGGAGTTGGGCAACCCTATGAGTCTGGTTTAGGTGCTGGTGGTTCAGGAGGAGCTATTCGAATTGAGGCAGCTTCGATTTTAAACAATGGAATACTGGATGCACGTGGAGGAAATGTCATGGGTGCAGCTCTTCTCGCAGGTGCTGGAGGAGGGGGGAGAGTATCTCTGTTGAGTAAGGGAAGTGTAGATGCCGGAATAGTTATGGTTAATGGTGGTAATAATAGTCCTCAAGATCAACTCCTGCAGGGCAGAGATGGCACATTTATTGAAGTTACTTCCCCCACTCTCCCGATCATTTCTCCATCTTCTCTCACATACGGTAGCGAAGTCTCGAGTTTGGACTTAGGTCAATCCTCAGGGCTTAGTTATACTGTTAGTGGACTGCCAAATGGTCTTTCGAACAAAAAAGCATTCTATCCTTCTAATATCCCTGGTGCAATCGCATGGTATCGCAGTGATCATAACGAAAGTTTTACATATTATTCTAGCGAATCTTTCGAAAGGAATGATTCAGTTGCAGTGAGTAATCAACTCGCTGTTTATTCCTTCAATGAAAGTAATCAAAGCCTAACCTTTGACGAAACTGGAAATGGGTATCATGGGAGCTTTGTTGGAGATGTAATTAAGGTTTCAGGAAAATTTAATGGGGGTCTTAATTTTGACGGTCTGGACGATGCTCTTGTTTTGCCCAAAATCGATTCATTAAGCAACGCGTCTGCTTTCACTATATCAATCTGGTTTAACCGATTTCACGATATTCAAAGCAGCCCCACCATCCATTCGCTCTCAAATGTCTTGTTCGCCCAGTCTAGTGGAACTTTTGACGGTAATCTTGAAATCGGAACGGAAGGCTCGGAAGTTAAGGTGTATTTAAATAATGGAACAGATCATGTATTCGCAAGTAACGATGCGAATATTTCCAATAATACTTGGCATCATTTATCCGTGACTTATGGAAATGACCTTTCTGTTTATTTGGATGGGGCGGCGTTGGTCAGTAATTTTGAGCCTTCTATTCTTCCCGGTTTAGAATTGTGGTTGGATGCGGATGATAATTCCAGTATTAATCTGTCCTCCAATGCCGTTAGCCAATGGAGAGACAAGAGTGGTAATAACAACCATCTCACTCAATCGACCGCAGCTAACAGACCTAGCCTCGCAACAAAAGCAATTCAATTTGATGGAGTAGATGACGGTTTTACACTCACCAATGATTTAAGTCATTCAAATTTAAATGTATTCTTTGTCGTTAAAGGCCACGGTTATTTATACTCAAATAACGGAACAGAACGCACTTTATTTTACAATCAAAGTTCTGGGCGGAATCTCTGGTGGAGGATAAACGGTAATGAATTTTACTCAAATGCTGTCGTTGCGGGTTATTCTGATTCAGTTCCCCAGTTACTTGAATTTAGTCTAAACTCTGGTTCAGCATCTCTACATGTAAACGGTGTACAAGCATTAATTAAAAGTAGTGTAACTGGGAATTTCAAAATTGATCGAATCGGTTTGAAATATGATGGTAATACCGGAGTGTCTAGTTGGTCTGGCGATATGATGGAAATTATTGCTACTAGTTTAACTTCTAACCGCTCAAGAATCGAAGGATATCTTGCTCATAAGTGGGGACTTACATCAGAACTTCCTTTGGGTCATCCTTATAAATCATCTCAGATAAGTGGTCCGCTTACTTCTTTTTCAGACTCCACACTTTCAATAGGTTTATCTCGCCCTTTTTCAGATCAAACTGGAGATTTTAACGGTAGTATTGATGATCTGAGGATTTTTAATCGTGAGTTGAATCCCAGTGAAGTAGTAAATTTATATAATAATGGAAATGGTGATTTGAGTGGATCAACTCGAACTAAACTTGATGATAATCGGATTCTTATCTGGAATGATTTTTCAGGAAGTGAAAGATTGGCGAGATCATCTAATTTTGTAACATCGCCAAGGAGTATCATCGATCCTCAGAATGGCAAAGCCATGGTTTCTTTAGATTTTAATAAAACCCTCGGAATTGATCGACCAATTTCGATGCCGATGAGTATAATGATGGTAGGACGTGAACGAGGCAGTCTTTTACCTAATCGCGAATTCTTTACCAACCAAGGGTGGCGATTGGCAAACAATGGAATGTGGACTTTAAGGAAATGGGATAATAATGATCCTAATCTAAGTTCTACTTTTCCCTCCAATATGCTTAGTATATTGGGTTGGACTTTTGACCGGTATGGGTATGAATTATGGATAAATGGAACAAATGTTGGAACGAGTTCCTCTAGCGATTGGCTTCCTGATGTTCTTTTCGACCGTATTAATTCCACAAGTGATCTGTTTTTATTGCCTCGATCACTAGAGGTGGATGAAAGAGAAAAACTTGAAGGTTATTTTGCCCATAAGTGGAATTTATACGAACTTTTACCTCCTTCACATCTCTATAAAACTGCCCCACCCGTTGATGGCGAAGGACTAGTTTTAACAGGTACTCCCAATACAGCAGGTAGTTTTAATGTTCAGGTCAATGCGTCTAATCAATGGGGATCCGTTGATCAGAATTTTACTTTGCTAATTAATCCGATTGCCCCTCAAATACAGACACAACAACCCTTGCAAGTGGGTGCAAGTTCGGCTCGCTTAATGAGTAATTTATTAGAAACTGGCGGCGAAACAGTTCAGGTTTTCTTTGCATACGGTACTGATGCTGGTAACCTTGATCAAAACACTTCTTCATTTCCAGTTTCACTTAAAGGGATTCATTCACAATTGCTAACTGGTTTAGCTCCTAATTCAACATATTTTTATCAAGCCCAAGCTGTGAATTTGGTGGGCACTTCAAATGGAGATTCTCTATCAAGAAAACCTTTATTTGATTGGCAACTTCAAAGCCTGCCAGGGGGAATTGTTATTGATTCAATGGGGCGTAAAAATGGAACAATCGGAGGAGATGTGACTGCGGATGGAAACGCAGTTCAGTTTGATGGAGACGATGATTATGTTAGTTTTGGTGATCTTGATGAATTGGATTCTCCCAATTTTTTCACGATTTCTTTGTGGTTTAACAAAGAGGATGATTTAAGTAATAGACCTTCAATAAATGGGATCAATAATATTTTGGTCTCCCAATCCAGTGGACTGTCGAATGATAACTTAGAAATCGGAACGAGTGGGTCGAAAGTAGAAATCTTTATTGATTCAGGTTCGCTTGAGAGTGAAGCAAAGGTAAGCTATGAAGCTGGAATATCTCTCAATACATGGCACCATTTGGCTCTCGTTTATGGCTCGGATATGCGAGTTTATATAGATGGAGTTAGAATCAACACTTGGACACAATTTAATAGCAGACTTGAGAGCAGTGTAAGTTCTCCATTTTCACTTGGAATTGCCCAGTCAGATACTAACAAGAATGGTGAATTTAATGGACAGATGCGAAAAGTGAAGGTTTTTGATTCTGCATTATCAGAAGTGGATGTGGCTATTTTAGCAGAGCTAGGTTCGATTCAAACTTTTACGACTAATTTGAGCCCCTCCCCTCCTCGTATTATCGTCAAACCTGCCTCCGATATTACTGAGTCTAACGCTACTATTCATTACGAACTAATTTCATATGATGAGTCGCAACCTGAAATTATTATGTATTGGGGACCAGTGGATCATGGAGATAATGAAGGTTTATGGAATTATAATCAGAGTTTAGGATTTAAAGGTACTGGAGAAGGAAGCCTGAACATTAGTGGTTTTAGCCCAGGTGAACTGATTTACTATCGTGTCCGAGCAAAAGGATCCACTTTTAGCGGTTGGTCAGACCAATTTGGAGAGGTTCGAATGGTCGACAAACCAAGGGTTTCGATTCTTCCTGCTAATCAAATTACTTTAACCTCCGCTAATTTAAGGGGTCAAGTTCTTGGTAATGGCGGAGTTACTCAAATTAGAACTTTGAGTGAACCTCTTGTTTCCGATGGCTTAATTGCACATTGGCGATTTGATGAAGGAAATGGTCAGGAGGCTTACGATTCAACTGGTTTCAGTTCAGTCGCACAAATTTTTGATGGTGTCTCCTGGGTTGATGGCAAAGGCGGACAATGGAAAGGTGCTTTGCGTTTTGATGGTAGTTCAACGGCGTACTTGAAAGCTGGTTCATTTAATATCGACGGAGATATGAGTTTTTCCGGTTGGGTTTACAAAGAAAATCTCGGAAATGGGCAAAGAATGATAGATTTTGGAGATGGGGAAAATAGTCAAAACTTACTAATCAGTAATCATTCTACTACTAGCGATGCAGAATGGTCAATTCGTCAAGGTTCTGATCCGGAAGGAGTTACTGCTCTTGACTATTGGAAACTGAATGAATGGATATTGGTCACCGCAACGGTGGATAGTTCCGGAGTAATGAAGCTATTTCGAAATGGTGAATTAAAAGGATCTGCTTTGGGGCATAAACCTAATTCGCTTACTCGTTCTAATCATTTTATAGGTAAGAGTAATTGGGCGACCGATGATAATTTTTACGGTATGATGGATGATCTCAGAGTATATGATCGAGCCCTAAGCTTGGAAGATATCGCTAGTATTTACAGTGGCGATCTTCAAGTTGAAAATAGCCAAGGCGGACAAAACCCAAATATAACTCTTTATTGGGGGGAGGAAGATGCAGGTCAATCTGTGGATGTAAATTCCTCTTCAAGTACCAGTTGGGATGCAAAGATAGATCTTGGCGTTCATCCTGTAGGCCAATTTTCCACTCAATTATTTGGTTTGCAAAAAGGAAAAACATATTACTACCGCGTAAAGGCAAGCAATGCGGCAGGTTCTTCTGTGATGACTGATGTTGCGACTTTTTCAACAGGTTCATTTGGTTTTGATAATAATTCTTTTGCCGATGGAGAAATTCTTCTTTGGTTGGATGGGTCTGACATAAATGGAGATGGAAATTTTACAAACGAACCCTTGGGGGGAATGGTTGATCAATGGCGAGATAAATCCGGCTTTAATCGGCATGCGGGGAATGGAAATGGTCCAGAATTAAGAGTTGAAAATTGGAATTCTCTATCAACTCTCAGTTTTAATGGTTTCAGTAATTATCTTAGAGTTTCTGATTCCAGTGAATTGAATGTTGGTAATGATATGACTTTATTTATAGTGGCAAAAGGAAATGTTCTAAGCGAAAATCGACCTATTATATCAAAACTCGGTGAAGATCAGTTGGGTTGGCAATTCAGGAGATTAAACAATGAATTTGCCACTTTCACTATTCGAGGAACTACGGGTAATGACGATTTGAGCGGAAGTACTCCTATAAATGGTTCACCTCATGTCTGGTCTGTAAGGAAAGGTTTATTGAAACGAACTCAGTGGGTTGACGGAAACCTTGAATATAATGTAAATGATACAGGTGTCATATCATCGACAAGCAGTGACATAGTAATTGCCGCACGCGATCAAAGTGGGATAACCGCCCTTGGTGGTGTTGAGATTGGCGAAGTAATATTGTATGATCATTCGTTAAGTGACGAACAGGTTGCACAATTACAAGGGCATTTGGCGCATAAGTGGGGATTAGTCGATAATTTACCAAGCGTACATCCTTATAAAAAGGATATTCCTTTATTCGAAAATCGTCCGGAAATTCTACTCAAAGAATTGTTTTCTATAAAAAAGGGTGTTTCTTTAAACCTACCTATTCAAACGAATCGGATTGCAAATAATTATATCGCAACTGGTTTGCCAAACGGATTAGACATTAATTCGACTACTGGTTTAATTTCTGGCATCCCACTAGAAGAAGGAAGTGTGAATACTCGAATCGAGGTTTCTAATCAGTTTGGTACTTTTGCAAAAGATATTCAATTTTTGGTTACCGATTTCACTTCCTGGGATTATTCGACTGATATTTCTTTTCCTGGTTATTCCGGTTTATCTACTTTAAATTATTTTCCTGTTTATATTGAATTTAATTCTTCTTTGCCTGGTTTTAGCTACAGTCAATTTGCGTCACAGTATGGATATGATTTGCGGTTTTTAGAAAATAATGGTTCGACCGAATTGCCTTATGAACCCGTTATGTGGAATGTGGAGGGTAAATCCGGATTCTGGGTTTTACTTTCTTCTCTAGATCAAAATACCACAATTCGTGCAATTTGGGGCAATGGAAATGCTGTACAAGAACCCAGTTATTGTAACGATGGCAGTGTCTGGAAAGATTATGATGCGGTTTGGCACATGGATGGGACGAGTTTAAATACAATTAGAGAATCTCGGGTTAGTGGACATGGATCTGCATATAATTTTGACAACTTTAGGGTTCCCGGTGTCATAGGTAATGCCATCTCATTTGATGGTTTTGATGATTATGTTGATATTCCGTTAGCAGTTCACCCAAGATCGGATGGTCGTCAGTTGAATCTTTCATTTTGGTCTTATGGTGGTCCAAGTTTAAGTCCCTCTAAAACAACCACGCTATTAGAATCTGGTTCTGCATTGGGGAGATCCCTCAATATTCATTTCCCACACAAGTCATTATTATACTGGGAAGCGGGAAGTCAAAATTCACTGGATTCTATTTCAAAAGAATTTTCCGGGTATCAGGGGCAATGGGATTACTGGACATTCCAAAAAGATAGGGATTCCGGTGTTATGAATGTCTACAGAAATGGTCTTCAATGGCATACAGGATATGATAAAACTAGACCATTTGATGGTAATGTGGAAAATTTTCGATTAGGGGCTGGTCGAAATGGCGGTAGTTATTGGGATGGTCTTTTGGATGAATTAAGACTGAGTTCAAAACTGAAAACTGCCGATTTCATTTCTGCATCTTATGAAAGCCAAAAACCTGAAGGGAATTTCCTTGCTATGCAAACGGTTTCAGGTCCACCGCTTTTAATTCCTGGACAGGTTGCAGAAGGATATGCCGACGACAGTAATCTCTCCTATTTTGTTCAGGTTTTCCCTAGTGCAAACACATACTCCGGAGTTGGACTTCCCGCAGGAGTTTCATTAAATTCTGTAACTGGTGAGATTTCTGGTGTTCCCTTACAGGGAGGGAATTATGCAGTTACTATTACCGCGTCCAACGCAAATGGACAGGATCAGGGAATAATTTATTTATCGGTTGTCGAAAAAAGCGGTTTTTCTCACAATGTTGAATTGAATTGTTCTTCCTACACAGGTTCCACGTTGAAGGATTTTCCATTGCTCGTAAAATTAGATAATACAGTATCAAACTTCAGTTTGAAAAGTTTTTCTTCGGAAAACTGTTATGACCTAAGGTTTTATGATCAATTTGCTCGTGAACTTGAATATGAAATTGATGAAATAAACAGGCTTGAGGGTAGTTTGTCAGCCTGGGTCAAAGTAAAAGATTTTGATGGATCAAGCGTAATTTCCGCATATTGGGGAAATCCACTTTTAGCAAAATATCCTCCAATTTATACTGGAGACGGTTCAACATGGAGTAATGGTTATCGAGGTGTCTGGCATTTAAGATCTTTTGAAGGAATTGATGTATTAACAGACTCTAGTTTTTACAGAAATCATGCATATGATTCAGATGGTTTTAAAGGGGAAGGAATAATTGGATCTTCACGTTCTTTTTCGGGTGGCGTTGATAAATACCTACGAGTTCCGTCGGCTTTCTCCATTGATGATCTGCACGAACAAAGCTTTACCTTTTCAACTTGGATTAAGTTAGATGAAAGTCTTCCCATCAAGGCTGAGGATTCTGTTTTTGCATCAGGTTTTTTGCATCCCAGGCAGTCACAAGACGCTTTTTTTGATGACATAAATAAATTTAATACTCTCACCCCCAGTGGAGCACGAATTATGCAAGCCGGTCCTAGGCAAGGATTGTTCTTCAATTCAGATAGCGACTTTATGAGCAGTGGAATCGGTATTTCAAGGGTTGATAATTATATGAGTCTTTTTGAGGCGATTTTTACTCCCCAAGAAAGCGGTACATACAAATTTAGGATTCAACATTGTGATGATGCAAATGCCATTTGGCTAGATTTGGATCAGAATGGAATTTTTGCAAAGAATGGTGGCAATGGTAATGAGTTGATTCTTCTTCAAACCAATTACCAGGGTAATATTATAAAAGACTCTTCAAGTTATACGCTATCTGCAGGCGAAGAGTATAAAATTGCTTTTGCACATGGTGAAGGTGGAGGAGGTTCAAGATTAATACCCTCTATTAAGACCCCGAGTTCAGAATGGCAAATTGTTGATCCCAGTGATCCGGCACAAGATGGTATGTTCTCCGTTCCTTTTGACGGAAATATAAGTGAGAATATTAGTCCCTATGTAATTGCGAGGCATGGGGGCGTTGAGAGGATAGCACTAAGAAGTGGAAACATTTCATTATTCCATGACTTGGAAACGGGTACTCAAATAGTTCAATCTACCGAAGATTTAGTTAACAGCTGGAAGCATTTGATGGTTACTGTGGATAGTAATGTTGGCACGATGAGGATTTATGAAGATGGTAATGAAACTGGTATGGTATCTTACAGTGCCGTCACAAAGTCTAAACCAGTTGATGGACAGGATTGGTATTTTGGGCAGGGGTTGATTCCATCTTCTTTTGATGAAATGAGATTGGCTAATAAAAGCCGTTCTTCTGATTGGGCGCTTGCTTCTTATCTCAATCAAAAGCCTTTTTCGAATTTACCCACTGTTTCAGTTGTTAATGGTCCGCGTAGCTTTATATCAATTTCATCGTTTGATTTATTGGCAGAACAAAATTTTGAGCATAACATATCGGTCACCGGATCTCCTATAGTTTATACTGGTATTGGTTTACCTAGTGGTTTGGTCTTGAACTCAAATATTGGCAATTTAACCGGAACCCCTACCCTTTCTGGTCAATATAGTTCAAAAATTAGTGCCCTCTACAACAACGGAACTCGTGCTGACCAAAATTATTCTTTTTCCATATCCTCGGGTGCTCCTGAAATAGATGAAGGATTTTCAACTCAGTTTGTCGATTCAACCACACTTTCTGTTTCCTTTACATTAAACGCAACCGGGGGGGAAGACCCTCAAGTTTATATTCTTGCAGATACTATTGATCATGGAACAAATTTTTATTCTTGGACCTACAGGATAGGCTTAGGGCAGATGGGATTGGGCAATAGTGTTGGAATTATTGGCGGATTGGCTCCTGATCGAGGTTATTACATACGAATCTATGCTGAGAATTCAGCCGGGAAAGACTGGTCAGGTAAACAGTTTTTTAAGCGAACTCAACCGAATAAGGAAGATTTACCTATTGGTTTGGGGATATGGTTTGATTCAACGGATATTTATGATTCTGGCCAAACCTCCCCTGCCGTAGATCTAGTCGAGACTTGGAAAGATAAATCAGGAAAAAGTCGTAACATATTAAACCGTTATGGAAACCCATCGATTAAACTGGATGGATTTGGTGGAAAACCTGTTGTAGATTTTGATGGAAATGATCAATTATACACCGACCATAATTTCGCTGCAGATTTTACTCTCCGAAATGCGGGTTATGTTGCATTTGGGGTATCTCGATACACAGGAGGTGCAAACAACAGAGTTATTTCTTCAGTCGGTGCCAACTGGTTAATGGGTCACCATGGAAACCGAAATGCACGCTACTATCTACACGGCTGGGTCTATGGGGGTTTTGAAGCTGATACAAAGTTTCATATTTGGGAGATTTCTCATGAAGGGCTTGATCAAAATGCTGATCCTGTTGGGACTGTCTATATCGATGGTACTGAATTAGCCCAAAATAGAAGTTCTGCATGGTGGGGTTTTTATCCCTCCCAATTATCTTTTGGAGCTTTTGATAATTTAAGAGAGGCTTCCAAATGTCAGGTTGCCGAATTCATTCTTTTTGAAGGTGGTATTAGTGCAGAGTCAAGATTGAAGATCGAGGGTTACTTATCTAACAAGTGGGGCATTTCACTTCCTTCTTCTCATCCTTGGGGAAATAATGTCCCCACCTTCGGAGAAGTGGTTGAATCTGGTGTTACCCCAATTGTATATACTAATCCAACTGATTCACCCACCGTTATAAATCGAAATGCAGCTAATTTAAAAAATACTTCAGCTTCCTTAACTGGTTTGCTTGTTGATACTGGTTTAGGTATCCTTCCAACTAATCCTGTTCGTTCTGTATCTACAAATTATTACAACACTCCTGGATTGTCTATTCCGGTACTAGGTGAATTTAATGCTACTAATATTTCTCACAATGGTGCCAATCTAACTGGAAGTCTTCTTTCTACTGGAGGTGAACCTCCTAGCCTTACTGTAGTTTGGGGAGACGAAGACCATGGTACTAATATTAATAACATAGAAAACTGGGATTTTAACGAAACTTTGCTAAA
Organism: Opitutales bacterium; assembly: GCA_028101545.1. Taxonomy (GTDB): domain Bacteria; phylum Verrucomicrobiota; class Verrucomicrobiia; order Opitutales; family Seribacteraceae; genus Seribacter. Next base: position 326 of record JAOHKZ010000046.1, on the reverse strand, counting down.
CACTCAACCGGGGCAGTTTTCAGTCTCTGCAGGTGGATTAAATCAAAGAACCTCATATTTTTTCCGTATATTGGTTACAAATTCCGTTCACTCCTTTGTCACTTCTAAAGTGGGTGTTTTTGTTACCTCTTCAAGCGGGAACACTTTGCCCAATTCTGTGTTATGGTTGGATGCGAATGATTCTTCAATCACCGATTCTACTTGGCCGGATAAAAGTGGACTTGGCAATGACGCAATTAAGAATGGTTCTGTTGGGATTAGTTCTCACGAATTAAATGGTTTAAAGGTTATGGAGTATAACGGAACGAATAATTCCTATCACCAAT
>JAOHKZ010000045.1 GCA_028101545.1 Opitutales bacterium | reverse complement strand
AACAATGGATTAGCTGAAGAAAAGTTTCTTAACTATTCAGATGCAGCCATCTTAATTGGATACCGTTCTTACACTAAAATCTCTAATTTCGTAAGCTCGGGGGTTCTGACTTCTTACTCAATACCTTTATCAACTAGAAAAAGAGTTAAAAAAAGTGAACTTGTAGAATTGGTATTTAATTCATCCATTTCTAAATTTTCTCAAAAGTAAAATTGCTCATTTACTGTTGGATATGGATAAATTTTCAAATCAGCCGCTTGACCGTTTTATCAAAATAACCGAAGCAACAGAAATTCTAGGTTATGCCCATTATCGCTCTATTAATATGTTAATCGAAAAAGATATACTGACATCCTACAAACTCCCTCATGTCGTAAGAAGAAGAGTCTTACTGAGCGAAGTACTAAAACTCAAAGAATCAGGAGAGGATGATCCAAATACCTCTGAACCTAGTAAAAAAAGAGGACGAGGAAGGCCAAGGAAATTTGGTTAAACTTCAATCTACCTAATTTTGTATACTAAATCCTGTTAAAAGTTTTACTCGAAACAAATATGACTGATAATAAAAATTTTATAACCTTAAAGGATGCTGCCTCCATACTTGGCTACAGGCATATTAATTCGATAAAAAAACTTATTAAAAAAAATATTCTTAAATACTACCAATTACCTAACTCATCAAAAAAAATGGTAAATATTAAAGAAGTACTTGCGTTGGTAGTCGAAGATTAGATTATTTCACACTAACCTTCCTTTCACTCTTTCAAAGTAATAGTTTATTTGAACCTTTTACACAAAAAACAGGATTGTCGAAGGTGTGTTGCGGTTGGTAACCCCAGTTTTTATAATAATCTAATGCGATAGTGAGGGCCGGGAATACAGATCAACAATTTGCTTAGCCTGATCGAAATGTTCTTCCATCGAAGCCAATAACTTAAATTGTGCACGCACCCGATCTAAATTATGCCCGGGTCGTTTAACTTTAAAATAAACATCACCTTCCAAATAATCGGTTAAAAATCGAAGACCTAACTCATAGGTAATAACTTGTGGAGCCACCGCTAGGTGCTCAATTTCAGAAGATTCAAGAATATTACTTGTGGCCTTGAGATATCCTTCAACAATTGCTCCAAAAATTTTTGGCAAAAAGAAAACCTTATCCACTTCCGGTTCATCTTCCAATGCAGAGCAGGCAGCAGTACGGACAAGGTCTCCAAAATCATGTAGTACGCACCCTGTCATTACCGTATCCAGATCAACCACGCACATTCCTTCGCCTGTTGTTTTATGAAGAAGTACATTGTTTAATTTGGTATCGTTGTGCACAACACGGGATGGAAAATTTTCGACTTTAATTAAATCGGCTAAGTGTTCTCGAACTAAAGCAAAATTAACCAAGTCCTGAACTTCAGCAACCCGCTCGAATTTATCTTGGTTACAGACTGAACGAAAATGCTCAAATCTTTTACGTGTATTATGGAAATCAGGAATTGTTTCTATAAGAGGATCACCGGGCAGATCTGCAAGTTTAGCCTGAAAATCACCAAATGCTTTAGCTGCTTCGTAGGCTTGATGAATATCTTCCGGCACATCGAAAGATCTTCCTCCGTCAACAAATTTCGTGACCCGCCAATAATTACCATTGGAATCTTTGTGAAAAAAACGGCCATCTTTAGCAGGTACTAAATTAAGACATTTTTTATCAGATCCGTCTTTTTCAATTTTAGCCTGTAGATGCCTGGTAACCCGGGAAAAATTTTCCATTAGTCCCTCAGGGTTCTTAAACACATCGTGGTTAATTCTTTGTAAAGTATATCGATTGAGAGAATCTCCATCTTCACAAAACAGCAAAAAAGTATCATTTACATTTCCATTACCATGTACCTCAGATGAGCCAATGTATCCTTCCAAATTAAATTGGTGCCCAACTTCGTTAATAAAATTTTTAGTATGAATTGCCAACCCAGCTTAATTTCCAAAAATTCTTCTTTTAGGTCAACCTTAGAACAATGTAATGATTTGATCACAATTTTAGTATTATTCAGATTTTCTTACCGTTGGCCTTGGTAATAGTTGTCTTTTCTGAATAAAAATAGAAGGATAGAAGAATGAAATTTCTCCCTTTCCTCTCAATCTTTTTTTACGGTTTATTCCAAGCTTTAGCTTGTAAACCAAATATTATTTTCATCCTTACCGATGACCAGGGTTATGGTGATGTTAATGCTCACGGACACCCATACCTTAAAACTCCTAACCTTAATAAACTTCGTTCGGAAAGCGTGAGCTTTGATAATTTTTATGTCAGCCCATCCTGCTCTCCAACACGGGCTGCATTGTTAACCGGGATGCACGAATTCCGTTCCGGGGTTACTCATACCATTATCCCCAGACAACAACTCCATAAAGATGCTGTTCTCTTACCCCAATTATTAAAGACAAACGGATATAAAACGGGATTCATTGGAAAATGGCATTTGGGAAACAAACCTGGCCCGGAAAATCGTGGATTTGACTGGTGTTCGACTAATGTGGGTGGTCCATTAAAACACTTTGATACAATCTTTATTCGCAACCAGAAACGAATGGAAACCAAAGGTTTTCGCGAAGATGTTTTTTTTGACGAAGCGATGACTTTTATCGAAGAATGCGAGGAAGAACCCTTCTTTTGCTACCTCGCCACTTATTCTCCCCACACTCCCCTAGCCGCTCCGGAAAAATTGATTAAACCATTTCGGGGTGCAGGGTTGAACGATACTCATTCGACTTATTTGGCGATGATTGAAAATATTGATCATAATCTTGGTCGGTTGATGAAATTTCTTAAAGATACAAACCGGGAACAGGATACGATTATAATTATGGTCAATGATAATGGTGTTACAGAAGGCTTGGATATTTATAATGCTGATATGCGGGGCTCTAAGTGCACGGCATGGGAAGGCGGAAGCCGAGCCTTTTCTTTCTGGCGATGGAAAGGGGAATGGAAGCCAAAAATAATCAACAATTTGACCGCTCATCTTGATATCCTGCCCACTCTTTGTGACTTAACCGACACTGCGATACCCGCAAATCTTAAAAAGAAACTCGAGGGATTTACCCTGCGTCCATTGTTAGAAAGTCCTAAACCAATTAGATGGAAACCGGATCGGATTCTTTTTCACCATGTTGCCCGATGGCCAAGTGGCTATGCAAAATCCCATAAATATGCCATGGCCAGCGTACGGCAAGGTAACCTCCTTATGCTTCGCAGTCATGATTGTGGAAATCCTAAGTGCCTTCAATATATGAGCCAATGCAAGGGCTTACATAATGTCTCACGGGGAAGTAAAAATATGACTTATGCCTATGGCACGGCTCAGTATCATTGGGGAGTTACTCCGAAAGACCACTGGATGCTTTATGATGTCAAAAAAGACCCAGGGTGCAAAAATGACCTGTCCAAGGAGAAGTCAGATGTGATCAGAAAACTTTCAACAGCTTACGATACATGGTGGGATGATATTTTTCCCGTAATGATCGCCAAGGGTGGTGATTTGGGTAATCCGAATCAAAACAGAAAAGCAGCTCAAAGAGACAATAAGCAATCCGCCAGGAATAAAAAATGAAATAATGAACAACCCCAGTTGGAATTTTAGATATTTCAATTCCAACTTATCATTAGTAATTCCAATGCCTGCTCTTTTTTACCAAGCCATGATTTGTAGGATACTAATTATTTTTCTGTAGAAAAACCGACTCTACAAATAAACTTTAAAAAAGACGGAAAATCGTAGGGGCGGGGGGGCTCGAACCCCCGACAAACGGATTAAGAGTCCGCTACTCTACCAACTGAGTTACACCCCCAGGATTTGATGCAATAGCCAATTTATATGGATTAGAGGCTAAGTGATGTCAATTCATCTATATTTCCCTTCTTTTTTTTGTGAAGATTCAGTTATTTTGAGTTCGGAGAAATAATAGGAAATCGCAAAATTGAATCGGATGTAAAATATTTGAAATTAAATATTTCGGGCTTTAATAAGAGACTATGATTTATAAATCCATGGGAATTTTCTTGAGTATCTTTTTCATAGCACATTCAAAAAATACACTTCCCACCTTTCCCATTTCCACATTTTCCATCGTTGCAAGAGATCCAGAAACAAATGAACTTGGAGTTGCAGTGCAGTCCAAGTTTGTTGCGGTGGGCAGTGTGGTTCCTTATGCAAAAGCGGGTGTTGGTGCAGTCGCATCTCAGGCATGGGGAAATGTTCAGTATGGTCCGATCGGGCTCAATTTACTGTCTCAAGGCAAAAAGGCTGAACAAGTTATTGACTTAATGATTACGGCAGACCCTTTACAAAAACATCGCCAGGTCGCCATCATTAACAAGGATGGGAATACTGCAAACCACACCGGCAAAGAATGCCTAAATTGGGCTGGTGCCAGAACAGGAAAGGATTTTTCTGTACAGGGCAATCTCCTGACCGGTCCAGAAGTGGTCGAGGCAATGGCAAAAAGTTTTAAAAACAGCAGCGGTTTTCTAGCCGAAAGATTAATTGATGCTCTCCGGGCAGGTCAGGCGGCAGGTGGAGATAAAAGAGGAATGCAATCTGCCGCGTTGTTGGTTGTTAAAGAAAATTGGGGTTATGGTGGATTGAACGATCGATTTCGAGATCTTCGTGTTGACGACCATAGCAATCCGATTGAAGAATTGAACCGAATTTATAAGATTCACCGGAAAATCTTTCCTCGACCCGGTCAGCATGTAAAACCTTAAGGTTCAGCCAAAATTCTAAATTAGCCAAAGGAAATACTATATTTTATATTCAATGATCGATCTAAATCATTATTTGTTTATCAATACTTATCTTTTATCATGAACACTCATTTTTTAGTATGAAAGCGGTCGCTCTTTTTTCGGGAGGGCTTGACTCAACTGTTCTTGCATATCATCTGCTCGATCAAAACGCGGAACTAAAACTCCTTTCCATTGACTATGGGCAAAGACATCAAAAAGAGCTAGATTCAAGTAGTAATATAGCGGGCTCTCTAAGTATCCCTCATCAAATTCTACAATTACCTATGCTGGGAAACCTACTCGGGGGAAGTGCCCTTACCGATCCTGCCATCTCATTACCTGAAGGCCATTACGCAGAAGATTCGATGAAGGCAACCGTTGTGCCAAACCGTAATATGATTCTTCTTTCTCTAGCCGCCGGTCATGCAATCTCCCTTCAATTTGATACGGTTGCATATGCAGCGCATGCTGGTGATCATACGATCTATCCAGATTGTAGACCCGAGTTTGCCGATGCGATGGATAATGTCCTCCAATTAGCGGATTGGAATAAAATTAATCTTCACCGACCTTTTGTAAAATGGAGCAAAGCAGATCTTGTAAAAAGAGGGAATGAGCTGGGCGTACCTTTTGAAAAAACCTGGTCATGTTATGCCGGAGGCAGTAAACACTGTGGAAAATGCGGGACCTGTGTTGAAAGAAAGGAAGCTTTTGAATTGGTTGGTCTTTCCGATCCCACTCAATATAAAGGATAATTTTAAATCATGATTACCTGCAGTAAGACTTACAGGGATATTCCCCTATCCCACCGTCAACCCAAACATTCTGGTAGATGCTCACGCATACACGGCCATAGTTGGGCAATTACCCTTACTTTTTCTTCCAGGGAACTTGATGACAATGGATTTGTGGTTGATTTTGGAGAACTACATTACATTGGAGACTGGATAGATGAACACCTCGACCACGGAACCATTGTTTGTAATTCGGATCCCAAAATCAAAGAAATTAGAAAGCTTGCCCAATCCGGACTTCTTAAAATAACAGAGGTCGAACAGGCATCCTGCGAAGGGATCGCAGAGCATCTCTTCTTTATTTTTAATAAGTTGGTCCGCCAACATACTCAGGACCGGGCATGGATTCAGAAAATTCATCTGGAAGAAGACTCCAGAAATTCAGCCACCTTTGAACCGAGTGTAAAAAAATGAACGAACTTCCGGTATATGAAAGATTTCATTCCTGGCAGGGGGAAGGTCTACATTTGGGGAAATCGGCTTTTTTTATCCGCCTTCATGGGTGTCCGGTTCATTGCCCATGGTGCGATTCAGCAGGTACTTGGCACCCGGAACATAAACCTGAGTATGTAGACAGAATATCTCCAACTGATTTAGCAGAAGAAGCATTTTCTTCCGGTTGCGAGATTGTTGTCATTACGGGCGGGGAACCAGCCATTCATAATTTACACGACCTTGTTCATGAAATGAGGATTCGAAACCTTCCTGTTCATATAGAAACCTGTGGAGCTTATCCCATTCAGGGAGAAATGGACTGGATTACACTTAGCCCCAAAAACCTTGCCCTTCCGATTGCAGAAAACCTTTCGCTCGCAGACGAATTTAAAATTATCGTGGAAGACGCTACAAGCATTCAGAACTGGGCAAAACAGATTGACTTTGTTCAATTCGGAGTGCCCACATGGTTACACCCAGAATGGTCGTGCTCCCAGGATGAATCTGTTCTTTCATCTATTACAACCTGGATAAAAGAACAGGGCTCTCCTTTTCGAGCAGGTTTTCAAATTCATAAACTTTATCAGGCTGACGAAAAAGACAACCGCTCCAAACCCGTTGCGGCCCTGTGCTCTGAACCCAGAAAATAATTTTTATATCGTGTTCCACCTAGAAGAGATTATTTCCACATTTTAATTTATGTGTGGTCGATATTCCTGGGCTCAGAAAAAAAAACTCACACCGCCCAAAAACCTGATTCTTCCATCAGCCCCTTCATCAGTAAATTATAACCGGGCACCAGGTCAGGACCACCCCATTATTATCCGGAGTAATAAAGAATGTACATGGTCCTTGGCAAAATGGGGATTAATTCCAGAGCAGAAAGAGGGAAATGCTATACCTCATCCAATCAACGCGAGAATCGAAACTGTCCGAGAAAAACCTATTTTTCAAAACTCCGTCCAGCAGCGCCGCTGCCTTATACCCGCAGACGGATATTTCGAATGGCAAAAACTTGAAACCCAAAAATATCCCCACTTCCACTTCCTTAACAAGCAAGACACCTTTGCAATGGCAGGAATTTGGAATGAAACAAAAGAGGGAGAGCAAACGGCTCGGTCCTTTACAATACTTACCCATTCAGCGTCACCCAATTTACTTCACATCCATCACCGTATGCCTGTTATTCTTCAACCGAAAGATTGGACAGCATGGCTCGCCTCACAAACCGATCTCGATCCGTTTTTAAACCGCTATGCTCAATGCCAAGTAACCTTAGAAGCGTACCAAGTAAGTTCGCGGGTCAACAAAGTCCAGCATAACGGACCTGAAGTAACAGAAGAATTTACTGAAAAGCAGACCACGCTATGGTGAGAAAAAACATAAAAGGTCCAGATCCTAAAAAACCTCCTGAAAAAATTAATGATTTTTTCAAAAGCCGTAATTGGAAACCTTTTCCCTTTCAAACAAAGACATGGAAAGCATACCGCGATGGAAAAAGCGGTTTGGTCCATGCACCCACAGGTACAGGGAAAACATACGCCGTATGGGCTCCCCCACTCCTCGAGTGGATGGACGCAAATCATTCAGATAGCAAACGACCTAAACTTCAGGTACTATGGTTAACTCCCCTAAGGGCACTGGTTGAAGATACCACCAGAAGCCTCTGTGAACTGGTTGAAGAATTGGAAATCGCCTGGACAGTTGAATCGAGAACGGGTGACACATCCGGGAATATTAAAGCGAAGCAAAGAAGAAACTTTCCTTCTGCCCTCGTTACAACACCGGAAAGTTTATCGCTGCTTTTATCTTATCCAGAAACCAAAGAATGTTTCTCTGAACTTCAAACAGTCGTAGTGGATGAATGGCATGAACTACTATCCACTAAACGAGGCTCGCAGACAGAACTTTGCCTCGCACGCCTGCGAAAATGGAATCCTAATCTGCGCACATGGGGATTATCCGCCACACTTGGTAATCTGGAAGAGGCAATGGCCGCACTTGTGGGCAATCAAAAGGATGGAGTATTAATTGATGGTGACATCAAGAAAAAATTTATTGTCAAAACGATCATTCCCAAAAATATGGAATGCTTCCCATGGGCGGGTCACCTTGGGGGAAAACTACTTGAACAGGTAGCCGAGGCGATCGAAAAAAAATCTACCAGCCTTGTCTTTACTAATGTCAGATCACAGACCGAATACTGGTTTGATGCTCTGCTGAACATTCGCCCAGAATGGAAAGGACAAATTGGAATTCATCACGGGTCAATCGACCGGAAAGAACGTACAGAAGTTGAAAACCGCTTACGTGCAGGAAGTATCAAAGCCGTGGTCTGTACCAGTAGCCTTGACCTAGGGGTTGACTTTTCTCCCGTCGAACAGGTTATCCAAATAGGAGGCCCGAAAGGAATCGCACGCCTTTTACAAAGAGCAGGACGATGTGGGCACCAACCAGGGGCAACCAGCAATATTCTCTGTGTTCCCACACAGGCAATGGAATTAATTGAATACGCTGCTGCTCGCCACTCGATTAATCAAAGAAAAATTGAACAAAGAGAACCCCTTCAGTCACCCCTCGATTTGCTCGCACAGCACTTAATCACTCTAGCCTTGGGGGGCGGATTTAAAGAAAAGGAAACCTTAAAGGAAATTCGCACTGCATGGTCTTTTCGAAACCTGACGAAGGATGAATGGAATTGGACTATTGAATTTATTGTACAGGGAGGGAAAACACTTCGGGCTTACGATCAGTTTAAAAGAGTGGTATTTCGGGAGGGATTATATTGTGTCGAATCCAACCGTATTAGCCGTTTTCACCGAATGTCTATTGGCACGATAACAAGCGATCCAGCTATTTCGGTAAAATTTCAGACCGGTAAAACTCTCGGAACCATCGAAGAATCTTTTATTTCAAGAATCAAAATAGGAAGCCGGTTTTTCTTTTCCGGTAAACTTCTGACCCTTATTCGGATCAGAGATTTAACTGCTGTGGTTAAATTGGCCAGAAAAGGAAAAGGAGCTATTCCGGTCTGGGGCGGTGGAAAATCTCCGGTTTCTTCAGAATTAGCCAACTCAGTCCGCGAAAGAATTGAAGAGTTTCGTCAGGGCCAGTCTAAACAACCGGAAATGAAAGCCATGACAAGAACCCTAACCCTTCAATCCCAATGGTCATGCTTACCCAAATTTTCCGAATTTCTGATTGAAAAAACGCTTACCAAAGATGGTAATAATTGGTTTCTTTTCCCCTTTGCCGGAAGACTTGCCCATGAAGGTCTCGCATCCTTAATAGCATTTCGAATGTCAAAACTCGAACCGATGACTTTATCGGTTTCTTTTAATGATTATGGATTAAATTTATGCTCCAATTCAGAAAAAGATATTAACGAGAAAACTTGGAGAATACTCCTTCAACCAAAAGGACTTATTGAAGAACTCCTTCAATGTATGAACCAGAGCGAAATGGCAAAAAGACAATTTAGGGAAGTGGCACGGGTAGCTGGATTGATATTTCAGGGCTACCCTGGTGCACAAAAATCCATTAAACAGGTCCAGGCATCAGGAGGGTTATTCTTTGATGTATTTTCCAAATATGACCCCGAAAATCTATTGCTCACTCAGGCACGCAGAGAGGTCTTGGACCGCCAATTGGAAATCAGTCGCTTGACCAAAAAGCTAAAGGAGATTCAATCACAGAATTTAATCATAAAGGAAACGGACCGGCTTACTCCCTTTTCTTTTCCCCTTTGGGCTGAATCACTACGAACTCAAATAAGCTCTGAATCATGGAGCGACCGAGTTCGAAAAATGGCACAGGAACTGGAAGCCATATAGTAAAATGACTGAGGGAATTAAAATTTCATGGAATAAAATCTCCCTTACCCTGTTGCCTGACAGGGCAATCTATTGGCCATCCAAAAAGGTGATTTTTATTGCTGACCCACACTTTGGAAAAGCCGCAACTTTTCGCCAATCTGGAATTCCTATCCCCGAACACGGTACCGAGGATGATTGCACACGCCTGAGTAAATTAATCGAAGACAACAGTGCAAATTCTCTCGTTATCCTCGGAGATTTTTTTCATGCTCGGCTTGGTAAAACTCAGGAAATTCACGATATTCTTTTACGATGGAGAGAGAAATTCTGGGAATTAAATATCCATCTCATTCGAGGTAATCATGATCTAAGTTCGGGTGATCCATGGAACGATCTTCAAATAAAATGTCACCAAGATCCATTTGATCTATTCGACCTTGAATGTAGGCACATCCCAAGTAAGCAATCAAAGAAACCTTACCTTGCCGGTCATATTCACCCCGGTTTTACATTAAGAGGAAAAGGGAAAAACAGAATTCGGGCCGCTTGTTTTCATGTAAATAATTCTCAGATTGTACTCCCCGCATTTGGATCTTTTACGGGTTTAAAAAACATAAATCCGGAAGATGGAGATCAAATATTCCTGACCAACGGAGAAGAAATTATTAAAGTTCCTTGGGGAAATTGAAAAGGTTCTAAATTCCAACTTGAATATTTCCCGTTGACAGAAACCCAACCTAATAGTGTTATATATGTATTCTAATGAATATTAATTCATAATTAAAACCTATTAAATTCCTATGAAATATATCTTGTCTCTATTGACTGTTCTTTCAATGCTTTTCTTTTCTTCATGCGGTGGTGGCGAAGGTCACGAACATGAGGCAGGTGAAGAGTGCTGTGGTGAAGGTGGCGAATGCTGCAAAACCGACGAAGGTAACGCTTCCGAGTAAGCTTACTTTACTAACTTTAAAAAAAACCCTCACCCCCCTTAGGGAGTGAGGGTTTTTTTGTTTGAGTTTCGATTTCTCAAAAGCCATGAATTTATTATGGATATAAAAAAAACAATTCATGTTTTTGAACCATTATCTGAAAAAGATGGTGCCCAAGTAACCATTTCCACTGATTCCGGTCGAAAAACATTTCAACTTGCAAGACCTTCAACCGAACAAGAACAACCACCACTAGCCATTGAATCCTTTGCCATCAACCCGGAATATTATGCGGAACTAATGAAAAGAGTTGAATCTCTCAATCAGCCTGTAAAATAGAACTCATCTTTTTTCTGCAAGCGTAGCTCTCATCTAGTATCCATTTTCATTCGTGCTTATTCCTCTGAAAAAGAATTCTGATGAAACCTCATCTTTTATTTTTGCTCATTGGCTTTTTGGAAGATGCCTGGGGTTGGTTACTCTTATCGCCTTCCTGTCATATTGGGTACAAGCAGATGCCCTAATCGGTCCGAACGGACTCATACCATGGGAACAGGACCTTGTTCGAGTCGAATCCTTTATTGCTTCAAATAATATAGAACAGAGTAAATTTAGTCTACGCCCCACCCTTCTCTGGTTTTCCAGTTTTGCCAATCACAACCTACTCTTCACCCTGGGTTCAATATCATCTCTCGCACTCGCACTTGGCTTTATGCCTGGACCCGCTGCTCTTCTAACTTGGCTTTTCTATCTTTCCCTAAGCGTAGTTGGCGAACCTTTCCTGAGTTTCCAATGGGACGCACTACTCCTCGAAAGTCTGTTTATTTCATTGCCCTTTCTACCATTTGTTTCACGGCACCGGTTAAAAAAATCTGAATTTCCCTCCAAATGGGCAAGAATT
>JAOHKZ010000044.1 GCA_028101545.1 Opitutales bacterium | reverse complement strand
CATATCCTCGCGGTCGATGAAGGACATTTCGAGGTCGACCTGAGTAAACTCGGGTTGACGGTCAGCCCGAAGATCTTCGTCGCGAAAACAACGGGCGAGTTGATAGTAGCGTTCGATTCCGGCCACCATGAGCATTTGTTTATATTGCTGTGGGGACTGGGGCAGGGCGTAAAATTTCCCTTCGTTCAACCGGCTGGGTACAAGAAATTCACGGGCACCTTCGGGTGTACTTTTAAAGAGCATAGGCGTCTCAATTTCAAGAAAGTCCTGCTTGTCAAAATATTCCCGGATTGCCATGGATGCCCGGTGGCGAAGTTTGAGGGTGTTCAAGTTACTTTCCCGGCGGAGGTCGAGATAGCGGTAGGTAAGGCGCAGGTCTTCACCCACCTTGTCAGCGGTGTCGTCCATGGGGAAAGGTGGTGTCTTGGACTGGTTGTGCACAATGATGGAACTGGCANAAAGTTCGATACCCCCGGTGTCCAAATTGCTGTTCTCTGTACCTTGATCACGATTGCGGGTTTCTCCACTTACTTCGATCACACTTTCAGGTTTAAGCCTGTGGAAAAGTTCGGAGAGGGTTTGGTTCTCAGGGTCAAGAACGAGTCTTTCCTTCCCGGTCCCGGAGATCGAGAAAGAATACGCCTCCATGGTCGCGTAAGGAATCAATCCATCCGATTAAGGTGGCGGGAGATCCGGCGTTTTCTTTGCGAAGTTGATTACAGTGATGGCTACGTTTCATGCCTAAATAAAAATAAAATAAAGGGAGGAACATAAGGAATCCATTCTCAGATGGCAAGTGTGGTATGAAAATAGGATTTTATACTCGCCATTCATTACGGGGATGGCATGGGTTGAAGGGATGAACAATAGGTTTGTAGTGATCATGGCTGGTGGGCGCGGTGAGCGCTTCTGGCCACAAAGTAGATTAACGCGTCCGAAGCATCTTTTACCGATTGTGGGGGATTCTGCCATGCTTTCCCAAACGGTGGACCGGTTGGATGGATTGGTGCCAACAAAAAATATCTTCGTAATCACGAATGTGGAACAACGGGATGCAGTGTTGGAAAGTTGTCCATCGCTACTCCCTGAACGAGTGATTGGGGAACCTGTTGGACGGGACACTGCCGCTGCGGTTGGATTAGCTGCATTGCTTGTGGATCATGAACAAAAGGATGCCGCTTTTGCCCTTTTGCCCGCGGATCATGTGATTGAGGATGGTGCGGGATTTCGTTCAGTTTTGGAAAGTTCTTTTGAGGCGGCAGAAAAGAATGACTTTTTGGTTACGATTGGAATTAAGCCAACTTTTCCATCCACGGGTTATGGATATCTTTGCCAAGGCTCTGAAATGGAGGAGGCATCGGGGCGATTGGTTTCCAAGGTGGACCGATTTGTGGAGAAGCCTGATTTGGAAACCGCGGAAAAATACCTGGCAGAAGGGGGTTATTTTTGGAATGCCGGTATGTTTGTCTGGAGGCCTTCGGTTATTTTATCCGCGATTGCCAAGTATGTGCCTGGATTATCCGGGGGGTTAGATCAATTACGGGAGGATTGGAGTAAAAATGGCTCTCTGGTTGCCGCCATGGAGAAGGTTTATCCTGAGTTGGAAAAGATTTCAGTCGATTTTGCCGTAATGGAAAAAGCGGACGGGGTGGTTATGTTAGAATCAGATTTTGACTGGGATGATGTGGGGGAATGGCCTGCAATTGCGAGACACTATTCCGCTGATGAAAATGGAAATGTTTTTAAAGGGGATGGTGTAGCGGTGGATTCAAATGGAAATCTGGCTTTTGCGGAAGACGGGCATTGTGTAACCCTGCTTGGTGTGAAGGATTTAATTGTGGTGCAGTCTGGAGACGCCACTATGGTCTGCCATAAAGATCGTGCTCAGGAAGTAAAAGCACTCGCTCAAAAAGTTTCGGATAAACATCCGGGCTTAAGTTAGGTTAAAATTTATGCCGAATTATCTTGGGGTTGATTATGGAACCAAGCGGATAGGTTTGGCTTGGGCAGATGACTTGGGGATTGCTTTACCGATTGGCGCATTTCCCGGAGTGGATGATCCTTCATACTTGGAGAAGTTCCGCGAGGTGTTTGAACAAAAGAAAATAAATGAAATTATTGTGGGCTATCCTATCCATATGGATGGAACTGTTGGACTCCGTGCTAAAGAGGTGGATGTTTTTATAAAGATGTTAGAAGAAGAATTTAAAATTCCGGTCTATCGAGTGGATGAACGATTGACCAGCCTGGCTGCGGAGCAGGCAATGGGAAAACAATCGGCAAAAAAGAAAAAGCAAAACCTTGGAAAAATAGACGCATCTGCCGCGGGGTTAATTTTACGTGACTTCATAGAGAATCGGAATGTTATACCTGCACCTGTAATTATTGAGTAAATTTTATGCATCATAAAGATGGACCAGTTCAGCGTTGGCGTTGTGTCTGTGCATATGACGGAACGGAGTATGCCGGTTGGCAGAAACAACCAACCAAGGATGCGGTACAGGATGCAATTGAGGAAGCCCTGGCCAAAATTTTTCAAACGCCAGTGCGAACTATTGGTGCGGGGCGTACCGATGGAGGTGTGCATGCAAGTGGACAGGTTTTTCATTTTGATCAGGAATGGAAACATGGTGCAGGCAAAATGCTCCAAGCATTTCGAACTTTCTTACCCTCTGATATTAGTCCCCGAATACTTGAACCGGTTTCGCATGACTTTCATGCATTAAGTTCTTCTAAAGGGAAGCGATACATATACCACGCAGTGAAAGGTTGGGCAATGCCACGGGATGAACGGTTTTGTTTATCCCTTAAAAACAAAAAGTTTGATTTGGAGGCTATGAAAAAAGCAGCTTTGTTTTTTGTTGGTAAGCATGATTTTAGTGCCTTTGCAGCTTCTCGTGGAAAAGGAGAAAAAGAGAACCCGGAGAAAGAAATTTGGAAAATGAAAATAACTTCCTCGAAGGAGGAATTGAAATTTTCGGTGGAAGGTAGTGGTTTTCTGTACAAAATGGTTCGGAGTATGGTGGGTGCTTTATTTGAAGTGGGGCGGGGGAAGATCGAATATGGTTCCATTAAGGACATATTAGATACTAGAAAACGTACGGAGGTCGTGGTTAGTGCACCTGCAAAGGGGCTTTTCCTTGAAAAAGTTTTCTACTCTAATTCCGATGGATTGGATGAATAAAGTAATTCAAAAATACCTCAATTATCTATCCGATTTATTCTTTCCTGGGAATTGCCCGGTTTGTGAAAAGGCACCTTATAAGGATGGATTTTCTTACATGTGCTTGGAATGTGAGGATTTATTAGCCTGGATAAATAAGAATGGATGTAAGTTTTGCGGGATTCCTATGAGCGGGTTCGACTTTGACGGACTTATTTGTGCAGCCTGTAGGCAGGATCCACCTCGTTTTTTGAAGGGGAAATGTATGTTTTTACTCGATCAAAATGGGAAAAAAATAATCCATGAAATAAAATATCATGGAGCAAAGGATGTTCTCAAGGATTTGCCCCGATGGTTAAAAAGAAGTATCCCTTTTGAGGAGTTTCTCCGAGATTCAGTTTTAATACCTGTTCCGTTGCATAAAAAACGTTTAAAAAAACGGGGGTTTAATCAAAGTGTATGGATTGCTCATGCATTAAAAAAAGGAATGGGAGACAGTGTGGAAGTATCAGAGGCTTTAATACGAGTTCGTGATACGCCCACCCAGACAAAATTAAATAGAAGCCAGCGAAAGAGGAATGTAAAAAATGCCTTTGCCCTGAAGGCTAAAAATAGTTTAGAACATTCTAATAAAATTGTTCTGATTGATGATGTTTACACGACGGGAGCGACTTTGGATGCATGTGCAAAAGTACTTATTGATGGAGGCTTTCAAAATGTTTATGTTGCAACTTTGGGACATGGATAACAAAAAGAATTAATTATGGCATTTTTTAGCAAACCAAAATATTCCAAAGTAATAGTAAAGTCTAGAGAAGGCGTACCCAAAGGGGTATTTACCAAATGTCCTGAAACTGGGGATATGGTCTTTGCGAAGGAATTAAAAAAGAATTTGATGGTTGTTCCTACGAGTGGATACCATTTCCCTCTTTCCGCACCTGATCGAATCGAATCCCTTTTGGATCGTGGTACTTTTGTAGAGTGCGATCATAATTTGTCCTCTCTTGACCCTCTTAATTTTAAGGGCTTAGCTTCTTACAAAGATAAATTGGTACAGAATAGAAAAAAAACTTCATTGGAGGATGCTGTTGTTTCCGGAATAGGTAAAATGAACGGCCAATGGGTTAGTCTTGCGGTCATGGATTTCCGATTTTTGGGCGGAAGTATGGGGTCCGTAGTTGGTGAAAAGATTACCCGTGCGATTGAGCGTGGATTAGAATATAAAATGCCTGTTGTAGTTGTGTCCGCTTCCGGTGGTGCCCGAATGTACGAGGGAATTTTAAGCTTAATGCAAATGGCTAAAACGAGTGCCGCCCTGTCTCGATTAGCGGATGCAAAAATTCCCTATTTTTCCATTCTAACTAATCCTACTATGGCTGGGGTTATGGCCAGTTATGCAACATTGGGTGATGTAATTATCGCCGAACCTAAGGCTTTAATCGGATTTGCGGGTAGGCGTGTAATCAAGGAAACTACACGAGCCGATTTGCCGGAAGGTTTTCAAACTTCCGAATTTTTGCTTGAGCATGGTTTGATTGATCAAATTGTGGCACGGCATGATTTACGCGACCGATTGATTAGCCTTATCGGTCATCTGGGGACAAGGCTAGAAACCAAGGAACCAGTTAAGCTCTTGGGCTCTTCCTCAAAACCTCAAGCTCCGAAGAAGAAAACGACCTCTCTGAAATCGGCTCCGAAGAAGGCGACAAAATCCTCCAAAACTAAATAAGATCTTTCTTCACCATTAGTTTTGGTGAATGATGTAATTTCATATTTATACGGTCTAAGGAACCGAGGATCGAGTTTTGGCATCGATCGGATGTTGAAGTTTGTCCAATTACTTGGGAATCCCCATGAGGATTATCCCATTATACATGTCGCTGGGACAAATGGTAAAGGGTCTGTATGCGCAATGTTGGATTCGGTTTATCGAACGAATGGATACAGGGTCGGACTTTTTTCATCTCCACATTTAGTGGAACTCGGAGAAAGAATCAGAATAAATGGTAAAAATATTTCTGAAAAAGAAATTGAGTCATGGGTTGAAAAATTACGACCTGTTGCCCAAAGAATGGAAAAGGAAGGATGTGGGGACCATCCAACATTTTTCGAATTTATGACAGCAATTGCTTTTTTGAATTTCCAAAAAAATAAAGTAGATCTGGCTATTATTGAGACAGGTTTGGGAGGTCGATTAGATTCAACCAATGTGGTTAATCCAATCCTCTCTATTATCACAACAATTTCGAAGGACCATTGTGCTATTTTAGGAAACACATTCGAAGCAATTGCCAAAGAGAAGGCGGGGATTATTAAATATAAAGTTCCCGTGCTTATTGGTTCTTTGCCAAATTCTGCGACGAATGTAATCGAGAAGATCGCCAAAGAAAAAAATGCATCTCTTTGTCAAATCGATAATTTGAAAGATAAAAGTTTCCCCTCAACCAATTTGAAAGGATCTTATCAACGCCATAATGCGTCCCTCGCATTTCAGGCGAGTGAATTGTTGAAAGATCAAATTGCAGTTAAGAAAGAACTTTGTCTCGAAGCATTACAAAAAGTTAAAATGTTGGGCCGTTGGCAAATCATTCATGGTTCATCAACAATAATTCTTGATGCATGCCACAATGCTGCTGGAGCAACTTGTTTAAAAGAAAACTTGGAAACTCTGGATGAGAAACCAGAAATTTGGGTAGGTATTCTCGGAGAGGATCGAGCTCCCGAAATAATGGATGTTATACAAAGAAAGGCCCAGTCGATTAAACTATTTGAGGTGAACCAACCTCGGGCATGCCACTTTTCCCTTTTGCGTTCTTTCATTCCACCATCATTTAAGGGACCGGTTTTCAATTCTGATTTGAAAAAAGCTAAGTTAGACCTCACCCGTTCAGATAAGAACAAAACGATTTTAATTACTGGATCAATTTATTTAATTGGTGACATCCTATCAATTCTTCAAAAAACGGATTTGGAGCAAAAGACCAATTGGAATGACCTTTTTTAACCCAATTGTGGGGGCTATGAATTATGGCTTTTATCTATTATTTATTTGTCGGTATGAGCCTCTTACCTTTTCGGGAAATTGCTAACTATTTAGTTATATTAAATACATTTATGCTTTTTTCTGTTTTTGGTGGATGATCATAAATGGAATTGTTTGTGTTGTTAATAAGTAATTGAATAACTTCCAATAACTTAGGCTTGGAAAAGTTAAAAAAATGCGATTTTCTTGTGATTTCTAAGTTCTCCAGTATCTTTTAAAATTTATTCATTTTAAAAGCCAAAAGTTATTCACACCACTCCATATTGTGTTATGCATTTCCTAAAAACACTACATATTGTGGGTATGTTAACATTTTTTTTTTACAAATTACATTTTTTTCTTTTCTTTTCTCTTTTCAACCGACAAAGTCAAACCATGCATCGTTATCCGCAACTTTCAACACGCAAAAAATTCGATGTATTCTATTAAATTTCAAATTTACAACAAATTTAGCATAAAAAAACAAAAACACAGGGAGCAGTAACGATGGACAAAGAATTCAAAATTGGCGAAAAAACATTTCTTCTTAATGAAGAAAAGGCAATGCAGGCATATCAGGAAAAACAGGTTATTAATGGACGAGATACCATGACCTTTAATTTACTCCCTCTGAAGTACCAATGGGCATACGACCTCTATCGTAAAATGAAGGCAAATCATTGGGAACCTGAAGATGTCCCCATGCAAAAAGATGTTGAGCAGTGGAAAAGCCAAACGGACTTAAGCGACGCCGAACGATGGATCGTAATGATGGGCATTGGATATTTTTCAGCCGCTGAAGGCATTGTCGGCGATAATATCCAGCATGTGGTTCGAGAATTAGTTACCGCACCTGAACTTAAACTTGTTTTGGGTAGGCATGCACATGAAGAAAATATTCATGCCGATAGTTTGCTTTATATGATTAGTTCCTTGGGGATCAATCCGCATGAATGCGAAGCTATGTTTGAACAGGTGGAAACAATTCGCCTCAAGAACGAAT
This sequence comes from Opitutales bacterium, assembly GCA_028101545.1. Classification (GTDB taxonomy): domain Bacteria; phylum Verrucomicrobiota; class Verrucomicrobiia; order Opitutales; family Seribacteraceae; genus Seribacter. Next base: position 6,016 of record JAOHKZ010000044.1, on the reverse strand, counting down.
TCGTGACTAAGGTTTCCAAGAGTTTGAGGAGAGATATGGATCTTACACAAACATCACAGAAACAAGAGTTTGCTAAAAATATATTTGTTTTTGGTCAGTGCATGGAAGGCACACAATTTTATGGCCTATTTGGCATGATCTTAAGTTTGGCACGCCAAAATAAGTTTCCTGGTGTTGGTCAAATGTTTAGGTATACCCTCCGAGACGAATCCAACCATATTGAGCTGTTTCGTAATTTGTTCCGTGTATTAGTGGATGAAAATCCGGATATTTGGACCGCAGAATTTAAGCAGGAATTAACCGATTTAATGAAAGAGGCAGTTGAGTTGGAGAAAGAATTCATTCGAGATTGCTTACCGGTTAACTCCGTCGGATTAAGTGCGGATGAGTTTTGTGCGTACATTGATTATATTGCGGATCGACGTTTAAACGGAATTGGACTTGATGTTCTACATCCCGGATTGGAAAACCCTTTCCCTTGGTTGGCCGAGACTATGGATGTGAAAAAGGAGCAAAATTTCTTCGAAGGCCGGGTAACAGAGTATCAAAAATCTTCTGCTTTGTCTGAGGTTTCTGACGACGAGCTTTGATTTGTGATATTATTTTGGTTATTTGAAATGTGCGGTTGGCGGAAGGAATAAATTTATATGCGTAATACGATTTTTGATGAAGATAAATTGCTGGTAAAAGCAGCAGGAACACCAAGTGAAAATAAGCCTCGATTTGATTGGGCTCAAGGCTTGGGGGATAATAGATTTGAAGTACCTAAGGTACGTATTACAGATGGCGCGGGTGATCGTGATTTCCATATCGCCGAGGTGGCTGAAGTCATTGGGGAGGCATTAACCAACCTAATGATATCCAGGGAAGAAAACGAAATATATACTCCAAAAAACCGGGAACTCGTGGTGGAGTCTGCCCGGATCGTCGCTGATCGCTTAATTGAGCGAATGGCCGAGGAGGAGGAAGGCGGTGCCCCCCGCCTCTCCTTTGACGAATTATATCGTTTAATTGAAAAAGCCTTGGTGGAAAATGACGCATACGATGTGGCGAAGAGTTTAGTCATTTGTAGGTCAAACGATGGAGGAACCGTTACGGATGATCATATGGTTGATCAAATTCGTCTCATTAGGCGAAGTGGCCAAGTTGTGCCATGGAATGCATCCAAGATTGAAGTGGCTGTTCGAAAAGCTTTTCTTTCTTTACAATCCGACTCCGAACCCGCTGTGGAACTTGCCCGGCAGGTTACTAGGAAGGCGTTGTCCACCGGTCAAGCATTCATCAACATCGAAGATGTTCAGGATTTAGTTCAAGAAGAATTAATGAGAACAGGGCATTTCAAGATTGCTGAATCATATATTTTATACCGAGCCCGTCGCCGAATTGAAAGAGAAACCGGGGTTGGGCAAGACGAAGTAAAACAAGACTCCATGATCGTCGTCCAAAAGGATGACGGTTCCACTTTCTTCTGGGATGGAATTGATTTAAAGAAACGAATTTCCTTTGCCTCGATTGGTTTGAATTTGTGCCTGACATCTGAACAAATTGAAGAGAGTTTGCGTCGCTCTGTATTTTCTGAAATCAGCGAAGTTGATTTGAAAAGAACGATTATTTTAAACTCGAAAACTTTAATTGAGAAAGACGGAGACTTTGCAAAATTTGCCGCCCGCATATTATTATCCTATATCTATGAAGAAGTTCTTGGATGGGATATTTCTGTTGATTCTGTTGAGGATTTAAAAAGTTTTCATGCTAACGGACTTAAGAAATACCTTAAACGAGGAGTGCAAATCAAGAGGTTGGATGCGAAGTTACTTAAGCTTAATGTTTCAAAACTTGCTGAAGCGATTGATCCGTCTGCAGATTTAGATTTCGATTACTTAGGTATCCAAACTTTATACGACCGTTATCTTGTCGTTGATAAAACCAATGAAAAGCCAAAGCGTTTAGAAACTCCTCAGCTTTTTTGGATGCGTGTGGCAATGGGTGTATTTGCTCACGAAGATAATCCTGAGGATCAAATAATTTCACTTTATAACCTGTATAAAAGTAGAAGGTTCTGCTCCTCTACACCAACTCTTTTTAATTCTGGGACCCCTCATTCACAGCTTTCTTCCTGTTATCTTTACAAAGTTGATGACACCATAGAATCAATCATGTACCGGGGAATCGCTGAGAATGCATTTCTTTCGAAATGGGCAGGTGGCTTGGGAGGTAGTTGGACATCTGTCCGTGGTACTGGTAGTCATATCGCCGGAACAAATGGAGAGAGCCAAGGCGTTATACCTTTTCTTAAAATGCACAATGACCAATTATGTGCGGTTAACCAAGGCGGTAAAAGGAAGGGGTCTGGTTGTGCTTATTTAGAATCTTGGCATTGCGATATTCTTGAATTTTTGGAGCTTCGAAAAAATACCGGTGATGATCGTCGACGCACCCATGACATGAATACCGCCAATTGGATTCCTGATTTATTCATGAAGCGGATGGAATCACGGGGAAATTGGACACTTTTCCGTAGCAATGAGGTTTCTGATTTACATGATTTATACGGTAAAGCTTTTGATCAAAAGTATGCGGAATATGAAGCCAAAGCTGAAAAAGGTGAAATTTGGTCGCATTCCATGCCTGCGATTGATCTCTGGAAGCAAATGCTGAAGATGATTTTTGAAACCGGGCATCCATGGATTACATTCAAGGATACTTGCAATGTTCGAAGTCCACAGGATCATACCGGCGTAATTCACAGTTCTAATCTTTGTACTGAAATCACACTTAATACTGGTGCCGATGAAACCGCGGTATGTAATCTTGGTTCTGTGGTTTTAGATTCACATCTTAAGAAAGATGGATCATTGGATCATAAAAAATTACGTGATACGATTCGGATTGCGATCCGTGCATTGGATAATGTTATTGATGTAAATTTTTATCCAACTGAAGCTGCGAAAACTTCCAATATGCGCCATCGCCCCATTGGTTTGGGCGTTATGGGACTGCAAAACTCTCTGTTTCGTAAGGATATTTCATTTTCTTCGGATGATGCAGTCGAGTTTAACGATGAATTCATGGAGGCTATTTGTTATTACGCTTATGAAGCCTCAAGTGATTTAGCTAGTGAGCGTGGTACATATTCTTCGTTCCGAGGGTCCAAGTGGGATCGTGGTATTCTTCCTCAGGATACGATTGAACTGCTTGAAAAAGAAAGAGGTTGTGAAGTTGAAGTGCCCAAAGGGGAGAAGATGGATTGGTCAATCGTCCGGGAAAAAATCGCCAAGCATGGAATGAGAAATAGTAATGTCATTGCCATTGCCCCAACTGCGACAATTTCCAATATCATGGGCTCCTCTCCATGCATTGAACCTACTTACAAAAACTTATTTGTAAAAAGTAATCTTTCAGGCGACTTTATGGTACTGAACAGATTTTTGGTGGAAGACCTCAAAAAACTTGGACTTTGGAATAATGAAATGTCAGATCAATTGAAATATTTTGATGGAGAACTTTCTGACATAAGTAGCATACCAGATGAGATCAAAAAGAAATACGCAACAGCGTTTGATGTTTCTTACGAATTTGTAATTGCCGCTGCAGCTAGACGTCAAAAATGGATTGATCAGTCGCAATCAGTTAATCTTTTCTTGGGGCAACCCAATATGAAAACACTTTCCCATATGTATCGTGCCGCATGGAGGCAGGGATTGAAAACAACTTATTATTTGCGAACTTTAGGAGCATCTAACATTGAGAAGGCAACTGTTGCTTTAAAACAGTCCAAACCTATGGGGGATGTTGCTGCCGAACCTTCTGCTAAAAAAGAGTATACCGAGGCAGAAGTTAAAGCGTGTAGTATTGAAGCAATGATGAACGGTGAAGAGTGCGAAGCCTGTCAATAGAACTTTAATTTAGTTTCAAAACCCTTGAATGTACAAAATCGTTTAAGGGAGTTTCTATCCAAAAAAGTTTCTCTTGGAGAAGATGCTTGGATTGCCCCTAATGCAACTGTTTTGGGAGATGTACGAATTGGTGCAAAATCAAGTGTTTGGTACCAGAGCGTCCTGAGGGGGGATATCAATTACATAGAGATTGGCAAATGTACTAATTTACAGGATGGAGTAATTGGTCATCTGTCAGATGATTATCCATTAATTGTGGGCGACTATGTTACAATTGGTCATGGAGCAGTCATTCATGCATGTAAAATTGGCGATGAATGTTTAATCGGTATGAATGCAACGATATTAGATGGTGCAATCATTGGAAAACAGTCGATAGTTGCTGCGGGTACTGTTGTGCCAAGTGGTATGGTTGTACCTGAAGGGTCTCTGGTTGCGGGTGTTCCGGGAAAAATAAAGAGTTTGGTAAACCAGGAGAAACGGGAAAGTTTAAAAGGGTGGGCGGAAAAATACCTAGAAGTGACAAACTCGCATCGTGAATTGAATTTGCATTAAATTGTCTTCTCCCGGGCACTTTCCATTCCATACTGGTTATAAAAGTCAGTTACTAAATCGGTGAGCTGGGGTAGGGGGTAGGTACCACTGGAAGCCTCAGCACAGCATGAAATATAAGAGCGAACCGCTTCTTCATTTGCGACTTTACGATCGTTAAAAAGAAGTTGAATTAGAGATGATCGTGCTTTCATCCAATCATCCTCATCAAAAGAATGCTGAAGCATTTCCTCACCCCATTTTTTCTGTTCAGTTTGATTTAATTCTGAGTTCAAATCCATAAAACTAAAGTATATACTGATAGATTATTGAGCAAATAGATATCTTGTGTAAAAAGATTGTAAATTTCGCTTGGATTCTGTCATGGAAAATGCGTATAAGTATTAAAAATCTTTGCCTATGACTACTTCAGAGGAAAACTCTTACAATAAAAATAATCCTTATTCATCCCAACTATTGGTGAACCGAATGTTGACTGAAGGGTCGGACAAGGAGACTCGCCATTTTGAACTTTCACTCGAGGGGAGCGGATTGAGTTATGAACCGGGAGATTCCCTCGGGGTTCTTCCTTTCAATTGTTCCGGAGTAGTTGACGATCTTTTGGCAGCTGTTGGTTTTTCTGGTAGCGAAGAAGTTGTTATTGGAGAAACAAAAATAAAGTTACGAGATGCTTTGCTCAAAAACTACGCCTGTACGGTTTTAAGCAAAATTCAAATTAAAAAATTTAATGAAATCGCTCAAGTGGATGCACTTGCAGAAATGCTTAAGATCGAAAATAAGGATAACCTTATTGATTATATGTGGGGTCGGGAACTCATTGATCTATTTTTGGAATATCCTCAACCAGATCTTTCGGTTGAAGATTTTACCGGATTACTTCGTCTCATGCCTCCCCGTTTATATTCGATTGCATCTAGTTTAAGTGCTCATTCAGATGAAGTTCACTTAACCGTTGCGGTTGTTCGATATGACACTCACGGGCGAAAAAGAAAAGGCGTTTGCTCTTCTTACTTAGCAGAAAGGGTGGGGGAGACCATTCCATGTTATTTTCATCCCAACAAAAATTTCAAACTTCCGGAAGATAGCGATAAACCAATTATTATGGTAGGCCCTGGAACTGGGATTGCCCCTTTTCGTGCCTTCATTGAGGAAAGGAAGGTAACGGGAGCATCTGGCAAAAACTGGCTTTTCTTTGGAGATCGCTCTCAAAAAACAGACTATCTTTACGGAGATGAGTGGGAGGAATATAAGAAAAATGGTGTATTAAACGAACTCGATCTTGCTTGGTCACGCGATCAGAGCGAAAAAGTTTATGTTCAGCATAAGATGTTGGAAAGAAGTTCAGAATTATGGGATTGGCTCGATAATGGAGCTTTATTTTATGTCTGCGGGGACGCTTCTCGGATGGCCAAGGATGTAGATCAAGCACTGCGGACGATTGCTCAGGAGCAGGGTTCCATGAGTGAGGAAGATTCCGCCTCCTGGGTAAAAGCACTGCAAAAAGAGAGGCGATATTTGAAGGATGTGTATTAATTCGAGGAACTAAACTTTTTTAGGTCATTTAATAC
>JAOHKZ010000043.1 GCA_028101545.1 Opitutales bacterium | reverse complement strand
TCCGAATTTCTTTCCAACTACTCGCATCTTTGCATATTTCATCATACAAAATAGACTTTGAAGTATCATTAAATTCCGTAATTCCGTAATCCGGATAATTTTTTGTCATATAGGAAACTCTTTCGATAAATCGCTCCACCTGGACATCCCATTTTTTTAAGTTTAAATTTCCGCATCTTAATTCTTCTGAATATGCCTTTTGCATATCTTCCTTCGACGGACTCTCATATTCTTTGATCTCAAACTTAATTGCTCCTAATTGATTATAATTCCTTTTTATAACCATTCTTGTGAGTGGGTGAAGAACAACCTCCTCTCTTTTTTCAATTTCAGCACTTAAAACTTTTTTTATTATTTCTTCCTTAACCTCTGTCACACATTGCATTTCTAGTCCAATTTTACCTTTCAATGGTTTTTCAATGAGATTCAATGCAATTACCCAATCTGCTGATTGTACTTCAGAATATTTACCGACATACATATTATAACCTTCTATACTTTCGTATAGCAATGTACCCCGATTTTTTAATCGAGCTAAATGGTTAGGAAAGGCAGTGAGCATGACTACAGACAAATCTCCAATTTTAGGAAATTGAAATGAAAATTCTTTCAGACCAGCAATTTTACAAAACCGAAGAGCCAATCTTTCAGCTTCCCTACACCTATTTGCATGGATACCGATATATTTGCATCGGTCTACAGAAAAGTCCTCATTTTTTGCATAAGCCCACGCCCCCAATAAGATTCGTAAATCAGAAGCTAAGCCTAATTCGTCTTCTAAATTAAAAGTGGACAAAAAAGTTTCTACTACTTCAGAATTAAATTCCTTGTGAATAATTGGGCTCCTATCTTCAATTAATGCCAAAGATAATGCAAGTGCTGGCAGGCAGCCCATTTCTTTTGACATTATAAGTGCTTTACCCAGTCTTGGATTCAACGGAAATCGGCTCATCTCAAGACCCTTTTCACTAATTTGAGATTTTGCTGTTAATGCACCGAGGGAAATGAGTGATTTTTTTGCACGAGCTAGAGAATTTTCAGGCGGCCTTGTTAACCAATTCATCAAAGCCGGGTCTTCACCCAGAGAACTCAAATTTAAATAAATTTCAGATAAGTCGAGGCGATTGATTGCCGGTCGTTCCATTTCATCCCTTGATTTATGCTCTTTTTCTCCCCACAACCTTAAACAATAACCTGAAGATGTTCTCCCTGCTCTGCCAGACCTTTGGTCAGCAGCACTTTTACTTATTGGTTGAGGTAATAAAACATTTACCCCTCGAATTGGATCATAACTTGATTTTTTTGCGACCCCAGTATCGATTACAATACGGACTCCTTCCACAGTTAAGGAAGTCTCTGCAATATTTGTGCTAACAATAATTTTTCTCTTCGATGAACTTTTGAGTGCAAGCTCTTGTTCTGAAATTCTTAAATCTCCATAAAGTGACTTAACCAAAAGACCCTTTGACCAAGAAGATGAATTTATTTCATTAATTATTTTTGTAATTTCATATACTCCCGGTGCAAAAATAAGAAGATCACCATCATAATTCGTAACGCATTTCTTGATTTCCGAAGCGATTCTCTTCCATATAATTTCACCCCTTTGAAGACTTTTGTATTCAATTTCTACTGGGTATTCTCTTGCAGACAACTGTACAGATTTACAATTACCCAAATACTTATTAATGTTTCCAATTTCTAAAGTTGCTGAGGTAATAATTAAACGCATCGATGGGCGTTGTGTTTCTTGGGTTTTCCGAAGTAATGCTAAGGCTGCATCCATTTGAATAGTTCTCTCATGAAACTCATCAAAAATGACTAAGCCCACCCGGGATAATAATCGATCACCTAGAATTTTTCTGAGCAACAACCCGTCAGTTAAATAAATAATCTTTGTATTACATGAGGTTTTATCCTCGAACCTGACTTGATACCCAATTATATCGCCAATTGGTGTCCCTGTAATTTGAGCTACTCGTTGAGCTAAAAAACGGGCCGCAATTCGCCTAGGTTGAACAACAAGAATTTGACCTTTTATAAGGTTTTCCTTCAATAAAAGTAATGGCAAACCAATCGACTTACCTGAACCAGTTGGTGATTTAAGGGTTAAATTTACTGATTCCTTAAGTGCAGATTTTATTTCATTAAATCCCTTAAATATGGGTAAATCTGAAATATCATTCATGCAAAAAAATTTACTATTATATAGAAATTATCAATGCAAAAGAAAAAGGGTGAACACACCCTTTTTCTACATTTAGTTTATCTTGATTACTTTTGGTTTCGGCAATACCTTTTTAGGTAAAGATATTTCCAATATACCATTATTTAATTTAGCTGATATTTTTGAATTATCGCACCGATCAGGAATTTCAAAAGTTTTCTTAAGCTTTTTCCGAACTTTAGAATTATTTTCTACATTTTGGTTATCTTTTGTTTCGAGATTTAAAAATTTTCCGTCCACTAAAAGTTCGATTTCACCTTTAGAATAGCCAGGTAAAATAATTTCAATGTTCAGCATTTTTTCATCTTCATAATAATTCTGCTCAAAGCTCCTTTTTGTATCTGAATTTGGCAGTTTATTAGCATACCTTAATTCCTGATCCCATGAATTAAGAAATGAATCAAATACATTAGTTATTGAGTATGGATTTAGGTTTTTATTTATTTTCATATTTTAATTAGTTAATATTATTAATACAAATTGCATAAATAATACCAATTCAAAAAATAACTTAAGTCACTACTGGATAAATGTTTACAAAAATTATACACCACACAGATAAGACAAATTGCCCCAATCGGAAAATAGCACCATAATCCCAAGAGACAAAATGGCGCATATTTTGATTAATTAAAAAAGAGACTTATAGGAGTCAAGTAAGCGACGAGCAGTCTTATCTCCCTTTTGGGAGGCAACAGAGAGCCATTCTTTAGCTAAATTTAAGTCTTTTTCAGTTCCTTTGCCACTAAGTTTCATCAATCCAACAAAACGAGCGGCTTCAGCATTACCTCCTTGTGCAAGTGGGATAAATAACTCGAAAGCCTTACCATAGTTTTGTTCGACCCCAACTCCTGTGTACAATCTACGAGCCTTCTCCATGCGATCCTTATCATCGTATAAATCGCTTTTCTGATTTGATTGTTGTTTTACAGAGACACCTGTCTGATGATTTTTTTGCTCCATAGAATTTCCGCTTTTATGTAAATATTCCTTAGATAACTGATGGTTTTGTTTCGCTGCCAATTGTAAAAGGGCTAAACCTTCGATGGTATTTTTGGGAATTCCTTCATCACCTTCCAGTAAAAGTAGACCTAAAGAATACTGTGCTTCCGAGAAATTTTGCTTTACTGCAAGCCTAAGCCACTGAGAGGCTTTAAGAGTATTTTTTTCGACTCCATCTCCGTTATAGTATGCCATACCTAAATTAAACCTAGCAGTTAGTGATTTAGCCCGAACCGCTTCAGATAAAAGTTTAATGCCTTTTTCAGTGTCTCTTTCCAGCAATCCAGGAAGACCTCTCAAATAGAGTGCCCCAATAGTTGCTTGAGCTTGTGGGTAACCTAAGTCGGCAGATCGGACAAATAAACTTAATGCCTTGTTTACATTTGTTGGAATGACCTGAAAATCGATTTCTCCCATACAATACATTGCAACAGGGTCTCCATCAGATGCATATCTTTGTAACCTTAGTGCAGCATCCTGATAGAGTGTCGTTGCAGAAACAAGATCTCCATCCAACATTGATAAGTTAGCTAAATTATATGCTCCAAATGGATGCCCAGCAGCAGCAGCAACCTCAGACCACTTTCGAGACAATTCTACATTAACCGAAGAACCTGCCTCTCCTGACCTTAAATAAATTCCTAATAAGCCTTGATAATATGGAGAACCATTTTTTGCCCGTTCAATAATTTGACTATAAGTAATATTTTCATCCCAACGATCCACCTTTGCATAAACAAAATGGCAGTAAACCAATAAGATAATAAGAATTGGGTTTAACTTTAAAAACATTAAAATATCCTAATTATTTTAACAAAACCTTCCAAGCTTGAAAAATAAAGGTTATTCGTAAAGAATAATTTCCTGTGATTTCCTACCTCCACTCTATTTTCTTTGCAATGTCTATAATTTTTCTGTTTCCGGTAAACGGTTATACATTGAATAAAAAAGTTGTTTCTGAAATCACTCTTTCTGAGAAAATTTTAAATCAAATTATCGATAGACAAGAAAGGTTTTTTAAAATCGGCAAATCTTCTAAAAAAATTAGTGAGCAAGAAATGACAAGGCATGCTCAAGAAATTGTAGCTGCTTACGAAAGCTACATTAGTGACAACCCACAAGATGTTCATGCCTTAATTCTCTTCGGTAAATTTTTAAGAAAAGTCGGACAACAGGAACATGCAGTAGAATTTTTTATGCAAGCTGACAAAATTAATCCTAAGCTTGCGGTGGTTAAGCAACAACTTGCAAACTACTTAATTGAAAAGGGAAAGCCCGTTGATGCATTTCCCTACTTCATCTTAACCATTGAGTTGAACCCAACTGAAGCTGTGTACCATTTTCATCTTGGGAATTTTCTCTTTCTTTTTCAAGAGGAACTTATTAATGAAGGAATTCTTAATCGAATGTCAGCCCAATCTTTCATGCATCGTTCTTTCTTGGAGGCAAGTATTCTGGAACCTAAAAATTTTGATTTTCAACTTCGCTACGCTCAAAGTTTTTTTGACTTCCCTAAGTCTAATAAAGCTAATGCCCTGTTAGCGTGGGAAAAAATAGAAAATAATTTCCCAAATAGATCCAAACTGGAACAAGACTATTTTCGACTTTGTCGAGCTAGAGTACTTTTGGAACTTAATCGGCAAAAGGATGCCTCTGCATTAATCAACACAGTTTCCTCAAAATCTTTAACAGAAGTTAAAGACGCTTTGATGCGGCAAGCTACAAATACTAAGGTAAAACCGGATCCTCTTTATAAACCGAAGTCACATGAGAAAAATAACAAACAAAGTTACCTTGAGTTTGACCATAAAAAATTTCTCCCTTCCGACCCTCACCTTGAAAGATTAAGAAGGCTAACTAGTCGCTTAATAGAAGAAAAGATGCTCAGTGAGTTGAAAGTCGATGCAATAAAAGCGAGCTTTGATCAGTCAGGCGAAATAAAAATTCAGTTTTCAAAGGCTCGCTAAAGCTAGAACAATTTTATCTTCCATGGATCCTTCTGACTAGGAAGAATTGATTAAGTATATTAACATCCCGTTTATTTAAAATGAAATCTGGGAATCCATTATAATTTTAATCAGTGATTTATTCAGCATTTTCTCGCAAATCATCAATTAAATATTTAAAAGAATATAATGCGAAGCATAGCTACTTTTAAGGAAGAGAAAATTGCCCTCCGATTTTGGAACTTTCTACAATCAGAAGATATAGAATCTTCACTAGAGGAAGATGAATTAAATAAAGAATGGCTCATTTGGGTATTAGACGAGGAAAAGATAACACTAGCGATTAAATCTTATGAAGAATTTAAGGTTAAACCGGATGACCCGAAATTTCATTCAACCAAGAAATATGATCCTAAATTAAATGAACCTAACATAACCGATCAAAACAAAAAATCTCGCTTTAAGAATTATAATTTGAGGGAGAATTGGGCTAAACAAGCTAAAAGTCCAGGAATGCTTTCACTATCCTTAATCATTACTTCTGTTGCAGTTTTTCTTCTTTCGGGCATGGGGCAAAATGTCGAAATTGTAAATAAATTCTTAATTACTGAAAAATTAAATGGTACGCTTTCAGAAGTTCTAAACGGAGAAGTTTGGAGAATAATCACCCCCATTTTTTTACATTTTTCTTTCTTTCATATTTTGTTCAACATGTTTTGGTTACATGATCTAGGTGGCCAAATTGAAAAAAGAAAAGGGTCACGCTTTTTTTTACTTTTTATTTTGATAACTGCGATTATATCAAACCTCGCTCAATTTAAATTGGGAGGACCTGCTTTTGGCGGGATGTCAGGTGTCGTTTACGGACTTTTTGGTTATGTTTGGATTAAAAGTAAATTCGATCCAGGAGACGGTTTATTTATTCATCAAACTACTGCATTAATTATGCTTGGTTGGTTTTTTTTATGTTTTGCAGTCAAAGACTTTGGTATAGCGAATTGGGCACACGCTGGAGGTCTTGTGACAGGATCGGCATGGGGTTATATCTCTGCGGTTCGATGGAACCGGAAATAGCTAAATAATCTGCTTTCTAGTCCCGAACCAACTCATAAATTGCCAAACCAGCTCTTAGGTTTGGGATCCACTTACACTCAGACCGCCAGTTCCCGCGATGAAATACCTTCCTTCCCAATCGGAATGGTTTTTTCAATTTGTTGGGGGCAGCACAAAAAGATTCAAATTCCTTGATTGATAAGTGGTTTCGTGGATGACTACTTTGCCAATTTTCACGATAGACATCATTTTTTATTCTAGAGCCATACTTTGAAAAATGTAAACGATTTCTCCAATACCCATGATTGACAAAACTAACGGCGACTTTTCTACCAACTCTTAGCGCATCTAAAATTATCTGCCCTGGTTCGGGCAACTCTTCCACCATTCTAGAAAAAACTACCCAATCAAATGAATTATCTGAAAGCATTGATAATGCTTTACGAATATCACCTTGATAAACATTTACCCCACGTGAAATACAGGCAGCAGCCTTTTGGGAATCAAAGTCTACCCCCAACCCTTTAACATTTTTAGTCTCTCGAAGATGCTCTAATAGAATCCCTCGCCCACAGCCTAAATCAAGTACTTTTTCATCTTTTTTAACCCAATCACTGATTACTTTTAAGTCGGCCTCCTTTTTTACAATAGAACGATTGTTAGTATGTTTTAACTTTTTTGGCTCTTGTTCGATATTTTCATTTGAATTTACGCCTTTTAAAAATAATTTAATTAAATGTAAAAAATCCTGAGAATTAAGCAAAAAAGAGTCATGGCCATGATCATGCTCGATTTCCAAATATGATGCGTTTTTGCTTATTCTTTGGAGAGATTCTGCAATTATTCTATTTTGTGCCGGAGTGTAAAGCCAATCAGATGTAAAACCTACTACCATAACTTTTGCTCGAATATTTTTTAAATTTTCATCCAAACCTTTTTCTCCAACAAGATCAAAACGATCCAAAGCCTTAGTAAGTTTTAAGTATGTGTTTGCATCAAAACGATCTACAAATTTGAGACCCTGATAGTGTAAATAGCTTTCGACTGTAAATTGATTTTTTTCTGTTTTCTCATCACCTGAAATCATAAGCTCGCGACCGAACTTCTCGGCCATAACTTTATCAGAGAGATAAGTAATGTGTGCCATCATTCTTGCTATCGCTAAACCCGCTTCTGGCCTACGATCTGAGGTATATTCTCCATTGTTCCAATTCGGGTCACGCTTAATTGATGTCCGACCAACTTCATTAAAAGCAATCGTTTGTGCACTATGTTGCGGAGTTGCTGCTATAATCATAGCACTTTCTACAAAATTTGGAAACTCGACTATCCATTGAAGTGCTTGCATCCCACCCATACTTCCACCGACAACCGAATAAAGAGACTTAACTTTTAAATGATCTAATAGAAGCTTCTGGACAGATACCATGTCTTTTATGGTGAGATCTGGAAAGCTCATTCCATAGGGTTTACCAGTTATGGGATTGATAGATGTTGGCCCGGTCGAACCTTGGCATGCACCAAGGCAATTAGAACAAATTACAAAAAATTCATTCGTATCAATCGCTTTACCTGGACCAACTGCATGATCCCACCAGCCCTTTCTTTGCTCTTCTTCATAAATTCCAGCAACATGATGATCTCCTGTTAATGCGTGGCAGATAAGAACCGCATTGGTACGTTCTTTGTTTAAATTGCCGTAAGTTTCATATGTTATTTGCAAGCTACTCAATTCACCATGAGTCATAACAAACTTATCTTTATGCTCGAAAATTTTGGGTGAAACTTTTCCAATTTCCCCTTTTTTGCTTTGTTTAACTTTCACTTCGGAAGAATTCATAATAAAAGTAAGCAAATTCCCTTTGCCACCTTTAGAAAAACTATCAATTCAAGGATTCAAGCAAAGCATCTTCTATGTCATAATTCCCATGAACGGCTTTGACATCTTCGAGTTCCTCTAAATTATCTATCAATTTTAAAATTTTTCGGGCTGCGTCCTCATCTGTAACTTGCACCAAATTATTAGGAAGGTAAGCAAGTTCCGAGGAATCTGGTAAAACTTCTGCGTTCGATAAAGCCTCAGCTATTCTATCATAGTGAGCAGTTTCGCAAATAACTTCGTAATGATCATCTTCAACGATAACATCCTCTGCATCATTTTCTAGGGCTAATTCCGTTAAAGAATCTTCATCAATCTTTTCTTTTGCTAAAAGAATTTGTCCTTTTCGTTTAAAATTAAACGCAAGTGCACCTGCACCAGCTAAGTTTCCGCCCCCTTTAGAAAAAGTACTTCTTACCTCAGAAGCAGAACGATTTTTGTTGTCCGTAGTTACCTCAACAATCAAACCAACTCCACCCGGTCCGTAACCCTCATAAAGTAGTTCCTCAATTATCACACCACCAAGTTCACCCGTTCCTTTCTTGATGGCACGATCTATATTATCAGCAGGCATGTTTGATTGTTTTGCCTTGGTAATAAGAGTCCGCAATCTTGGATTGAATTCCGGGTCCTTACCTCCATCTCTAGCCGCTAAAGTAATTTCCTTACTTATTACGCTAAATATTTTCCCACGCTTTGCATCAACTGATGCTTTGTGACGTTTAGTAGTAGCCCATTTACTGTGTCCAGACATATGTTAAAATGGAAAATAGGGATTTAGCCTTTGTCAAGATCACTTCTTTAAAATATCCAATAGAAATTGATGTGCCTGCTCTAATCTTTGTTTTTTATTCAAAGCCACCCGTCTTTTACTTGAATTCATTTCCTCTAGCCTTGCGTCACTGTAATTTTTGGCCCTTTCTTGGTAATTATTTTCCAACACTTTTGAATCTATAGGGCCTCTGCTTTTTAATCCCAATAGATTTCTGTAGGTTCTTTCTTTTTCAGAAATCTCATTGAGAGTTTTGTTCTTTTCTTCGGTTCCTTGGTCGCTTTCAATTTCTTCTTTAAATCGGTCTTTCGGGTCAGGTGCTTTCTTGGTTATAAGAGTTTGGAGAATTGTCATTAAATTTTGTACTGTCCAATAAAGTACCAAGGCGGAAGAAAAGAAATACAGGAAAACTAAAAACATAAAAGGCATAAAGCGCATCATCTTTGCGTTTATTCTTTGAGCCTCACTAAGTTCCGGCCCCATTTGCATTGGATTCAGCTTCATCTGAAACCACTGAGTAATAACCATCAAGATAGGTAATACATTCAAGGAAAACCCTTGCACCTGAGCAACATGATCTTGTTCGGAAAGATCGGATGCCCACAAAAAACTTTGACCATAAAGCTCCGCGGCTGAACGAAGCATCCAAAACATACCAAGAAAAATAGGTATTTGAATGAGGATTGGCCAGCATCCAGCAAAAGGGTTAACTTTATGCTCCTTGTAAAACTTCATCATCTCTTGATTTAGTTTTTGAGAATTTCCTTTGTGTTTTTCTCTAAGCTTGGACATCGGCCCCTGCAGGGATTGCATCTTTTTTTGAGACCTTGTTGCTTGAGCGGTTAGAGGCCAAAGAATAAGCTTAACCAAAATTGTTAGAAAAATTATTGCTAACCCATAACTGCCTAGAAAACCATGCAATTTATTCAATACCCAACTTAATGGCTCGGAAATCCACCAAAAAACTCCAAATTGCATAACTTTCTTTTGCTCATGGCCTAATTCCGCGAGACCGGCATAGTCTTTGGGTCCCGCATAAATTCTAAATGTAAATTCCTTTGAACTTTTTGGGCCAAGATAAGCGAGCGGAAAAGAAATCGTTCCACTCACTCCCTCAATATCCTCTTGTTCACTCTCAGGCATTTTAATGGATCGACCATCAATCCAAAAATTCGCAAAGTCATCAAGAGGACGCACGATGTTGACAAAAAATTGATTATTTACACAAGCCCACTTTGCTTGAGACAATTTTTTTGTTTCCATTTCGCCAGTTGCTCCCATTTCATTCAATTGAAAAAATTCCTCCTTTTCCCCATCAATTCTTCCACTACATTCCGCACAGGAACATCCTTCTGCCAATGGCAAGCCCGAATTATAATACCCAACATTTAAGTAAGTTGCTGCATTATCAAAAGGATTGTATAGACGAGGCATTCTAAAAGCTGAACCTAAATTCAGTTTTACCCGGCCCAATGGTAAAGGATTTGAACTAAGATTTGTGAGCACAGTTTTATGAGTAAAGACATATGTACTATTATCCTCTCGAGTGTATCGCCTCTCGATCCTAAACTTATCAGCAATCTCCCATTGATAAACTATGGAATTTCCATCCGATAAAACTCGCTTGTATTCTCTCGGAAATGAAAGGTCACCAATTAACTTCCTCCCTGACTCGTCCTCAAAAGAAAGGGAAAGTAAAGGTTCGCCTGGATGCAACATCTTATAATCACGACTAAGCCTGGAAAATTGCTTTAAATTAACTTCGCGAACTCCTCCAGCATAATTCGTGAAAACGAGGGAGGAAAAATTATTGGATAAGCCTTCAAACAGCTTCTCATTCTTAAAAGAATCGGTAGTCGGCGAAAGCGCCGTCAATTCTGTTCGGTTTAAATCATCAGCATTAGGGACCAATGAAGATGCAGGTTCAAAGGATGATGGGGTAATATTTGAATCATTAGTTTTCTCAGCAAAACCAGCATCCTCCAAACGATCCTGTTCGATAAATTCTTGTTGTTTTTTTCCTTGTTCCCACAGCATGTAAAATGCGAGTACAAGCATGCCGACTCCAATTAAAATGTTTTTCATTAATTAAGTGTTGTTTTTTTGATCGCGGCCAGAATTCTTCTCTCTACTTCAGCAAATGATAAAGAAAAAAGGGCGGGCCTTGGTAATAGAACAGTTTTAGAACCTTTAGGAAAGTGATTTATATTTTGACGGAAAATCTCTCGAAATCTTCTCTTAGCTCTGTTTCTTTGTATCGCACCCCCGAATCTCCGAGAAGCGATAATGCCAAGTTTCGGACAAGAGTTAGTTTCCACAGGCAAAGAAATTTGGAACCAAAATGCTTGGTCTTTGTACCGCTTTCCCAGTTTTTTAACAGAGTGGAACTCCCATGATTTTCGCAATCTCATTGATTGCGAATAACATTGGCTTTCCTGATTCAAAGGAACTGAAGGAAAAGTGTATTCTAGCGAAAACGGCGTGCAACAGAAGCTGTCAAACTAGCTCTTCCCTTGCGTCGGCGATTTCTTAGTACTTTACGACCAGCACTTGTTTGATTACGTTTACGAAAACCAAATTTACGCGCTCTTCGTATTTTGGATGGATTATAGGTAGGTTTCATAAGAAAAAATCTCTACGATAGAGTAGTGGCTCTTAAAGTCAAACCTTCACAATTATAAGTTATCAATCATTTGAACTTGCGAAATATAAATTTAACGACATCATGTTGTACTTTGTCCCGTTCGTCTAGCCAGGTCAGGACACCGGGTTTTCATCCCGGCAACAGGGGTTCGAATCCCCTACGGGACGCCATTTCTATTGTTTGGTTTGTCTGTTTTAAAACGATACTTAAATAATACAAATGGCTTCCCATCATTCCCCTATTAAAGTTATTGGAGCAAATGAAAATAACTTAAAAAACATTGATTTAGAATTATCTCCAGGGCAAATAATTGTTTTTACTGGGCTCAGTGGTGCAGGGAAATCCACATTATTATTTGATGTACTTCATGCTGAAGGACAAAGAAGGTATGTTGAAACATTTAGTCCTTATGTTCGGCAATTTCTCGAAACTCTACAGCGTCCGAGTGTTGATGAAATTCAAAATATTAGGCCTTCCATTGCTGTAGAGCAAAAGAATACCATCCGTAATTCAAGGTCAACGGTAGGGACAATGACTGAACTTTGTGATTATTTTAAAGTTTGGTTTTCTCACTCAGCTAGTTTTTATGATCCGGATTCTGGAAAAGAATTGAGTCATGAAACTTGCGAATCCCTTGCTGAAAAAACCCTTAAGATAAAACAGAATATTACATTAGGGTTTGTTGCTCATAGACCACCCAATCTTCCAGCCAAAGATTTTCTTAGTTTCTTAATTCAAGCAGGACATGCTCGCGGTTTATTTAAAACAAAATATTCGCATCTAGAGAATCTTATGCAAGAAGGATGGAGCGAGAAAGAAATATTTGTAGTTGTGGATCGAATTATGCCCAAAGAAGAAAATATTTCTCGGGCAACTGAAGCCATTTCATTGGCTATAAAACACGGACATGGAATGGGTGAAATTCGTGACGAAAAAGGAAATCAAACTTGTTTACTCTACGAAGGACTCCGGTCGCCTTCAAGCGGAGTTAAATTTGCACCAGCAACACCATCTGCTTTTTCTTTTAATTCACCTATCGGTGCTTGCTCAAAATGCAAAGGTTTCGGAAGAATTATTGAAATAGACCCGGACCTTGTCATTCCCGATCCAAACCTATCAATTAAAGATGGGGCAATCAAAGCTTTCTCCGGGAAAATTTACGGTCATTGCAAAACGGAACTTATTCAAGCATGCAGATTAAATAAAATTTCGATTGATACAGCATGGCAAAACCTAGCAAAAAAAGATCAAGATTTTATTTGGCTAGGTGATCCAACATACCAAGAGGGTAACCAGAAATGGTACGGTATTCGTTCCTTTTTTACCTGGGTCGAAAAAAAAACCTACAAAATGCATGTCAGAGTTTTTCTCTCTAAATATCGAGGATATTTTGACTGCCCAGAATGTAACGGAAATCGCCTGAAGGAAGAATCGCTTAATTGGAAATGGAATTCATATACATTACCAGATCTTTATCGTCTCCCAATCGACGAACTATATGTCATAATTTCGAAGTGTAAGCCAACAGGTGACCCAAAGCTAGATCTTGCTATTGAAAGCATTAAAGCGAGATTATCGTATTTACAAGATGTGGGTCTTGGATATCTAAGCTTGGATCGTTCTGCTAGAAGTTTAAGCGGCGGCGAAACTCAGCGCGTCAATTTAACCGCTTGTTTGGGTGCTTCTCTCACTGACACATTATTTGCCTTAGAT
>JAOHKZ010000042.1 GCA_028101545.1 Opitutales bacterium | reverse complement strand
AGGGAAAGTCGCTAAAACTGAAGCGAGTGTTCTGATAACTGGTGAAAATGGTACTGGTAAGGAATTGGTAGCTCGTGAGCTTTATCGAAATAGTATGTTAGCTAAGCAGCCATACATCAGGGTAAATTGTGCTGCTATTTCTGAAACTTTGATGGAAAGCGAATTCTTTGGGCATGAAAAAGGATCTTTCACTGGTGCAACTGAGAGAAGGGAAGGGCGTTTTGAATTAGCTGATGGTGGCACAATTTTATTGGATGAAATTAGTGAAATTGTACCTGCTTTACAGGCAAAGCTTTTACGTGTTTTACAAGAGAAAGAATTTGAAAGAGTTGGAGGGAATAAAACTATTCAGGTTAAAGTTCGCGTACTTGCAACTACCAATCGAGATTTAATGGATGAGGTTAAAAAAGGAAATTTTAGGGAGGATTTATATTATCGTTTAAATGTTTTTCCCATTGCAGTACCTCCCCTTCGTGATCGAGATTCGGATATTCTTCTTTTAGCTAATTCATTCCTTGCTCGGCATGCTAGGAAACATGGAATTGATGAGATTGAATTTTCCAAGGATTGTAAAAGAGCCATTGAATCTCACAACTGGCCCGGAAATGTGAGGGAATTAGAAAATGCTGTGGAACGGGCGGTTATTCTTGCTGAAAAGGGCAATGCAATTGAAGCAGATCTTCTTGGCCTTAATGTATTTACGGGAAATAAATCTATCGATTCTTCTACAGGTTCCGAAACAGAGAGTGGAGAGATTGAATCAATGGAAGAAGTTGAGCGAAAGCACATTCAGAATGCTTTGCAAGCTTTTGATGGTAACCGGACACATGCCGCTGAAAAGCTTGGCTTAAATGTCCGTACTTTAAGAAATAAGATTAAGCAGTACGATTTAGAATAGTAAGTCTTTTCAAAAGGTCTTAAAATTGGAATTAAATTCTATTCCTCGAACAGAAGGCTGACTTTTTCTGGGTTTTCAGACAAATCAATTATTTCATTGGGATTGAAGGGTTTGCCGTTCTTAAGGGTTATTTGAACGAGTTCCCCACGACTATATTCTGCTTCATGCCATAAATCACCATCTTGATTCCATTTAGAAATCCTACCATCATATTTTCCGTTAGAATATCTAAGAACAGCTTCTTTATTACCACTATCATCCAATGCTGTAATTACCCCGGTGTATAATTCTTCAGTTTCTCGGATGTGCAAAGTACCACCACGTTTAGGGTCTCCAGCAAATTTAATGTAAAACTCAGAACCAGTTCCTTCCCATTCTTCTAATTCAAGAGATGCTAAACTTTTACCAGATGCAGCTGCACCTTCATTTTCAAATCGGCCAAAATCCTCCAAGTCGTTTTGAAAATACCTTTGAGAATAAACATCTCCTTTCTGAGTCCAAATATAAAAGTATCCATGTTTTTCCCCCATTTTGTATTGAGATTTAATTTTTAATTTGCCGTTCTCATACCATTCAAAGAAATCTCCATCCGGATAACCTCCAGTATAACTCTTCATCGCAGTTATGGTTCCATTTCTAGCTTTAATTTTTATGTAACCTGAGAAAGCCGAATCGTTTTCTTTTAATTTAATATTTCCTTCATCATTTAGGATAAAAGTTTCTTCAAATTCATTGTTAGAACCTTCCCAATATGATTTTTGTTGAATGAGATCAGAAATTGCAAACTGTTCTTCCTCCACAACTTCTTCGACCACAACCTCCTGTTCACAGCCAATAAAAAAGAATAAGAGGAAAAAAAACGAAAAAGTTATCTGAGTTTGATTTTTTTGGGGTAAGAATTTTTCCATGACGATCATTTAAAAATGAATCATTATTTCTTGAAGAACAAGCTGAAATAAATCCAAGCTTGATAAAAAATATCTGACTTAGATAGCTCTATTCAAGACAGTAATTTTGAGAATCGAAAGCTAAGCCTTGATCGATTTCCAATAAAGTGCCAATAAAAAGAAATGATTATTCCTAAGTTAGGTAAGCTCAGTGCAGATCAACTCAAAGAAATCGAATCCATTGTGGGGGAATTTGATTGTAATATACTTGAAATTCAAGGCCATAATCAATGTGTTTACGCCATCCTTGGTGATGAAACCCACGCCGTCATGTTCAAGCGAATCGCAGGTTTATCCTACATCCGAAAGGTTGATGCGATTGAATCACCATATAAGCTCATGGATCGAAGGTCAGCTTTGTCAAGTCACCAAGTGTGTATTGGTAAGGTAAAAATTGGTAGAGAAAAACCTTTTATTATTGGAGGACCATGTACCATAGATCCAAATTCTCCACAGCTGTATATTGAAACCGCTCATGCATTAAAGGAAGCAGGGGTTGATGCCTTAAGAGGAGGTGTATGGAAACCTCGAACAAATCCTTATTCCTATCAAGGAGATAACAAAGCAATTGATATTATTTTACGAGCTAAAGAAGAGACCGGTTTACCTATTGATATAGAAGTAATGGACTCAGCACAGTTAAAAATAGCTTTGGATTCAAAAGTTGATATCTTACAAATCGGAACCCGTAACGCACTTAATTATTCCTTGTTGAAAGAGATTGGGGAAAAATCTGCAGGAACAAATTCCTCTATTCTATTGAAACGAGGACGACATGTTGCATCTCCTGATGAATTTATAGCAGCTGCTGAATATTTAGTAGCATCAGGTAATCCTAATGTAATGCTATGTCCACGCGGAACAACGCCTCCATTGGAGGGTTTTCGAAATCATCCGGATGAATCTATTTCCCCTCTTTTGAAAAATAAGACATGGGCCCCAGTGGTGGTTGATCCATCCCATAGTGTTGGTCATGCTGAATTTGTTCTCGCATCATCTCTATCCGCAATTGCATATGGTGCGGACGGGTTGTGTATTGAATCCCATATTGAGCCAAGTAAAGGAATTGGAGATGATCCCAAGCAGGCGATTACCCCCGAGGAAATGAAAGATCTCATTTCATCCTGTGCAGAGATATGGAAATATCGATATTCGCCAAGAGACTAGGTCTTAGAATTATGCACCTAATCTAAGGTCAGGAACCAAATAATTGTTTACATAATCTTGAACAGCATCTTCGAGGGAGAAAAGATTATATTTATATCCATATTCTCTAAGTTTTTCTATTTTTGCTTCGGTGAAATATTGGTATTTGTCACGTAGAATTAAAGGCATCTCCACAAAATCAATTTTTTCGTCAAGCTTGAGAGCGGAGAAAATTGATTTTCCTAAATCGAGCCAAGTTCTTGCTTGCCCGTTTCCTAAATTAAACAATCCATTTGCCTGGTCGTTTTGTACTAACCAAAGGGTCATCTGAACAGCATCTTTTACATAGAGAAAGTCCCTTTTTTGTTCGCCATCCCGATATTCCCTTCGATGGCTCTTAAAAAGAGACATTGTATTGTTTTTTGCTATTTGTTCATAAGCCTTGCTCACAACTGATCTCATACTTTCTTTATGTTCTTCATTTGGTCCATAAACATTAAAGTATTTCAATCCGGTTATTTTATCGAACCAGCCTTGTTTTTTCGCAAGCAAGTCAAATTTCTGTTTGGACCAACCGTAAAGGTTAAGGGGGTGGAATTTTTCAATGCTTTCTTCTTTGTCATCCATGCCCATAGTTCCGTCTCCATAAGTTGCCGCGGAAGATGCATAGACAAATCGAGCATTATTTTCGAGTGCCCATTCGCACGCTTCTTTTGTGTAAAGGAAGTTATTATCATCCAGGTAGTCTTCATCAGTTTCTGTAGTACTAGAACAGGCTCCAAGGTGAATGACAGTTTTAACTTCAGATAATTCAGGGCTTTTTTCTCGCATCAATTTCCTGAAGAGTTTTGCGTCAAGAAATCTCTGATATTTTAAATTCTCCAAATTTCTTTGTTTTAAAGAATTATCTTCAACCCAGTCTACTAACCACACATTTTGGAGGTTTTGATTGTTAATGCCCCAAATGGTTGCACTGCCAATAAGACCGGCTCCTCCGGTTACGACCGTTGTTCCTGTTTGAATGTTATGCATTTGATAATTCAATTGATCGATCGAGGGCTGCTTGAGTGGCGTTAGCTACAATCTCTCTTAATTGATCGTTGGTGAAACTTTCTAGAGCCGCCTGCGTAGTACCGTTGGGAGAGGTAACTTGGTTACGAAGTTCTTCGGGATGGAATGTACTTTTTTTCATCAGTTTTGCTGCCCCAATTACAGTATGTATCGCTAGGTCTTTAGCTAAATCAGGGGTTAGGCCAAGCTTAATGCCTGCTTCTTCCATAGCACAGGTAAATTCAAAAATATAGGCGGGACCACTTCCGCTAATTGCTGTTACCCGATCGATATCAATTTCTTCTTTAACCAGTTTAACAACCCCAAGTGAAGAAAGTACTTTATGAATCATTTCTCTGTCGGTATCCGATGGTTGATTTGCAAATAAATAGCCGGTAATACCGGAACCAATTTGACCGGGAGTATTTGGCATGGACCGAACAATATTTCGGGCTACTGGAAAGGTATTGTTCAACCTGGAAAGTGTAATGCCGGCCATAATAGATAAAATGAGCATACCATTTGAGGATTCAGAGGTTTCCGCGGGCAATTCCGATATTTGTTGTGGCTTACAACCAAGAACAAGGAGATCAGGCTTTGCGGCCAGAAGCGCTGTGATATTTTCATGCCTTGTAATCCCAGTCTCTTTGGATAATGCTTCAGATGTGCCATCATTGGCAGAACAGCAAGAAATTTCATTTGCCTGAAAAGCATTTGATCGCAGCAAGCTTTTTACAATAGCAGATACCATTTTACCGGCTCCAATAAAGGAAATTTTTTGATTCATAACAAATGAATGTCTAAGTTTTGGGTTGAACTGTAATCGTTCCGGAAAGTATGTCGTGGACGCACCTTCTTTTTCTATTAAAAAAACAGAAGAAAAAATTCAACAACCCGGGTAACAGAAATGGAGTGAGCAGGGTGATTGTGGCAAAACCTTTGAGGACTGAACGGATTAAAATCTTAGCTGGAGGAGCATTCTCAAAACTATTTAATAAAGTAGTCCTCAATCCAAAAGTCGCTTTCCCCAGGGTTTGTCCACGGAAAAAAGTTTCTCCCGCAAAGAAATAAAGAACGGGCAAGGCACATGCTGCAATAAGCATAGTTATGAGCATTTCATAGGTTTCAGCAGAAAGCTTTGATTCTTCAATAAATGAGGCCATCTTTGTGGAGTCAGTTCGTTCGTCAGATCCAAGTAATGAAACTTGGTGAACTAGTTGATTAAATTCTCTTTTAGAATTCTCGTTGTAAAGTTTTGGAATAATTAAGGCAACTAACTGGATCAGAATAAAGATAAGAACAGCGTCCATTCCGAACGCGACCATCCTTTTAGCAAGGGGAGCAGGCACATATTCCTCCGTTAACTCTTCGGGGCTTTTTTCCATATTAGAATGCACTACTGAGACTTTTGGAAAGCCTGTAGGGTATTACTCATAAGCATTGCAACTGTCATGGGACCCACACCACCCGGAACGGGGGTTATGAATTGAGCTTTCGGAGCAACTTGCTCAAAATGAACGTCTCCTATTAATCGAAATCCAGATTTTCTACTAGGATCTTCAATACGGTTGATTCCTACATCAATTACAGTTGCCCCTTGTTTTACCATATCACCTGTAACAAATTGGGGTCTTCCTATTGCGGCAACGAGTATGTCAGCCCTTTGAGTATAACTTTGTAAATCAACTGTACGAGAATGGCAGAAGGTCACAGTTGCATTCCCCGGGAAGCCTTTTTGTAGGAAAAGCATGCCCGTTGGCTTTCCAACTATTAAGCTTCTTCCCAATATTACAACATGCTTACCTTCCGTTGGAATTTTTTTTCTTTCGATTAATTCGATAATTCCTGCGGGCGTGCATGAAATAAAAGCATCATTTTGTTCCTGACACAATTTTCCCAAATTTAAGGCGTTGAAACCATCCACATCTTTTTGAGGAGATACATTGTTGAAAATAATTCTTTCTTCGATGTGAGAGGGAAGGGGTGCTTGCACCAATATACCATGTACGCTGGGGTCTTGGTTTTCTTTTTCTACTTCATTTAAAAGTTGATCCTGCGTTATATTTTCGGGCAGGATTTTTAACCTGCTTTTAATCCCTATAGAAGCCGCGGTTTTTTCCTTTTTTCTGACATAAGAAACAGAAGCGGGATCTTCACCAACGCGAATAA
Organism: Opitutales bacterium; assembly: GCA_028101545.1. Lineage (GTDB taxonomy): Bacteria > Verrucomicrobiota > Verrucomicrobiia > Opitutales > Seribacteraceae > Seribacter. Next base: position 7,403 of record JAOHKZ010000042.1, on the reverse strand, counting down.
AAACAACGCAAGGCTTAGGTCCATGAATATTTGAAACTTTTACCTTAAGTTCCTCAATGATATGCTGGGCAATTTCATTGCCATTAATTAACTCCATTATAAAAATTTAATCGATTTCGCGAAGAATTCGAGCTCGAATAACTAAGTTATCAGAGCCTTCTTTGACAGGCTCAAGTTTACCTAAAATATTAACTTTTTTATCTTTAAGTGATAAAGGATCAATAGAGCGAACATCCTGAAAATCAATAAATGCAAGTCTCTTTCCACGCGAATTCTCTAGTTGAAAAGGAAATGTGGTTTCAATTCCAAATTTTCTTGGCTTAAGCACAAGTTTACCCTCGAAATTACGATGAAGGTTTACTGCTGGTGGAATAGATGGGACCTTCATGGGGAGATTATTGGTCGGGGCAACCTGTCCTTGTTTTGTTTCAAGAGGTTCCAATTCTTGAATATTGGCAGGGTTTGAGAAAGTTTTATTAGGCTTAGTTTTAGAGAATGGTAAGGTTTTATTTTCCGCCGGGCGATCGCTCCATTTTTTTCTCCCTACCACAATTGGTTCAATTTCTTCTTCCCCCGTTTGTACCGATGGAGTATTGGCGGGAGTAGTAAATGCATCTGCAAGATTCGGAGGAGTTGAGTTTTGGGGAGTCTGCCCAAAGCTTAATTTACACATTGTCACAAAGACTGAAAACCCAACCGTTGATAACAAAAATATTTTTATATAATTTTTATTTCCCATGAATTAGAAATTAGGAAATTTCCCTAGGGAAGAGCAATTCAATTTCTTCTTTTTTAAGTAATCTGCTTTGACCTGAGGATATATTTTTAATTCCAAGTCCCCCGATGGCCACTCTTCTTAGTTTTTTTACCTTGTAGCCAAGATGGTAGAAAATTCTACGGATCTCCCTTTTTTTTCCGTGTCCCATAATAACATCAAGTTTTGTTGATCGTAATGATTTCCCTTTGCTTGGTCTGACCTCATCAATTTTTAAAAATTCCTCCTCAATTACTTCTCCATTAATTAAAGACGAGAGGTCTTTCGTATCAAATGGAATGTCGATTTCAATTTTATACTTTTTTCGGACCATTTGAGATGGATGAGTTAAGCGGTGAGCAAGGGTACCATTATTTGTAAGAATAACCATTCCCTCACTATCAACATCCAAGCGACCGGCACAAAATAATCTTATCGAGCGATACTTTGATTCTAAAAGTTCGAAAATCAAACGATCTGCGTATTCGTCGTCATTTGAGCAAGTATATCCTTTGGGCTTGTTAACCAGAAGAGTAATTTCAGGAATTTTTTTAACCTGAACTCTTTTTCCGTTAACTTTAACAATATCAGAATCTGGGGATACTCTTTCTCCTAATTTTGCATCCTCTCCATTGATTGTAACTAAGCCATCTTCAATCCACTCCTCTCCCTTTCTCCTCGAGCAAAGTCCGGCATCAGCAAGAAATTTTTGTAGTTTAGGTCGAGCTGCATTTGAAAATTTCATCTGAATTTGTGCAAGTTGTAAACTTGTGGGTTGCTAAAAGTTAAGGATTTTTGCATTAGTAAAAAAGTGGATGTTTCAAATTGAAGACGGGTACATTAAAAACATATGAGCGAAGAAAATACAAAAACTAAAATTGCTCTCGTAACGGGAGCGGGTCGTGGAATTGGGAAAACAATTGCTGAATCTTTGGCAAGGGATGGTATGCATGTAATTTGTGTAAGCAAATCAGCATCTTCCTGTGGGACAGCAGCTGATAGTATCAAAGAAAATGGTGGCAAAGCGGAATCGCTAGCCGTAGATGTCTCCTCTGGCGAAGAGATTAGAAAAGCTTGTGAGAAAATTTTAGAAGAACATGAATGTGTTGATGTTCTGGTCAATAATGCCGGTATTACCCGGGATAATCTTCTTTTTCGAATGGAAGAAGATGATTGGATGGATGTAATCAACACTAATTTGAATAGTTGTTTCCATTGGATAAAAGCAATTGGTCGACCTATGACTCGGAAGCGATGGGGGCGAATCATAAATATTTCTTCAGTTGTCGGTCTTACCGGAAATGCAGGACAAGCTAATTATGCTGCTGCGAAGGCAGGAATGATCGGTTTGACCAAAAGTTTGGCCCGCGAATTCGCTGCCCGTTCAGTCACAGTTAACGCGATTGCACCCGGTTTTATTGATACAGATATGACTTCCAGTCTAGATGATCGAATCAAAGAAGTGGCACTTAGTACTGTTCCTTTGAAAAGATTTGGAAAAGTAGAAGATATTGCAGAAATGGCCTCATTTTTATCATCCGAAAAGTCTTCCTACATAACAGGACAAGTTTTTACGGTTGACGGAGGGATGGTGATGTGAACAAGAGATTAATGTTAAATTTAAACCCAAATAAAAATTATGTCAGAAAATAATGCCGATCGCGTTAAAAAAATTATTATTAGCCAACTCAATGTGAGTGAAGAACAAGTAACCCCGGAGGCCAATTTTATAGACGACCTGGGAGCTGATTCTCTCGATCAAGTCGAATTGGTTATGGCACTTGAAGAGGAATTTGGTACAGAAATCCCTGAAGAAGATGCTGAGAAGCTTCAATCAGTTGGTTCTGTAATTGAGTATGTGGAAAAGAATTTGTCTTCCTAGAATATTTTTTTAAAAGCGGGTCAATTTAGAATGGGCCCGATATGATTTAATACATGAATCAAGTAGTCATAACAGGTGTAGGAGTTGTCTCGTCCATTGGTAATGGTATTGATGACTTTTGGAATTCGCTCAAAGACGGAAAATCTGGAATTACAGCAGTTACTCGTTTCGAAGCAGGTGATATTGCTAGCCAAGTAGCATCTGAAGTTACGGATTTTAATCCCGAAGACTTCATGGATCCAAAAGAAGTCCGGCGCAATGATCGCTACACTCACTTGGCACTTGCTGCCTCTAGGCATGCCCTTGCAGACGCTAACTTATCAAGGGATAATCTAGTTCCCGAGAGAACTGGCGTGCTCGTTGGTTCTGGTATCGGTGGGATGGAAACAATCGAGAAACAAATGACGACCCTTATTGAAAGAGGGCCACGTAGAGTTTCTCCCTTCATGATTCCTTCCTTAATTGCCAATATTGCTGGAGGGGTTATCGCCATTGATCTTGGTGCACAAGGTCCTAATTTTTCAGTGGTAAGTGCATGTGCTTCTGGTTCCCATGCCATCGGTGAAGCATTTCACATGATGCAGCGTGGATTAGCAGATGTTATTTTTGCCGGGGGAAGTGAAGCTGCAGTTACGCGTATCGGATTTGCCGGGTTTTCCTCAATGAAGGCAATGAGCACCAAGTTTAATCATGAACCTTCTCGTGCATCCCGTCCATTTGATGCAGATCGCGATGGGTTTGTAATGGGTGAAGGTGCAGGCGTTTTAGTCCTGGAAACCAAGGAGCACGCAGAAAAACGAGGTGCTCGAATCTATGCTGAGATAGTCGGTTACTCTGCAACCTGTGACGCATTTCATGTTACTACGCCTGATACCGAAAGTAAGGCATTGACCAAATGCATGAACCAGGCATTAGATGAGGCAAAGATTTCCAAAGAGCAGGTTGCTTATGTTAATGCTCACGGTACATCTACACCTTACAATGATCGTTCTGAAACCGTTGCCCTTAAAAATGTATTTGGAGATTATGCAAAGAATGGATTATGCGTAAGTTCCACTAAATCTATGACCGGACATTTATTGGGAGCAGCAGGTGCAATTGAAGCAGCTGCTGTTTGTAAAGCTATTGAAGATAACATCGTGCCACCCACGATTAACCTTGATACTCCTGACCCCGATTGTGATCTAGATTATGTCCCTAACGAAGCAAGAGATCTTGAGGTAAATGTTGCCATGAGTAACAACTCTGGTTTTGGTGGGCACAATGCTTCCATTGTATTCAAAAGTGTTTAAACTTTTCGCTCGAAGAGGAGTTTAAGCTTGCTAGAAAGCAATAAGCAATTAATTTGTAAAGCTTTAGTGCACCCGTAGCTCAATTGGATAGAGTGCCTGGCTACGGACCAGGAGGTTGGGGGTTCGACTCCCTCCGGGTGTGCCACTTTTATTTTGGAATGTGGCTGTATATTAAAGTAAAAGATTACTCTTTGTTGTCTACCTTATCTGATTTTTCAGAATCGCCCCTGGGCTCAGGCTTTTCCTCTTTCTTATCCTCAGCTTCAGATTTTGGAGCAGCTTCATTTTCCTCTTTCGAATCGTCCTGATCCTTGGAATTAGAATCTGATGAAGAAGAGTCTTTAGAAGAGGTGGTTTGTTTGATCGGTTCCTTTGACTTTTTTTCTTCTATGTCAGTTGATGCCTTGGGTGCTTCTGAAGGTTTTTTATCGGAGGTTGGTGTCTCTTCTTTTTTCTGCTCGGGAGTATCTTTTTCAGTTTTTGCAGGTTCCTTCTTGGCTTGAGGTGTAGGTGCATCTGAACTCTTCGACGGGACGTCCTCATTTTTACTTTCTTTGGCTTCTACCTTTTTGCCAGAATCCTTTTCCTTACCCTCTTTTTTGTCTGAATCTTTGGATGACTCTTTTTTATCAGAACTTTCTTTTATAGAAGAATTAGTTTGAGGTTTCTTCTTTTCTTCAGCAATCCGGCTTTTTCTGGCTTCGATAAAAGAAACCACACAAAGAATAACAAATATAAGAAGTAGACCAGCCGACAAAAGCATGGTGGTTGGTTTTAAACTCGATACATGAATGATCATGTAGGGTTCTTCTTTTAACCAATTCATTTCAGCAACTGCAGAACCAACTTTTCCCGCAACAGCAAAAAATCCAACTAATCCAACCAGCACTGCAACATGCATGAAATGTTTGTGTGCATGTGGCATTTTAGAGGCACCTAAGGTTAATAATATTAATATAATTCCTAAAATTCCTGGAATAAAGGCAGTCCAACTTTTCTTAAATTCAATTTTTTCATTGGGCTTCGGTTCAGGTGTAATATCAATGTTTTTCCAGTTACTAGCCTGCAGTGTAATCGGCCCAGTTGATTCCATTTGATTTTTAAAGACAAAGCGAATGGTAGAAGAGTTCTGGTCGACCTTTGCCCAATCGATATCTATTGTTTCCTGATCACCTGCTCCCTGGTAATTTTCAGACTCTTGAATCAGGGTATCCATAGTTTCCCCCTTTGAAGAAGCATACCAAAAAGATTTTTTAACATAGCCTCTATCTGTCGCTCCTTCATCAATTGCGTAGTTTCCCTGTGAAGCATCCTTTGCGTGGTTCAGGTTTAGATTGTATATTATCCAGTATGCGTGTTCCCCCGCTGCTTCACTTGAGGCAAAACCAAGGTCAAGTTCATGAGATTGATTACCATCCGATAAAGTTAGTTGGGCATCTGCAGCTAGCGGTCCTTTAATTTTTAGGGACAATCCAGGGTCTTGTAACAGGTATCCTGCGATACCAGTTAAGATTAACAAACCTCCAATTATGAATGCTGGAATTTTTATCATACTAATAAAAAATTCTTTTCGGAGGGCGTAGGCAAGCACGGAAAGTCGTATAATTCGATTTATAGTCATTTTTACCATCGGAATTGAGAAAACTTTGCTATAATAGTTTATTATCTATGGCTTTTGAAATCCTTAGCTCAACATCAAGCTCTCCTCTTTTGGAAGAAAAAACCGAATTGGATGAGCAGTTAGGAACTCCCTGGAAGGTAATCGTGCTTAATGATCCGGTAAACCTTATGAATTATGTAGTCATGGTCTTTAAGAAAGTATTTGGCTATAACGATACGAAAGCGACAAAACATATGATGGAGGTACATGAACAGGGTAAATCTATTTTGTGGGTTGGGGAGAGGGAACAGGCTGAAAATTACGCTTATCAATTACAGCGCTGGCGATTGCAAACGATTCTTGAAAAGGATGATTGAGTTTAGTTTGCAGGTCGAAGCCCGAATTATTCGTGCCGTTCTCCCCGAGTTAGGAAAACTATTTGCTCTTTCTGTAAAGGAGGAAGATTATTCCGATCATTTTCCAGATATTGATGATCCTGATTTTAAGGAAGCGTGGATTGAAGGTTTAAAGCAAGAGGCAAAAGATGATCGTAACGCTTTAGCCAGACTTTTAAAAAGCCCTCGATTGAAGTACGGGCGAGTGGAGGTAAAAGAAGACGAAGTGGAGGATTTACTTCGTGGCCTTACCGAAATTCGTTTTACCATTCGTAAAACATCCTTGAAGAAATTAAGCGACGAAGAATTAGAGACTGGGCTTGCTGATATCCCTACTAAAAATCCTGAAGTGCAAATTGGTTTTTTTGCCTACCTTTTAATGGCTGAAGTTCAAGAACGATTAATACAGGAAATTTCTTAGGATGGTTTAAGGATTCGGTTGTTTGCCACAGCAATTCCACCCAGCATTGCCCCGACAATCCCAATGTATCCTTGATCGGTGCCAGCCAAAAATAAGTTTTTGATTGGACTTGCCCCAGATCTGCTTTTTAACGGTGAACCATATAAAGCTCCATTTTTATGGTTTGTATACTTTTTAATTGTTTTTGGGGTGAAGGTATCTTGGAGCAATGTTGCTTTTGAAAAATTCTTTTTTTGTAATTGTCCTTTTGGTAAGTAATTGAGTGCTTTTTCTAGCATAATTCGCTCAGATTTTTCCTTTTCCGCGATATAGGCTGGCTCATCTAATGTAGTCCATTTGTCAAAGTTAGCGGGATTTGTAATCCGTAATCTACTTTCATTAACTTTTTGATTCTCTGGATCCTGATAATTTTCGGGTAAGCAAATTACTCCGGAGGAAGAGTCCATAGTTCCCTTTGGTTTTTCATAACGAAATTCTTTACTATCATTATAAAAAATAACTGTTTCATCCCACCCAAAATCTTGCGGTTTTCCTTTAAATACCGAAATAGTTTCAATAATAGAAAAATTGCCCGCCTTACTTTCTCTTGATGAGGTATCCGTTAAGCCCAGCAATTCCTCAGTCTCAACTAGTCCACAGGTTGAGATAATTTGATCTGCTGTGTACACATTTTCGTCATCGGTAATAATTTCACTCGCATATGATTCGTTCGAGTTAATTTTTTTAACTCCGCTGTTCATAATTCTAGTAACGCCTAATTCATCCAATTTTTGAACTAATGGATCAAGGAATGCCCTAATACCATAGGCTGGTCTTGCTAGACCTTGTTTAAAAATTGCATCGAACAGCATAGTAAAGGTAGCAAAGTCGATATCGTTTTCTTGCGCAGACCCATAATAAGAAGTAGGACATAGAAGCATTTCTCCGAGTAGGGGATCTGAAAATGCTTCTTTAAGAATTGACCTCGTTGAAAGATCGGGAACAGTAACTGAATAAGCATCAAAATCTTCCATTTTTCTAAGAAAAACTTGAAAACGATCTTTCTCTTTTGGGAAATTC
>JAOHKZ010000041.1 GCA_028101545.1 Opitutales bacterium | reverse complement strand
TGGCAAAATCCAAATTCATTTATAAAATTGAGAAAAAGTGCTATTCAATATTCCAAAGAGGCTTTTGATGTGAAAAGAACTGCAGATTCACTTTCTAGGTCTATTTTGAATGAATGTGCAAAATGATTAAGCAGTCACCTGTTGTAAGTATAATTATCTCCGTCTTTGGGCAGTTGGAATATACGAAGAGGTGCTTGGACCAATTAGAAAAAACTCTTCTAGGAAAAATTTCTTATGAAGTTCTCATAGTTGACGATGCTAGTACAGACTGTACTAAACAATTTCTCTTAACATTACCTTTTCCTTATAGGGTATTCTTTAATGAAACTAACAAGGGATACGCAAAGAATAACAACTTTGCTGCTCGGGAAGCAAAGGGTGAATTCATATGTTTTTTAAACAACGATGTATTTGTTGAGGGAAACTGGCTTCTACCTATGATTGAAGTTTTTCAAACTAAAAAAATGGTGGGAATGGTCGGAAATGTTCAAAAATTAGCAAATTCAATAAAATATGATCATATGGGCATCGTTTTTTCGCCTGAAGGAAAACCTGTCCATTATGGACAAGGATTTTTTCACCTTCCTTTTAAGGATAAATTAAAACAATGGAATGCCGTGACCGCAGCATGTTGTGTAACTCGCAGATCTCTTTTTTATGAAATGGATGGGTTTGATGAAGAATACCTTAATGGTTGTGAAGATATTGATTTATGCTTGCGGATGGGGTTAAAAAAACTGAAACATTATGTCGTTAATTACAGCATTGTCTATCATGTTAAATGTGCATCTGAAGGAAGATTAACTCATAATATGACAAATGAATTAAGATTTCAACGTCGATGGGAAAAGGAAATTGCAGGTCGTTACGCACTTCTTGATCGATTCAATTATGCGTATTGGTACATCATAAAATCCATTCTTCGCCCTTTTGGTTCTAAATTCCATTTTTTCTATGTATCAATTTCCATATTAAACGGTACTTACCGTTTCAGAAAGTGAATACTTATTTAAAGTCCTACAGTTTGTTGAAAAAAAGAGAGTAGGTTATGAGAATAATCCTTCCAATTATCAAATTTTCTTAGAGTTGCTTCTTTAATTAATTTTTCAAGTAACGATTTTTTTGTTAGTAATTTACGAATAGCATTTGTTAGTTCATTGATATCTTCCTGATTAGCAATATTGTAGCAACCTCCTCCTTTGGAAACTTCCCCTAACGCACCATTCTTACCACAGATACAAGGTTTCCCTCTAATTAAGCTTTCTAATATTGGTAAGCCAAACCCCTCGAAGAGTGATGGGTAAACTGTAAAAAGACACCTGGCGTATTTAATCTCAAGTGTTTCCTGATCAACATGTTGTAGCCATGTGATAGGCCTGCCTTTTTTTTGGAGATATTCGATAAGTTTTAATATTTGAGGAGACCAGGAGGGATCTGCTTGTCCAACTAATTCGATCGTAAATTTGAGTTTTTCATTCCAAAGCTGTTCCGCAGCTTTGAGAAAAGTGAGATGATTTTTATTATAACCTAAAGTAGATACGCAAAGGATAAGCGGATAATTCGTTGCTGGGAAAGATTTTTCAAACGAAGGTTTTTCGACTGGCAAGTAGTGGACTTCAGTAACTTGTGAAACTTTCCTTTTGGGAGCATGCTTGAAAAAAGCTTCTTGAGACTCGTTTGATATGCATGAAATAAAATCACATGTGGCGAGGATTTGAAGATATTCTTTGAAGTTTTTTGAACGGGCATCTGGAATATTAGAAGTGTCACGTAGAACATTAGCATCGTAAAACAATCCAACCTTTTTGAATCCAGGAGGAAGTAAATTTAGTAAATGTTTAACCCGCTTATCTCGAAAAACTTCAGGTAATACAATGAAATCATTCTCTTTTTTCTGGGAATAAAAGTTTATGCTTTTTCTTATTCGAAGAATAGAATTAATTAATTCTTTATAAAATGGATTCTCTTGTTTATTTGGGCGAGCCTTTGACTTGTAGTTCCGAGGGAATGGATTTTGTAAATTTCTTAGTTCTTTTTTGTTGAGATAAGCATATTTACATAGATGGTTATCCCAAATAATCGGTACAGTGTCTTGGATAGATTTAAATTCTCTAAAAATATTTCGCGTAACTACTTGTATCCCCGAATTGTTGGATGATCGACATGACTGGGTAACATCAATATAAATCTTTTCCACAATTGGATAATCTAAATTTTTGACTTTGCATATATCATCGCTTCTTCAATCCGGTCCAAATCTTCGTCGGTGTGGGAAGCAGATATAGCAGTTCTGATCAAATCCTTGCCTGGTGGTACACCTGGAGCGATCGAAATAATGGCATAAATTCCTTTTTCAAGAAGTGCTTTCCAAAAATAATATACTTTTTCTTTTTCTCCTAAGACGATTGGTATAGCCGGCGTTTCACTTCCCCAGGTGTCTAATTCCAAATCAGCTAAAATTCCTCGATATCTTTCCAAATTTTTAAATAATTGTTCCCTGTGTTCGGGTTCATCCTGCATTATTTGAAGAGCTTCCTGGGCACAGGCACAGGAAACTGGAGAGAGGGCAGCAGAAAAAATAGTCTGTTTTGAATGGCTCCTCATATAGTTAATTGCATCTTTACTCGAGGCTACAAACCCACCGGCACCTGCTAATGATTTAGAAAAACTGGCACATAGAACATCAACATCATCAGTCATACCAAAGTGTTCTGCCGTGCCACGCCCATCTTTTCCTAAAACGCCAAAACCATGAGCATCATCTAGAACAAGAAAGGCATTATGCTTCTTGGCAATATCAACAAAATCTGGAAGCTTTGCGATATGCCCCTCCATTGAATAAACCCCTTCTAGAACAAAGATTTTATTTGAGTCTTCTTCCTCCTCAATAATTTCTGCTGCGTGAGCAGGGTTATTGTGAGCAAAGCGTTCGCATCGGGCACCACTTAATTGAATACCGCTCCAGAGTGATGAGTGGAGGTTTTTATCAGCGAGAATAAGATCTTTCCGATCCGCAAAGCCTGTCACCGCTGAAGCACATGCTAAATATCCGGCAGAAAAAACATGACATGCTTCTTTTCCCAAAAAATCGGCTAGCTTTTCCTCTAATTCTTGGTGGAAGATCCTTCCACCATTGGCTAAGCGTGCTCCCGTGGTACTGCTTCCCCATTTTTTGATTGCCTGTATGCCCGCCTCTTTAATCCGTGGATGATTGGACAGACCAAGGTAGTCATTGCTGGAAAGCATAATGAACTCCTTACCATCCTTAAATACTCTGGTTCCTTCCTGCCTTTCAAAAATATGATAATAGGTATCGTACTTTAAACGAAGACGAGTTGAATCATCTGACGCAATTCGTTTCCAAAGAGGAGAAGTTTTGGATTTTAAAAAAGAGAGTGGCATTAAGTATTTCCTACAACCAAAGCTTATCGGTTGAAAGAAAAATAACCAAACAGGTATAAATCAAGTGTTTGGGAAAAGCTGATAGTTATTCCGTTCTTTTAATTACATGAAAGCCAAATCCAGTTTCCACTACTTCAGACACACTTCCGACATCAAGGGCAAATGCAGCTTCAGAAAATTCTTTGGCCATAACTTCAAATTTAAATTTTCCTAAATCTCCACCTTTGGTTTTACTGGGGCCATCAGAATTTTTACGAGCCATATCACCGAAATCCTTGTTATCGTTAATGATTAAACCACGGATTCGTTCAGCTTCTTTTTTAGCCTCCTCCTTAGATCGCGTGATGTTGGAGTCCGCACGGTCAGCTCCTTTGTAGGATATTAAAATATGAGAAGCTTTCACTTCGTCAGGCATTTCCTCGGTCTCCTTTGCTTTTACGAAATCAGTTCTTTCCAATCGAATTTTTTCAAATACTTCATTTGAAATTACATAATACCAGTCCGCAAGATTTTCATTAAGCTCATTAACGCGTTTCTGAGCTTTAGCGACTTTGTCGTTGAATTCTCTTTGTTTATTTGCATTTGAGGCGTTAATACGGGCAATTTCAGCATCCCTTTCTGCTTTCTTTCTAGTAAATTCATCAGATTCTGTACTTTTATTTTGATCTAATTTAGCAGGGATAGCGGGTTTACTATTCACAACCGCGGGTGGTGGGGGTGGTGTGTTGGTAGGTGGGGTTGAAGAGGGTATAAAGTTAGGCGGTGGACCTGGTGGAGCGATATTAGGAACTTCGCTTTCTTTTCCTTTATCTCCGGTATCTCCTTTTGCCCCTTTTTCAGAGGAACTATTTTGATCAGTTTTTGATGAGGGTTGAGGAGCAGCTAAAGGGGAGGGGACTGGATCCAGGACAAGGGGATCAAGCAGACTTTGGTTCACCCGAGCAAATGCGTATATATAGCGACTATCCCCGGTTGCATTTTCATCTTCTTCGGGACCACGGTAAATATCACCAAAACGCAGGACATATTCAACACCATCCTTCATTCCTACCAAAATTTCTCCTTTATTTGAAACTACTTTAGGAACTTGTTGACCCTGTGGATTTTGAACTGCGACTGTGTAAAACCCTTTTTGTTGAAGGGACTGCACCACTGCCTGATTTTTTTGGTCTTTTAAATTATTAAAAAATTCATTCCCTTTTTTGAGATTGGAAACTAAAATCTCTGGTTTGCTCTCCACATCTATAATTTCAAGATCATCAAAAGCATCCTTTAGGGCATCTAATTTTTCTTTATTTAATTCTTCCTTATCAGATAAAGTTGAACCGCTTAGTTTCCATTCCGAATTTTCATAATCCAAAATATAAGGTTTGTCTTTTCGGTTGAGCTGTCCTTTTGCTAAGTTCACCTCATAGTTATCAAGAGTTACTCTCTTAATATTCCATTTGTCTAAGTCGAGGAAATCTTTTTCCACCCAATCCACAAATTTCGTGGATACATTGTTTGCATTTCTCATTTCCGCTGTAAAGACAGTGCTCTGCTCTGGGATTCGCACATAACGAGTGCCTGATAAGCCTTCGACTTCGTTTCCAATGATGAGCTGGGCTAGGTTAGATCCCGAACGATTCTTGAGAGCGATACTTTTTCCAACACCACGATCACCGGGATTGGCACTGCTTGGATCAAGAACTCCATATTTTGCATGTTCACCTGCACCCTCTGACGCCGTATCAAGGATCCGAAGATCGAGTAGAATGGTCGATACATCTTTTACCTGATTATCAGCATTAGCAGGATAATCTGCTTTTTGCGGACGGCGAATCCACCATCCCTTTTCTGTCTGAGCAACTTCGAGTGACTTAGCTTCCAGGTTTTCCTCATCAATTTCAACAATTTCGATTCCGGTTGCCTGGCGCGGGTCAAAGGTTTCAAAAAGAGCTTGCCCCATTCGATTACCCTTACTGGCGGGGTCAATTTTTTCAGGAATAGAAGACAAAGCGAGAAGCACACAGGCTGCGGCAACCGCAATGAAAATAATAGATTTAGAGTTTTCTTTCATGGATGTAAATTTACTATTGTTTAAAAGTTGGGCTGATTAAGATCTAACTCGGGATGCGTTCGCACCTAAGGTCTCAGCAGATCTTTTTTTCAGGAAAACCATCAAGGCCATAAGTAATGGAAGAACAGGAGGTAGGAAAACAGACATCATTTGAATGAATTCCTGTTTATCCTTAATCTCCCGATCTCTTTGTCTTTCTGCAGCTTTAACCTTTGTATTCGTTTCCTGACGTAATTCACGTTCTCTTTTGGCTAGGTTTTTTTGAAGTTTTGCAGCTTCTGTTTGCAGAACTTGCATAAACTGACCCTGAGTCATACTACCTTGGCCATTTTGAATGTCTGCCAAGGCTTCATTCAGTTTTCGATTCTCTTCTTGAAGAATTTGTTGAATTGAGCCTTCAGCCTGTTGAATGGTTTTGGTAGCCACTTCACGTGCTTCCTCGATACTTTTTTCAAATTCTTCGAGTGTCCTGTGCAGACGGCGACGATTTCGAATGTCAAGTAATCGATCCTCCTTGGCCAAACTATCAATCAGATTTAAAGATAGAGTAACATTGTCAACATCTAGCGGGAAATCAGATTCAGGACCTCGGCTCCTTATATTAAAAAATGGATCTGCCAGAACATCTATATCGGCAACTAAGATTACCTTGATATCGCTTGTTTTATTTCCGTCCTGTACGCTACCTTCAATCGATGCGGCAATGGTTTCAGATAGATTAGATCCGGCATATAAAGTTCGATCAGGATTAAATCTTCTGGGAGTTCCAAATACCCCTCCAGTCCAAAAATTATCCAAACTGGTGGTGCCGCTCATTTGACCACCACGTGATCTGAGAAGGGGCGTAAAAGAAAGCGTTGGGTTAGGATTTTCATACAGAGTTCCCGGGCAAGTAAAGAGGCAGTATTGAAGTTCGGAGGTAACCGGACTCTGATCAAATGAACTTTCAGCACCTCCTACATAGATAAATTCGTCTGGGAAATTCTCTGAACGGGGAATTTTGGGAAACGGATTATAGGGATCCCGTAATATTCTTTTCTCAAGTCCCTTTAATTTAGTATCAACGGGGTCGAGAAGTTTCTGCTCGATATAATTCCTTATAGGATGGCTGTAGTCCAAGCCACTGATTGAATCACGAAGAGTGGTGAGTTGCAGGCTATTCCAGTCGTTGGTTGACAACGGGGCATTAGCGTTAATACGTGCTTCAAATTCGGAAACTTTTTTAACCAGGTCATTAAGTTTTGTAAAGAATGTGCCTACTTCAGGAAATCTACCTCTTGCTGGTCCTAAGCTCCTGCTGGCATTGTTTTGAAGATCAACCAGTTCTTTTTTGATTGAGCCCAATCGTTCCCGTGGGTTTACATTAAAATGAACTCCGAGCAGATTCCACAATTTTGACAAATCACCTTTTTCAGGTGCTGGGGGTGGAGGTTGTCCTGGACCACCACCTTGTTGATTATTTCTTCTAGGCTCATAAGTCCCTGTTACACTTCCCTGAATTAGAGGGAGTGGATCTTCAAAAATTGCGGTGGGAATGCCAGCTTTTATCGCAGCAATAAGGTTGTCGAGTTTTTCATTATCCAGTGTCGATGGCTGTACGACCATGATGGCGTCATAATCACCTTTTTCAACTCCACCACCTGTAATTTCCTGTACATCGTATTGTTTGCGAAGTTCATTCACAACCTCCCATGCCGGAGTTCCTCCGCCCATATTGAAACCCATAATTCCCATACCAGCCGATCCCATCATGGGAGCATCCGTGGCAAATACACCAAGTTTTTTCTTGGATTTAGGCCCACTTACTGCAGTGAGGGTACGCATGATTTCGTATTCAACTGGAAGTCCCTTATAGATAAATGGAATAGTTTGCTGACCCCCATTTCCTTTAAAAACAAGACCAAGATACAAGTCTTTCTGCCAGGGCATGAATCGTCCATCCTCTTGGACAAATAAAGGAGGGGTGACACCGTTTTGATTTTCAACACCATATTTTTCGGCAGTAGTGGATGCATTATCTTCGGCCGAAATTTCATGAATCTCCACAGTTACTTTTTTACTTTCTCTATCAATTTCTCGTAGAGCGGTGAGTAAATTTATACGCGTCTGTACATATTGTTCGGGAATTGAATCTGAGGGAGATATGAATGCGTCAATTTCAACTTGACCCTCAATATCTGCCAATAATTCAATAGATCCCTTGGACAGGCTGCTCAACTGTTCTTCGGTAGCATCAATTCGAACTACATCGTTATTTCGAAAAAAGATAGTAAGGGAGTAAGCAATCACAAGAGAAGCAACAGCTCTGATTGTGTAATGTAATATTTTATTAGCTCCAGACGGACTGCCCACCCAATGTCTCCTGCCAATAAGGATGGAGCAAAGGTAAAGCATGGCAATGGCCAAACTAATAAAAAAGGCCATACTAGACAGACTTATTGTTCCACGACTAAAATCCAAAAAGCTTGCAGATAAGCCCCAGTCAGTGTTCGGCCACAGGGCAAGCGGAGCATTGAAGGCAACTCCCAATACAAAAGCGACTGTCAAATTAGCGGTAAGAAAAGAAGCGACCATTCCAATAGCTAGCATACTTAGCCCGACAAAAAAGTAACCGATGTAAGTGGAAAGAAGCAATCCGAAGTCTGGGTTGCCCATTGCAATAAGGACACAATAATTTGCAACAAGTGAAAAGACCAACGAAACGGAAAATATGGCAACAGCCCCCAGAAACTTACCTAATACCACATCAAAATCACTTCCGGGCAATGTCAGGAGTAATTCATCGGTTCCTTGCCGCCTTTCATCTGCCCAGATACTCATGGTTATAGCCGGGATGAAGCCTAAAAGAATATGAGGTAGAAACCTGTTTAGCTGATCTAGGTTTGCCAGGTTTGAATCAAAAAATTCTTGAGGCCAAAAAGCGGCTAAACCACTTGAAAGTAGAAATGCGCAAATAAAAACATATCCACTTGGGCTTCCAAAATACGAGGCGAGGTTTCGTTTAAATACAGCTAGTATTGCTTTTTTATTCATATCAGTAAACAAAAGTAAAAATTAAAAGGAACGAAAGCTTATGCAGCTTCCATAGTTTGGCTGTTAAACCAAGAGTCTAAGGATGATTCGTTTTTCAAATCTTCCGGAGTGCCCTCGAAAATAAGTCTTCCTTGATTAATAAGAATGATACGATCCGCCATTTCAGGAACTTCCTGTAATATATGTGTGGAGAGAAGGATGGTTTTACCTAATCCTTTGATTGTTTTCCTAACCTCCAAAACCTGATTTGGGTCAAGACCGGCTGTTGGTTCATCCATAATCAAAACATCTGGTTCATGGAGCAAAACATTTGCCATTCCCACCCGTTGACGGAACCCTCTGGAGAGTTTTCCAATAGGTTTATTCAAAACGGTACCTAATGCACATTGTTCAGTTACTTCTGAAATCCTTTTTGCTTTGTAATTTCCATCCATGCTTCGTGCGTCTCCAAAGAAATTAAGAAGGGTTAAGGGAGTCATTTCTTCGTAGAGGGGACCATTTTCTGGGAGGTATCCAATTCTATTCGCTACTTCGTCTCGGTTTCCTGCTACTTCCATACCGCACACCCTTGCGGTTCCTACAGATGGAGCAAGGTATCCAGTTAGCATTTTCATGGTGGTGCTTTTTCCGGCACCATTCGGTCCGAGAAAGGCAACAACTTCGCCTTCTTTAATACTGAAGCTTAAATCTTCTACCGCGATAAAATCGCCGTAATATTTACTGAGACCTTGTGTCTCGATCATTATTTCTGAGGATGAATGGTCTGACATGATAGGTTATTGGGTTTGGGCAATCCCTAGAGGAATGCGAATGGGTTAGGTGTAAAAAAAAGTTAAAACAAGGTTTTAGCGGAAACAAAAAACAATTTTGTGTAAAGAAAACAAAAAATCGCATCTCGCTAGATGGGCAAGAAGAAAAACTTTGCAAATATCTGAATTAATATTCAATCTGAAAAGCTTATGTTGTTATGAATACCTATTTCAACAAATTGCCTTGGATCGTTTTCGCTTCTTTTTTCCTCAATGAAGTATCTTTTGGAAAAAGATTTACAAGCGAACTGAAATTAGAGTCTTTGGAATCTGTTTCTTGGGTTCTCCCAGTTCGTAATTTACACACTGATGGTTCTATAATTGCTTGGGTCACAACAAATCCAAGTGCAGTTCCGTTATTTTATCCAAAATTAGTTTCTATTTTTGAATTTATGGATATGGCGAACCCAAAATTTCATACCTTAGAGCAATTGGCCATAAATCCAAAATTAGAGCCTCGGCAAGTTTTTCATCCCAAAGAGATAAAAAAAGATACCTTGAAAATTGAGAATACTGAAAAGAATAATGTTTCAAGTTTGGAAAATCGGCTGAGACAATTAGAAGCAAAATTGCTCCATGTACAGTCCAAGTCTGTTCGCCGTCCTGATGATAAAGAGTTAATGGCTTTTATTCTTGAGGGTAACGAACACTTAACCACTGAGCAAAGAGTTAGTTACCTTACTAAGGTAATTTCTGATGCAAAACAAAATGCAAAGGATGCAAGCAAAAATGTGGTCCAAAATAATCCTAAAGAACTTCCGAATAGTATGTCTTTTGAAAAACCTTTTTCAAATAAGGATTTTCTCTCGCTTCCGACACCACCAACTTTGGAGGAATTGGAAAAGGAATACTCTTCTCAGCGTAATCGTTTGTCGGTTGCCAAATCGGTTGTTAGGTTTAAGGCTTCTGTTCCAACCCCTCAAGGTACTGTACGACCTGCTCAGGCCTCAGAGTTTTATCTAACCACACGTAATCTGCATGATTTATTCGGAGATTTGAATCTAGATCGTGCATTGGCAGGAGAAGTTAAATCGGTAGCCGAATTGTGGGCTAGTGCGGAAAAAGGTTCTGATGTAAACCCAGATATTGCATTGAGTGTTAAATCGATTTTATTGCAAGCAAAAGTAGGTAAAACCAGAACAGACCCCTTTGGTGAAGCTGAATTAGACGATGTTTCCCCGGATGACGATTACTTTCTTATTGGCATCGATAAAGATGATCAGACTGGGGTTGTTACCATCTGGTCAAAACGTATTGTAGTGACTCCTGGTGAAAACATGGTTGAATTGACTGCAAACGATGTTATTTACCATAAGTGATATTAAGATTTTTGTATCTTCAATTTTTAACTAATTCTCTCCATCTTTCTCCCCTTTATTGTTTAATTCAAATATTATTCTTATGGCATTGCAAAATCAAGAAATCCTTCAACAGGCAGCCGATCAAGCTAGAGGTCTAGCAATCGATGCTGTTCACGCATGTAGTTCCGGGCACCTCGGACTTCCTCTTGGTGCCGCTGAGGTCGGAGCCGTTCTTTATGGTCACGATCTTAAAATTGATCCGTCCGATGCCAACTGGTTGAATCGTGATCGTTTCGTTCTTTCAGCTGGTCACGGTAGTATGTTTCTCTATGGTTGGTTGCATTTGGCAGGTTTTGATCTTCCCTTGGAGGAAGTTAAAAATTTCCGAAAATTACACAGTATAACCCCTGGCCATCCTGAATTTGGTGAGACTCCCGGAGTTGAATCCACCACCGGTCCATTAGGGCAGGGTGTGGGTAATGCGGTTGGTATTGCAATCGCAGCTAAGATGGCTGCCGCTCATTTTAACACAGCTGAGCATGAGATTTTTAATCACCAGGTTGTATGCCTGGCCGGTGACGGATGTTTACAGGAAGGTGTGGCTGCGGAAGCTGCCTCGCTGGGAGCACATGTTGGCTTGGATAATTTAACAATTGTTTACGATTCCAACGATGTAACCCTTGATGCAATGGCAGACGCCAGCCAGAGTGAAAGTGTTCTGGATAGATTTGCAGCCTATGGATTCAATGTGATTCGCTTGGAAGACGGACATGATCTTAATGCCATTTCAGATGCACTTGCTCAGGCTCGCGCCAATAACAACGGCAAGCCCACATTTATTGAGTGTAAAACCCTGATCGGAAAAGGGATTCCTGAAGTGGCCGGGACTGCAGCCGGACATGGTGAGGGTGGAGCCAAGTTTGCCGAGTCCGCTCGTCAGGGACTTGGACTTCCCGATGAGAAATTTTATGTTTCTGATGAAGTGCGTTCTTATTTTGCATCTCTTAAGGACCAGCGTCGTGCCAATCGTCAGTCATGGGATCAGACATTTGCCGCCTGGCAATCTGCTAATCCTGAAAAAGCAGCCCTTCTACAAAGTGGCTTGAATCGAGAATTACCTGCTAATTTGATCGATAGCGTGCAGGAATTTGCTGAAGATGCAAAAGTTGCCACCCGTGCAGCCGGATCTCAAATTATAAATGATTTGGCCCAAGCTTTCCCACTTCTTATAAGTGGATCTGCCGATCTTCATGGTTCCACAAAGAATTACCTTAAAGAAATGGGTGATTTCTCAAGCTCTGACAACGCTGGTCGGAATCTCCTTTTTGGTATTCGTGAACATGCCATGGGGGCAATTGTCAATGGAATTGGATATTATGGTATTTTCCGTCCATCCGGTGCCACTTTTGCTGTGTTTGCTGATTATATGCGTGGATCCGTGCGTGTTTCTGCCTTGGCGAATTTGCCCATTTTTCATATTTGGACTCATGATTCAGTGGCAGTCGGCGAGGATGGACCTACCCACCAGCCTGTTGAAACCACCAGTGGTTTACGGTTGATTCCTAACCTTGATGTTATCCGTCCTGCTGACCCTGAGGAGACTGCCGGTGCATTCTTTGCTGCCTTGGAGCGCATTGATGGCCCAACTGGACTTATTTTGACTCGTCAAAATGTTCCCAATCTTTCCCAAATTCCTGTTTCTGAACGACGTCATGGTGTTCTTAAGGGTGCCTATATCGTCCGCAAGGAAGTGGGCGAATTGGAGTTAATTATTTTGGCTTCCGGGAGTGAGGTTTCCCTTGCTTTGGAAGCGGCTGAAAAACTTGGCCCCACAGTAAGGGTAGTTTCCATGCCCTGTATGGAACGTTTTGATCGCCAGGATGCAGATTATCGAGAATCCGTTTTGCCCAAGAAATTTCGCAGCCGTTTAGCGGTTGAAGCTGGAGTGACTGATATTTGGAGAAAATATGTCGGCTTGGATGGCGTGGTCGTAGGAATTGACCGATTTGGCATTTCCGCTCCCGGAGACATCGTCATGGCCGAACTTGGCATTTCAGTCGAAAATATAGTTAAAAAAGCGGCATTGGCTGGATTGAACGGGTAGTTCTGTTCTTCCACTACCTCCCAGTACTCATTTTCAGGTTTACGGGGATTAATCAGAAAAATGGTTAATCCCTGTATCAGTTTTTAGGGACCACTTCATCGATTTACGGAGATGTTATCTAAGCATCTTATTGGGTAATAATAATCCATTCCTTGGAAAAAGCCTTGGCGTCTTTAACTTTAAGGGGCTATTGTCCATTAATGAAGTTAAAAAATAAGTTTAGATTCTTACTTACACTAACCATTATTTTTTGGGTATACCCATTTGGGGTAACTCTTGCAAAAGATGAGGGAATTGAGCAGCTTTCCGGAAAACCGCCTTTTGAAGAAGTCTTTAAAAAACTAGATGCACAAGTAAGAACAGCCTTAAAAGAAGATAGAAATAAGGGAATTATTGAATTGGAAAGGGTGGGGCGTCTTCTTTCGAAGGATTACCCAAACGAGTTTATGCCTTATGCTATGCTTTCTGCAGTTGCCCAAATGACCCCTGACAGTAAGAAAAGTTTAAAAATTTTAGAGGAACTTACGGCTTTGGATGTCTCTGATCCTAAGATTGCTCGAATTGTTGAAAAGGCCAAGGGGCAACTCAAGAAAATGGAAGCCCTGGGCAAACCTTTGGATATGAAATTTACTGCGTTGGATGGCAAGGAAGTGGATCTTTCCCAAATGAAGGGAAAAGTGGTCCTGATTGATTTCTGGGCCACCTGGTGTGGCCCCTGTGTCCGTGAGATTCCTAGTGTTAAAAAGACTTACGATGAATTGCATAAGCAGGGCTTCGAAATTATTGGAATATCCATGGACAGCGACAAGAAGAAACTTGAGGATTTCCTAGCTAAAAATGATATGCCCTGGCCCCAGTTCTTTGACGGAAAAGGGTGGAAGACCAGCCTGGCCGTTGAGCATGGAATAAGTAGCATTCCAGCGATGTGGTTGGTTGATAAAGAAGGCAATCTTGTTGACCAGAATGCCCGTTCCAGTTTGGAGGAAAAGGTTAAAAAATATTTGAATCTATAAATAGCTTTCATGGGGATTACCCCGCCCGATGAAAAATATATTCCTTAGTTTTTCCTGTATTGGGTTTTTATTGGTACTCCAATCGGTTTCAGCAAGTCGATTGGATGTGGCGATTGACTTGAATAATCCAGATTGGATTCCGGTATTTGTTCGTATGGATAAACAGTTGGTCAATCGTTCTGGGGACTTTGAAAGAATTTGCATCGATCGTGCAAGGTTTTCACGTTCTCAGAATCGTCTTGAGGTTTCCACTATTCTTCGAGAACAAGCGACCCATTCATGGACAGGGATAGAAAAGTTCATCACTAAAAGTATTAGTAAAAAACAGATTCGGGAAGTGAATCGTTTTTGGATAGTTAATGGCTTTTCATGCCTTGCTCAATCGGGTGCTGTTCAAAAACTTGCCAGCCGTTCCGATGTTTCCTTTGTTTATTTCAACCGGTTTTTCAAACCATTTCGTAAATCTTCGCCTATGTCAGCCAAGCAATTGCAAGCCATGCATGATATGGTTGATGTACGAAGAAGAAAAAGCACCCGTTTTTCCGGAAGTTTAAGAATCCCCTGGAATGTCCGAGAAATTGGAGCCCAAGCAGCATGGAAAGAGGAAAACGCAACCGGGCA
>JAOHKZ010000040.1 GCA_028101545.1 Opitutales bacterium | reverse complement strand
ACTCTCAAGATCAAGAAGCTGCCGTGAATTTAATTGGTTTTGGCGAGAGCGAACCGGACCCAAATATTCAGCCTCCTGAACTCGCTTCCTGGACACTTACCGCAAATATGATCCTGAACCTCGACGAAGTGGTAAACAAAAATTAAATCAGTCATGAATCCTGCAATTGAATTTCATAATCTCCAAAACAGAAGAACCTTTTTTCAAGGAGCCGGCCTCAAGCTTGGTGGAATTGCCCTGGCACAACTTGCAGGCAAACAGGCCTTTGCCAATTTAGCAAACTCACCCAAGGAAGATATGCACCCGGCCCTTCCCGGGTTCCCGAATTTCAAACCGAAAGCTAAGAACCTAATTTATCTCCACATGAATGGTGCTCCTTCGCAAATGGATCTTTTTGATCACAAACCGATGATGGAGAAGTATTTCGATAAGGATCTGCCGGATTCCGTTCGCAATAACCAACGGATTACCGGAATGACAAGTGGGCAAGAAAGATTCCCCGTGGCACCCAGCAAGTTCAAATTCGAGAAGTGTGGAAAATCAGGAATCATGATGAGTGAACTGGTTCCTTACATGAAGGAGATTGCGGACGAGATATCGATGATCAAATCGGTACACACAGAAGCGATCAATCATGACCCTGCCTGCACTTTTGTGATGACCGGCAGTGAAGTACCCGGTAAACCTAGCCTTGGCTCGTGGCTAAGCTATGGTCTGGGGAGTACAAGCCAAGATCTTCCTGCCTTTGTGGTATTTACTCCAACTTTTCCTAAGGACAGCCAGGCACAGGCACTCTTCACCCGTATGTGGAGTAGTGGCTTTCTTCCATCAAAGTATGACGGTGTTGCTCTTCGTGGAGTGGGTGACCCGGTTCTGTTTGTGAAGAATCCTCCGGGTGTAACCCCAGGAGACCGTCGGACTATGCTTGATGCACTCGGAAATTTAAATCAGAAGACCTACGACCGGTTTGGTGATCCTGAAACTCAAACCCGGATTGCACAGTACGAAATGGCTTTTCGTATGCAATCCAGTGTGCCTGAACTGACTGATTTATCGAAGGAAAGCAAAGCGACCATGGAAATGTATGGTCCAAATGTGGAAAAGTCCGGAACATACGCTCACTCCGCCATCATGGCACGAAGACTGATTGAAAGAGGAGTTCGTACGGTACAAATCCTTCATCGGGGATGGGATCAGCATGGAAATCTGCCTAAGCTTATCAAAGGACAGTGTAAGGATGTGGATCAACCCACTGCGGCCTTGATTAAGGATTTAAAGTCCAGAGGGCTTCTCGAGGACACCTTGGTAGTATTTGGAGGGGAATTTGGCCGAACAGTATATTGTCAGGGAACACTGACTCGTGAGAACTATGGTCGGGATCATCATCCTCGCAACTTTTGTATGTGGATGGCTGGAGGAGGTATCAAAAAAGGTATTACCTACGGAGAAACGGATGACTTTAGCTACAACATAACAGAAAACCCTGTGCACCTGAATGAACTGAATGCCACCATTCTTCACTGTTTAGGAATAGATAACCACAAGTTTACCTTTCCTCATCAGGGTCTCCAGCAACGCCTCACTGGAGTCGAAAATGCATATGCAATCAAAGACATTCTTGCCTAAAAATTCGTAGCAGTCACCTTTCAAAGTCTTTATCAAATTTATGGATAGGCATTGAAATATCACTTTCTTTTGCTTTACTAGAATTACCTCATGATTTCATCTTATTTAAAGGTTATACCTACCATTTTATTGATCCTTTTATCCTGGGGTAATGCTGAAGAACTGCCACCCGGAAAAATGCTTCTCCCCAAATCTGCACTAGCCGAATACGAAGCAAAAATTGATCATGCTCGATTGATTAAAGATAAGTCTAAAAATGTATTAAAAATGGGTGATTCTGTCTACGAACTGAATTGTCAAAGTTGTCATGGTCGCCCCGGTTTTGAAGGATCGGTACCAAATTCCCTCAAATTTTGGGAGGGTAAATTCCAGCATGGAAGCGACCCCTATACTATGTATAACACTTTAACTCGGGGATGGAGACTTATGGTTCCCCAGGTTACGCTAACCCCTCGCGAAAAATACGCTGTAATTCACTACATTAGAGAACAGTTTATTAATAGAAAAAACCCTGAACAATACTTTAATGTCGACCAAAAGTACCTCAATGAATTACCCAAGGGGGAAGAATTAGGCCCTGTTCCTATCAAGCGGACACCATGGAAAGATATGGATTATGGATCTTTCCTCATGGGAAGCTTTGAAATCGCTGATGCTCAGGATCGAGCAAAGCCAAGCGAATCCGTGGGACCTAGTAACAACTTAGCATACAAAGCAATTACGATTCGCTTGGATCAGGGGAAAGGGGGAGTAAGTGCGGGGAATACATGGGTCGCTTTCGAACACGACACTTTGCGCGTAGCGGGCGTATGGGAAGGAGAGGGATTTATTGACTGGCATGGAATCAACTTTGACGGCCGACATGTCGTCCGCCCTCGTACAATTGGAGAACCTGTTCTTGAATCACTGGACTTACCGGGTTGGGCAAACCCGAAGACTGGCAAATTTGAAGACCAAAGAATCAAGGGATTGGATGGTAATCGATACGGTCCTCTACCCCGCGAATGGTGTCAGTACTTGGGCCTATATAAATATGAGGACAAAACGATTATAAGCTATCGTGTGGGCAAAACTAAGATTTTAGAACATCATGCTCTTTCAGATGATGGATCCTTTGTGCGTTTTCTTAGTATTGGAAAAAGTTCGCATCCATTATCTTTTAGGATGCCTGGTAAAAACATTACGATTAAAAGTTCCAGTTCAAAACTTCCGAACAAATCTGCCGAGAATCAAAATAACTGGATACTATCAGTAGAACCTAGGGATACTCCGATTAACCTTTCAATTACACTTAATCAGAAAGAAAAAGGTACGATCACTCTTCCCCTTAACCTCAATCAATTTATCAAGGGCGGAACCCCACAATGGCAAGAAAGGCTCAACTCAGTAATTTTAAGAGGAACTCAGCCTGGTCCTTTCCAAATAGATGAATTCACACTCCCCATTAGGAATCCATGGAAAAGCAGGATGAGGGCAAGTGGGATAGATTTTTCCCTAGACGGAAAAAGTGCATATCTTTGTTTTTGGGATGGTGATGTTTGGAAAGTTGATGGAATTGCAGATGAATCTGCACTTTCCACAGAATGGCAAAGAATAGCATCCGGCTTATTTCAGCCACTTGGGATCAAACTACGAAACGGTGAGGTCTTTGTTTCCTGCCGGGATCAAATTGTTTGCTTAAAGGACTTAAACGGAGATGGAGAAACAGATTTTTACGAAGCTTTTAATAGCGATCATCAAGTTACTGAACACTTTCACGAGTTTGCCATGGGGCTGCAATCGGACAAAGCCGGTAACTTTTACTATGCTAAAAGTGCACGCCACGCCAGAAAACCACTTGTTCCCCACCATGGAACTTTGATTAAAGTCTCTGCTAACGGTAAAAAAACAGAAATTCTGGCAAATGGTTTTCGTGCAGCTAACGGAGTTTGTCGAAACCCCGACGGAAGTTTTTTTGTGACTGACCAGGAAGGTCATTGGAATCCTCAGAACCGGATCAACCATGTTATACCAGGAAATAATTTCTATGGAAATATGTGGAGCTATGGGGCACCAGAGGACAATTCTGACTCCGCAATGACACAACCTCTTTGCTGGGCACATAAACAGTTCGACCGCTCCCCGGCAGAACTAATTTGGGTAGATAGTGAAAAATGGGGAAATCTTAATGGGAAACTACTTCATATGTCCTATGGTCATGGTCGAATTGAAGTGGTTCCCCACGAAACCTTGAATGGCCAAGTACAGGGGGGCTTATGCCGTTTACCCATTCCAGACTTGCCAACTGGAACCATGCGTGGACGCTTTCACTCAAATAATAAACATCTCTACCTTGCAGGAATGTCAGCCTGGGGTTCTGCACAAGCGAAGCCCGGGGGGGTTTACCGACTGCGTGCAACAGGTAAACCAATGCACCTCCCCAGTTCCATGCGGGCCACAAAAAAAGGGATTGAAATTACTTTTACCGACCCTCTTTCTGAAAATATTAATCCTTCTATTCAGGTAAAAACTTGGGCCCTTAAGCGCACAAAAAATTATGGTTCGCGTAGATATGATGAAAAGAATTTAAAAGTGGGACAGATTAGCCTGTCCACAAACAGACGGAAACTAATGATTGAAATTCCCGAAATTGCTCCCTGCTGGCAAATGTCGATCCGCTATGCATTAAATGGAGAAAGTGGAGGTCGTGTAGAGGGTGAAATTCAAAATACCATTCATGCATTGGCTAATTTGTAACTGCTCTCATTTTAATTACTAACCATAAAGGCCTTTAAATTAGGCTTTTTTACTTTTTTTTAAAAATATTAACTTTCTTTTGAACGTTTTATAAAGTCTGTTGGTCTTACCCATTGACAATAGTCAGTTTGTTTCAGTTTAGTTTGTATTTCAAAAGCCCAAAAACACCGCAGAAATGCGGTGTTTTTGTTTTAAAAAGAATTCAGTAATTTCAAAGTATTACCGATGTATCTAAAATAAATTAACTTTCTTTTGAACGTTTTTAGAATTAGTTCCGTCTTACCCATTGACAATAGTCAGTTTGTTTCAGTTTAGTTTGTGTTTCAAAAGCCAAAAGACACCGCAGAAATGCGGTGTTTTTTTTGGCATAGTTTGAAACTATTCAAATAAAAATGACCGCTATGTTAAATATGCCTTTGCTACTGAGATTATGATGAGCTTCACTTAACACCCAATGAAAAAGCTATTCACATTAAGCATATGTCTCATACTTGAAGCGTTTTCCTCGCCCCGCCCTAACATTGTCCTAGTCATGTCAGACGATCATGGTTACGGGGACTGTGGTTACACAGGCCATCCTTTCGTGCAGACTCCTCATTTAGACGACATGGCCAAATCAGGTGTTGTCTTCAATCGATTCTATGCAAGCGCACCGGTCTGTTCTCCCACCCGAGCAAGTGTATTGACTGGCAGAAACCCCTTTCGAGTAAATGTTCCTAACCATGGCCACTACCTAAGACCCCACGAAACCACCATTGCCGAAAAACTCAAGGAAGCCGGATACCTGACAGGACATTTTGGAAAATGGCATATTGGTTCCGTTCAACCCAATAGCCCTACATCACCAGGCGGTGCCGGCTTTGATCAATGGTTATCCGGGCTAAATTTCTTTGATAATAACCCCTACTTAAGCCGGAACGGAAAATATGAACAAATGAAAGGAGACGGTACGGTGATCACGATGGATGCAACCCTTGCTTTTTTGGAAAAATACCATCAAGGCCCCAAACCTCTCTTTATTGTAACCTGGTTTCCTTCTCCCCATGCTCCGCACCGCGAAATCCCTCAAGGCATACCCAATGCTTCCACTCTCTACAATAATCAAAGAACTGGAATGAAAGGATATTTTCGCGAGATCACCCTGCTTGACCAGCAAATAGGTAGGTTACGTAAAAAGCTTCAGGAGTGTAATTTAATGGACAATACACTTCTATTTTATTGCAGTGATAATGGTGGGCTCGATCCCAAAACATCTGGCGGGCGAGAGAGAAAAGGCAGTATTTACGAAGGTGGTTTACGCATACCCGCAATTCTCGAATGGCCCAATCGCTTTTCTGCAAAAGAAGTTAACACTCCCTGTATTACATCAGATCTTTACCCTACCCTTCTTAGCATAGCCGGAATCGAAAAGGAAAAAGATCAGCCCCCTTTAGATGGAATTAATCTAATGCCGATCCTTTATGGCAAAAAGAACAAACGTCCCCCATTTGGATTTTGGTATGGATTCAGAAACGGGCAATCCACTTGGAATGATCGTATCATCAAAGATTTACTAGATGCCCAAAAAAATGAACAGCCAACACCCTATCCAGAACGAATACTTAAAAATGTAAACGAATTCGAAACATTCGACCCGGATAATCTTCTTGGACATGCCGCGTGGAATGCTTGGCCTTGGAAGCTCCATCGAATACAAACTAAAGAAAAAACCTATTACGAATTGTACAATTTACAAAAAGACCCAATGGAATCTCTAAATCTAGTCAACAGTCAGAAAAAGAGAGTTCAATCCATGACCAATGCCCTGGAAAGTTGGCAAAGGACTGTTCTTCTAAGTTGGTCAGGGAAAGACTATGAAAAAAGTAAAAAATAGAACGAACAGGGTTTAATTAATAAAAGATGACTAGATACTTTTGCCGTGGGGGATTTACCCTGCTTTGCACCATACTTTGCCTCACCCTTTCAGCTTCTGAAAAAAAAGAGCCTGTAATAACAGAAGAAATTAAACTAAAGGCGAAAACCGGTACAAAAGCTATTTTGCAGGTGCAAAAAGCATTTGGTAAATATTCCATCGAAACACCCAAAATATTTAAAGGGAACGATAAAGAGTTCGAACATATACAAATTGTAAAAGACAATGAATTGGAAAGTGCCTTTATGTTTACCCTTCGTAGGGATATTGACGGCGACAGGGATAAGGTGTGGCCTCGAGGTAAGGAAAGACAAAGAAACGAAATTAAAGGCTACCAAAGGTCGCCAGAACCAATGAAAGCGAAATTAAGAGAAACCCATCATATTAAGTGGTATCTTAAGATTGATAAGTCCTTTCAAATAAATAAAGAATTTTGCCACTTCTTCCAATTAAAAGCAGTAGGATCAAAGAACATAGACGATCCTGTCCTCACCTTGTCGGGAGTAACGGAAAGGGGTAAGCCTCAGCTTCAGTTACAATGGTGGTCTTTAAAAAACTCGGGAAGAATTTTTCTGACCGAATGGGAAAATTGCAAAGATAAGTGGTTAATTTGTGAATGCATATCCAACTATTCTAAAAACGGGTCCATTCATTTTTCTATTCGTTCCTTGGATGGGGAAATTAATCTTAAAAAACAATTGAACAATCTGGAAACCTGGCGAGATGGATTTGAATTTATACGCCCGAAATGGGGAATCTATCGAAGCTTGGCCAAAGAAAAGAATAAACTCAACCCACAGGATCAAATATGGATGAACAATTTCTCAATCAGGAAAATTTAGCCTAGAATTACTGACCCTGAGCTTGCCCTAAACGACTTATCGTTCAATGATTGTTTACTAATGAACGATCCAAGAGAAGGGCAATCAACAGTACAATCAACCAGACCCTGGGGGGATATTCATATGGTTGTTCGAAATCAGAAATGCTCAGTTGATTTAACGGAAGTCAAACCAAGCGAACGGGCAAGTCTCCACTCCCATGCGATTAGGCACGAGCTTTTCCATTTTCTTGATGATGGGGGTATTCTGGAAATTGATGGTAACCTTTTTCATCCCAAAACCCATGAGGAATTTTTAATCAAACCTGGACAAAAACACCGGTTTTGGGCAGAAGATACTATTTTTCGGATGTTGGTAGTCAGCTTTGGCGAATGGAAAGCAGAAGACCAAATTCGCCATGAGGACGACTACGGTCGCAAGGGAGAAACGCTCACACTTTAGATGCCAAAGCCTCGCATAGCTATCACCATGGGTGACCCCGCCGGGATTGGTCCCGAGATTTGCCTCGACCTGTTAAATGACCCTGAAATTTGCGATCTATGCTCTCCCATTGTGTTTGGTGATTCCTCTGTGCTTCGATCCTGTGCGGAGAAGACAAATAAATCGTTTGATATGATTGAGATTTCAGAGAGTCAACTTGGTGAGTCTTCCAAAAATGGTATTTTTGATCTGGGTCTGATGAATTTAGATGAACTGAAGCCCGGAAATGCTGATGCAAATACCGGCCGTGCGACTTATGGCTATGTAACCTCAGCAATCGATGCCTGTTTAAGAAAAAAAGTAGATGCCGTAGTTACCTGCCCCGCAAATAAAGAAGCCTTACAGGCAGGAGGGGTAAGCCAACCCGGGCATACTGAGATCTTCGCCGAACTTACCAGCACAGAGAAGTTCTGCATGGCATTTGTCTCCGATGAAATCAGTTGCAGCCTGGTAACCGTACATTGCGGATACTCTGAAGTTCCTTCGCTTCTCTCATTCGAAAGGATTTATGATGTCATCTCACTAACAAGACAGGCTCATCAAAAACTGCTCGGACGAGAGCCAAGACTTACGGTATGCGGGCTTAATCCACACGCCGGTGAAAACGGATTATTTGGAAATCGAGAAGAAGAAGATGTCATTCTTCCCGCTATTGAAAAAGCCAGAAACGAGGGTATGAAACTACTAGGCCCCCTTCCCCCCGATACTGCCTTTACCTCAAGCATCCGAAAATTAACCGATGCTTATGTGTGCATGTATCATGATCAGGGCCTCATTCCCGTGAAAGCCCTTGCATTTGAGGAAGCCGTGAATGTAACCCTAGGACTTCCAATTATCCGTACTTCGGTGGACCATGGAACCGCTCTCGATATTGCCTGGCAGGGAAAAGCAGACCCCAGCAGTTTGAAATCCGCTCTCAGGCTAGCCGTCAGGATGTCTTCTTAATCACTCCTTTTTTGCAATGAAGGAGGTAAAAGAACCCATTACTACCTATCACTGGATCGTGGTGATCATCGCCTCCCTCGGTTGGCTTTTTGACTGCATGGATCAGCGACTGTTTGCCCTCTCCCGTGAATCGGCGATCGCATCCCTGCTCGGTCCAGATGCCACTCCTGAGGCAATCAAGAACGGCCTGATGACTGCAACCACCTGGATGATCCTTGGTTGGGCAACCGGAGGTATTGTCTTTGGGATTCTCTCCGACAGATGGGGGCGGGTAAAAACCATGTCTGCCACCCTACTTTTATATTCCATATTCACTGGACTTTCCGGTTTCTCACAGGGAATCTTTGATTTTATGGTCTACCGTTTTTTAGTTGGGCTGGGAGTGGGTGGTATGTTTGGAGCAGCAACCACTCTGGTTGCAGAATCAGTTCCCTCCCGACTGCGTACACCGGCCCTGGGTGCCCTGCAGGCTCTGGCCACGGTTGGGAACATGATTGGCTCGGGCATTTCCCTTTTCGTGCCTCCTGGCTCACCCGATGGATTATTTGGGTACGAGGGATGGCGGTCCCTCTTCTTCTTTGGTATCATTCCTGCCGTTCTGGTGGTACCCATGGTCCTACTCCTTAAAGAACCCACGGCATGGTTAAACCTGAAAAAAGAAAAGAAGAAATCTGAAAAAAATGCAAAATGTGGATCGATGGCAGAGATGTTCGGAAATCCGACATGGCGAAAAAATGCCATCATTGGTCTCCTACTGGGAGTTTCCGGAATGATCGGATTATGGGGAATCGGATTCTTTTCCCCTGAACTTATCTCTGAAGCTTTAAAGGGAGAGAAACAGGAGGTGATTGATCAGGTACGCGGCCGGGGAACAATCCTTTTTGATATCGGTGCGTTTCTTGGGATGAGTGCCTTTACCTTCGTAGCAGCTTTGGTTAGTCGGCGGATGGCATTTCTGGTCTTTCTAATTCTTTCCATGGCGGTCACCATTTTTGTATTCAACAACCTGAACTCTGCAAGCGATGCTTACTGGATGCTTCCCATAATGGGTTTCGCTCAGCTCTCACTTTTTGCCGGCTACTCCATTTACTTCCCCGAGCTCTTCCCTACCCGCCTACGGGGAACCGGAGTCGGGTTTTGTTACAACACGGTACGATATCTTGCCGCACCTGCTCCAATTCTTTTGGCCTATTTGTCCACCACCCTCAGCTTCCGCAGTGGAGCCAGCCTGATGGCCTGCGTCTACATACTTGGAATTATTGCATTAATTTGGGCACCTGAAACCAAGGGCAAAGAACTACCCGAGTAAACTCAAGAACTCATCATAAAAATCAACGCCTAGCATTAATTAGGCTAATGATAATATAAATCGGATTAATTCTTGTAATTAAGTAAAAGTAGAAGTTAGGTTAACAATAGCTCAAAACAACAGTCCCTGCAGCCCATTTTATTTTGCCTACTATATATACGATTAATCTCATCTCAATCCTTCTACTTATTAGTTCGATTTCGATATTTAGTAAGGTTAAATCGTCTGTAACAAAACCTAGTGAAATAGCAGTTCAAAGTCGAGGCATGTACATAGGTAAGCCTACTTTTCAGGCTGTCTATGTGGATGAAGGACCGAACATTGACGGTAACCTGAATGATGAAGTTTGGTATCGAGCTATGCCCGCAGGCGATTTGCTTAAAACATTTCCTGAGGATAATTCATCTGGCACGCAAGCAACGGAATTCCGGATTCTTTACGACAAGGAAAATCTCTACATCGGAATTTGGTGTTTTCAGGATAACCCTACTGATATCACAGCCAATGCTGGAAATTTAGCGGATACCGGGAACGACGATCATGCACTTGTAATCCTGGATACTTTTCGTGACCAGAGAAATGCTTATGCCTTTATCGTTACACCCAATAGTCTAAAAGCTGACTTACTCCTTGGCGATCAGGGAAGAATGCAAAACATGGACTGGGATACAATCTGGGATGCAAAGGTGGTATTCATAATTGGGGATGGGGTGCGGAAATTATGATTCCATTTAAATCGATTTCCTTTGACGAAGATTCATCCACTTGGGGCATCAATTTAAGAAGAGTACTCAAAAAGAATGGAGAAGTTCAGGATTGGGCAAATGCCCGCTCTGGTGTTGATCCAGCCAACCCTGCACAGGCTGGCACTATCACCGGACTGAAAAACCTGAAACAGAGCCTTGGCTTGGATGTGCTTCCTTTCGTAACTGGAACCTACACGGATGACCGAACCACGGGAAATGATGAATTCAAAACCGATGGCGGGCTTGATTTACGTTACAGAATCAATGCCAAGACCACCGCATACCTAAGCATCAATACTGACTTTGCTGATGTCGAAGCCGATGTCCGACAATTCAACTTTACGCGATTCAATCAATCCTTTCCTGAAAAAAGGGATTTCTTTCTGGAAGACGCAGGAATGTTTCATTTCCCATCCGATGGGTTGAGTCCTTACTACAGTCGCAAGATTGGCTTAAGTGAATCAGGAGAAATCGTACCCATTCACTTTGCGGCTAAAATTACTAGCAACCAAAAGAATTACAATTATGGGCTTATGGATGTGTTAATTGACTCACCGGAAGGAGAACGAAATGTTTTTGTCGGAAGAGTCCGCAAAAATCTCGAAAATGGATCAACTATCGGGTTACTCTCAACTTTTGGAGATCCCCGCTCCAATGAAGACGGCTACAGTGTGGGTGCGGATTACCAATTCATCAACGGTGAGTTCATGGGAGACAAATCATTGGGAACCAAGGTATGGGCTCTTGGAACCGCGAACGAAGCCCAAACCGACTCGGGAACAAAGATTTCCTACGGAGCAGAAACCATTTTTAAAGGTCGTGAACTTACTCTGGTAGGAGCATATTCCGAAGTACCAGAAAACTTCAATCCTCTGCTAGGTTATGTGATGCGGGACGATTATAGAAAATATCGTTTTGCAGCATCTTATGTTCCACGGTACCAAGAAACGGAGTGGCTTAATGTAAGTATACATGATTATGACCTGGAGATATTCACGGACACCGGAAACACACTTTCAGATATAACACATACAATCACTCCGATTGAATTCATTTTAGAATCGGGAGACAATCTCGGTTATGAGATTGCCCATAAACTGGATCGCCCCACTGAAACCTTTTCCATCTTTGACACCTCGCTCCCCGCAGGAGAATACGATGGATTTTATCATAGATTTTTCTTCAACTCTCATTCCAAACGAAAAGTGGTAAGCAGACTTTCATACTTATATAACGACGGTTTTCTTGCTCCCGGACATAGATATGAAGTTGCTTTGGACTATCTTCCCATGAAAGAATTAATGATCGGAGTTGGATACTCATCCACGATTTTAAACTGGGACCATGCACCCAAAACAGAACTAAATGTAGTTAGCGGAACCTCCAGGATTAACTTCAATCTAGACCTGTCTATCAACAACCTTCTGCAATATGACAATTTCAGTAAATCACTGGGAATAAACAGCAGACTTCAATGGGAATACAAACCAGGAGCAAGATTTTATTTTGTGGTGAACCAGACTTATCTTGAACAAAGAACAGGACTTACCCTTCAAGGACTTGGTACTGCGGTAAAACTTGGAGGTATATTTCGCTTCTAACTTTAAAATAATATATGGAAATTAGGAGGTTTTGAAATGAATTATTTTAAACCCTCCAACACATAGGCAGCGACTTTTTCATCTTTTCCCTTTACTTCGATTTCCTGCCTTTGACCGACTAGAATATGATCTTTAACTAATTCATAGGTAGATTCAGAAATCATAACCCCCTGTTTAGGAGCACTACTTTCAAGACGCTGTCCAATATTTACATTATCTCCAATCATAGCGTATTCGAGTCGATGTTTTTGACATCCTAAATTACCTAAAATAACTTCACCACTATTAATTCCAATGCGGCTCTGTACCTCCTCAAAGGAATCTAAATTAAAGCGTTCCAGTTCACGGCACATACTCCAAGCACCCCGTACTGCATTCAGTGCATCGGTTGCAGGATCACCCGAATCGAAGCGAGCAACAATCGCATCTCCGATAAATTTATCAATTATTGCATCGTTTTGCGATAAAACCTCAACCATAAGATCAAAGTAAGTATTAAGTAAGTTGATAATCTTACGTGCGGAAAACCTCTCGCATTTAGAAGAGAAAGCACAAATATCTGAAAAAAGTACTGTAATGTGTTTTGATTCACCTTTACCGGCATCTTGATGCTCATCCACCATACTACTCACTGCATTTAAAGTGTCTGCAGCTACGAATTTAGCAATGGTTTCCTGTTCTTTCTTACTTCGAGCCGTAGCGATTGCAACCTCCACGGCCGCTTTTAGAGTATCTTTCGCAAAAGGCTTGGCCAAATAAGCGGAAACTCCAAGGATTTCTCCTTTTTTTAAGTCCATTTCGGTTGCTCGTGTTGTAATCATGATTATCGGAATATCCTTATAATCCTCATGATCACGAACCTCCGTGCAAAACTCCCATCCATTGAGCACAGGCATATCGTAATCAGAGGTTATAATATCAGGCTTAATTCTTTGAACTGCCTTATAACCTTCAAAACCATTTTCTGCAGTCTCAACTTGGTAGTCTAGATCCTTAAACATGCTGGCTATTAAATCCCTTATTGTAGGACTATCATCTACCACTAATGCACGCAATCTTCTCCCCTTCGGTGGCAAAGGAAACTTATCTTGGATTCGCTTTATGTTTTGGGCGGATGCGAAGGGAGACAATATTACATCATCTATACTGGATTTTAAAATTTCTTCGATATCCCCGGCTTCCCGTCCATTATAAGCCATCATTATGGGAACTTTTTTTAATCGATCACTTTCTTTTGCTTTTTCAATAAAATCGGTACCACTCATGTCAGACAATTTATAATCAACTACGATAAAGTCCGGTATTTGAGGTGAATCATCTTCCAATGCATCAATTCCCTTCCTGAGTTGTATAAAATCATACCCCATACTAGATAAGGCCAATGAAAACTCTTCATGCGAAGAGGAACTTATAAATAAACATCGCTTGGGTAAAGAAAAGGCACGTTTAAAAAGACCCAATATTTTTGTATCTGTAAAAGGAGCAGTAAGAACCGCATTTGACCCGTTTGTTCGAGCTTGCTCTTCCTTATTCATTTCAGCTGGCGCATATACAACAACAAACAAATTACGCAGTTGTTTATTGCCGCGTATTCGAGCGATGAGATCTCGATGCTCACCCTCAATAAAATTCAGTTCGACCATTAAAACTTCATGATTCCCATTGATCAATTGATGAACTAAACCCTTCCCCTGCTCGAAGTAGGTCACCTTGCCTCCATGTTTCTCACAAAGACCGCCAAGGCTTTTAGCGACGGCTCCAATGGTTGAGGCTACGAGCACTCTCTTACTCATATAAAGCAGGAATTACAAAAATTAATCGATTGGGCGAACCACATGGGCAGTCCAACCCAGTCCCTGATACTCTCTATATCCCTGTGTCTTTGATGATCCGATTATATATTTCTTTTCATTTGCAGTAAAGATTCCAGAAGCCGATTCACCTGCGTCTAAATTAAGGTTCTCAGACGGCAGTTTAACAACCTGTCCTATTTTAAAATTTTCTGAATCAGTTGTTGCGATCACCTTATGCTCATCATTTACATAAAAAGCGGCTCCCCCTTCAACGACCTCTCCTTTTATCCGTGGGAGACACCCTTCCAGGATTGGGAAAACCAAATTCTCCCAGTCAAAGAAAATACCAAGCACTCCAAGTACTTTTCCTTCTCGTTGTCCATCTTCCAATATACCCCCACAATAAATAAGTGAGGTTTCTTCGTTCTCAAGATCGCTATCACATACATCCTGCACTCCAAACTGAACAGATCTTGAAATTTGCATACCTTGCCTAAACCAAGATTGTTCAGATACATTCATCCTCTTAAGCTTGTCCCGATTTTCTGATTTGGAATTGGCTACGATACGACCGTTCGAATCTGCAATTACAAGATCCCGATACATGGTGTAGGAAGCATTTATGATCCCAAGGCGCTTAGCGGCTTGTTCAAAATTTTCTTCACTTCCCTCTTGGAGAGCTTCCCAAAATGCATGGTCAGTGGACCACCACCTTACATCTGCGGCCCGTTCGAATAAATTTCGATCAATCAAATCAACAGCTTGTTTACTGAAATTCTCAAGTGCCTTGAGGTTTTGTTCTAGCATATCCGACGACATCTCAGAAAGTAGCTCCTCCATTTTACCTGTTGTAGAATTTCCAGTAGTGGTAATCTGATCAAAAATAGGAATAAAACTAGTTCCCGCTTTACCCAAATCCGTTGCCAAAATAATTCCGTTAATCGAAATAAGTTGAATATCTCCTTTGTTCCTTTGAATTTCACGGTAAGTTTGTTGATTCTTTTCAGGAATAAGTTTGGAATTCATTAATTCTTGGGGAGAAATTCCAAAATTCTCATTCGTATCCGATCGCTCGAACATTGCCGATTCAGGAAGTACCAGATGACTGGTCCACTCTAACCCTTTATAATCGTCAAATCCTTTACTCTTATGAGAAACAATCAACG
>JAOHKZ010000004.1 GCA_028101545.1 Opitutales bacterium | reverse complement strand
GAATCCGTTACTCCATACTTATATAACCTGAGAGATGAAACCCGAGAAAGTATGTTGGCCGGTACCATTGTGGAGGATGAGGGAATTGTGTTGGAACAAATTGATGGCCTGCACAATTTCAGCTTTAAGGTAAAACCTGGCTTGCGCTTTCCATTACACACTTCGGCCCCGGGTAAGGCATACTTAGCTTCTCTTTCTGATGAAGAATCCGGGCGAATCGTTTCAAGACTCAAACTGACCCGCTTCACAACCAAAACCATAACCACCCAAGCGAAGTTGAGAAAAGAACTTATCCATGTACGCCAGCTTGGCTATGCAGTGGATAGAGAAGAGGAAATGGAAGGTCAAATTTGTATTGGTGCTGTGGTAAGGAACAAAAAAAATAATATTGCAGGGGCAATCTGGTTAGTCGCTCCTTCAGGCCGAATGGGTGAGGAAAACATCGAACATACTGGCCGGTTAATCAAACAGGCAGCCGATGAAATTTCCACCAACCTCGGTTATCTTTCTTTAGCCGTGGCGTAGGACCATGTTGCCCAGCTGAAATATAAGCATAAATTAATTCTAATGAATAAGTTCCTCAGAAGTTTCTATTCTAGTTTGCGAATAAGCATCTATATCCTTTTGCCGATTTGTCTGCTTACTCAAAACCTAATTGCTGAGAACGGAATTGCCTTGTGGAAAAAAGAAATCAAACCCCTGCTCGAAGAAAACTGCTGGAAATGTCACGGGGCAGATAAAATACGGGCAGAATTGGTTCTCACCACAAGAGAAGGTGTACTCAAGGGAGGAGAAGTCGGACCGGCAGTTGATTTGGAAAATCCATCAGCCAGCTTGATGATGAAGATGGTTTCCTACAAGGATGAAGATCATCAGATGCCCCCAATTGGAAAACTGCCCAAAAATAAAATTGATGCCCTAGCCAAGTGGATTGAGATCGGGCTTCCCTTTCCCAAAGAGGATGAGATTGAACCAAAAATTGACCACAGTCATGCCAATACAACCCAGGTAAATGAGATTACCAAATCTCACTG
Source organism: Opitutales bacterium (assembly GCA_028101545.1). Classification (GTDB taxonomy): domain Bacteria; phylum Verrucomicrobiota; class Verrucomicrobiia; order Opitutales; family Seribacteraceae; genus Seribacter. The sequence goes on along the minus strand of JAOHKZ010000004.1, from coordinate 92,278 downwards.
GGCATTTAAGAAGCCCACTCTACCTGAGGTTCCAAATGTTCCCGAATATGATAGCCCGATCGACCGGTTTATCCATGCCAAGCTTGCCGAACAAAATTTGCCGGGTAATCCACCTGCGGAAGATCATACCTTAATTAGGAGGATGTATTATGATTTGATCGGACTTCCCCCCACTCCCGATGAGGTGAATGCTTATGTATCCAACAAAGAGCCCAAAAAATTTAACCAACTGGTCGACCAACTCCTCTCCTCCCCCCACTACGGAGAAAAATGGGGAAGGCATTGGCTCGATCTGGTTCGCTACGCAGAAACGAATGGATATGAAAGGGACGGAGATAAACCGCAGGCATGGCGCTACCGGGATTATGTGATTAATTCGTTTAACCAAAACATACCTTACGACCAGTTCATTCTTGAGCAACTAGCCGGGGATGAAATCGAAAACCCAAGTGCTGCCGCAGTTACCGCAACTGGATTTCACCGACTGGGGATATGGGATGATGAACCCGCTGACCGGGTACTGGCACGGTTTGATTATCTGGATGATATTGTACGGACCACCACGGAAGTCTTCCTCGGGATGACCGTTGGCTGTGCCAGATGCCACGACCATAAAATCGATCCAATTCCAACTAAAGACTATTATTCCATGCTTTCCTTTTTTGCGAATATTACACCGCATGGAAAACGGGAAGCAAATATAGTGGAGGTAAAAGATTCTATCGGGAATGTCACTTACCAAAAGGAAATTGAAGTATGGAACAGACAAAGAAATCATTTGCAGAAGCAAATTGTTGATTTTGAAGAGAAATTTCTGACCAAATACGATAGCGATATTTCGATTCTCAAGTCAGAGAAAGTCCGGGCCAAGCCAGTTATATTACTACAAAATGCAACCGGTAAAGGAACCCAATGGAGTTATCTGGAAAGACGCCCTCCTTCTGATTGGATTGAGGTTGGGTTTGATGATAAAGATTGGAAAAGTGGGATGGGCGGTTTTGGGACTAGGGGAACACCGGGCTCCCAGGTTCGCACCGTTTGGAATAGCAAGGATATATGGATGAGGACCACCTTCCGGCTTGCTGCCATTCCTAAAACTTTACAGATGACCCTTCATCACGATGAGGATGTGGAAGTTTATTTAAACGGTAAACTCGTTTTTCAAAATACAGGCCATGTGTCCAGATACCAGACACATGACATTAGCCGTGCTAGTGCAGATGTGCTTCAAACCGGTAAAAATGTTGTGGCGGTGCACTGCAAACAAACCGTGGGCGGACAATTTATTGATTTGGGACTCGAATGTTTTGAAGAAGCCGTTGATCTTGTTGGGCTCATACGCAAGCACGCCACCAAGTTGATGGGAGACGGTCCATACAAGCAATACAAAGCGAGAATTCGAGATCTTGAAAGACACTTACCCACAAAACCCAAATCTGATTACTATAAAGTGCTTGCGGTTGGAGAGCATGGGGAGCGGGTAACAAAAATACTTCGCCGGGGAAACCCAGCCTTGGAAGGTGAGGAAGTTTTCCCAGCATTCCCCGCAGTGCTAAGCCCACCAGAACCAGTTATTTCAAAGCTTGCCAAATCGTCCGGGAGAAGAACCTCCCTGGCTGAATGGATTGGCTCCAAAGATAACCCGATTTCAGCGAGGGTGATGGTAAACCGGATCTGGCAATATCATTTCGGACGTGGAATTGTGGAAAGCTCGAGTGATTTTGGATTTCAGGGCACTCCGCCAACTCATCCCAAACTGCTTGATTGGCTTGCCATTCAATTTATGGAATCAGGTTGGAACATAAAGGATATGCACCGTCTAATTATGTCCAGTGAAGCTTACAAAAGATCTTCCAAACCCAATGATTTGGCCTTACAGAAAGATCCGTTAAATCAATCCTTGTGGCGCTATGATATGAGGAGATTGACCTCGGAAGAAGTAAGGGACGCAGTACTGGCTGCCTGTGGTACGATTAACCTTCAACTCGGCGGGCCAAGCGTCACTCCTCCCGTGCCCGATATCATTCTAGCCGGTTCCTCGATTAAAGGAAAAGGCTGGGGAGCCTCCACCCCGGAACAAGCAAACCGTAGAAGCGTATATGTTAAGGTGATGCGTTCCATGCAAGTCCCCCTTCTACTCAACCACGACATGGCCGATACCGACTCCACCTGCCCGGTTAGGTTTAATACCACGGTTCCCACACAGGCTCTCAATATGCTCAACGGAAAATTTATGAATGATGCAGCCAAATCGTTTGCGAATCGACTGAGAACAGAGGCGGGAAAAGAACCAGGCAAGCAAGTTGAACACGCACTTAAACTTATTTTTTCACGGACTCCCCAAACGGAGGAAATTAATGCCGGTGTTGAAATGATGAAAAATATGAAAAGTAAATTCAGTCTTTCGCATGACGAAGCACTGGACCGCTTTGCCCTGCTGGCTTTAAACCTCAACGAATTTGTTTACCTCGATTAATTATGAACGAAAAACCAGAAAATACATTTTGCAACCGTACACACCGGAGAGAATTCCTTAAGGATATCGGCGGAGGATTTGCCTCACTCGGGCTGACCGGGATGCTCGCCCAGGACGGATTCTTTGCAAACAAGGCAATGGCGGGAACTGCATCATCCTATGTGAATCCCCTTGCTCCGAAAAACTCTGCTTTTCCAGGAAAAGCGAAGTCGGTAATTTTCCTCTTCATGTACGGTGGGCCCAGTCAGGTGGACACCTTTGACTACAAACCTAACCTTTACCCATTAGATGGCAAAACCATTCAGGTTAAAACTTTTGGACGCGGAGGAAAAAGAAATGAAAGCCGTGTGGTGGGGCCAAAATGGAAATTCAAACCCTATGGAGATTGTGGAAAATATGTATCCGATCTTTTTCCTCATGTCGGATCCTGTGTGGACGATATTGCTTTTTTACATTCCATGAAAGCGGAATCTCCGATCCATGGTTCCGCCATGCTGATGATGAATGCAGGCAACCTTCTTTCCGGACATCCCTCACTGGGATCCTGGGTAAATTACGGATTGGGTAGCGTAAACGAAAACCTGCCCGGCTACGTGGTGATGCTCGACAAGACAGGTGGACCAATTAGCGGAGCTAAGAATTGGTCCAGTGGATACATGCCGGCAAGTTATCAGGGAACCGTATTGCGTTCCCATGGATCACCCATCCTTGACCTGGAGAACTCTCACGGAATACCCCGTTCGCAACAGCGTACCATGCTTGATCATCTGCGAACAATGAATGAGGGCCATCTTTCCGAACGGTATGATAATACAAATTTAGCCGCACGGGTGGCATCGTACGAACTTGCTTATAAAATGCAGGCTTCCGCTCCGGAAGCAGTGGATGTGGACAAAGAGCCCGGTCACATTAAAGACCTATACGGTATGGACGGTTCCAACACTGAGGACTTTGGGCGCAAGTGCTTACTTGCCCGCAGACTGGTTGAACGTGGTGTTCGCTTTATTCAGATTTATTCCGGTGGTCATCATAATGATAACAATTGGGATGCCCATGGCGATTTGGTCAAAAACCATTCCTACCATGCCGGGAATACTGATAAACCGATTGCCGGTTTACTGAAAGATTTAAAACAACGTGGACTGCTGGACGAAACGCTCGTGGTCTGGGGCGGTGAATTTGGCCGCCAACCAACAGCCGAATACAAGGAAGGAACCGGACGGGACCACAACTCCTGGGGATTCACCATGTGGATGGCAGGTGGTGGTATTAAAGGTGGCGTGAGTGTCGGAGAAACCGATGAACTTGGGAGCCAGGCGGTGAAAGATCGATTTCATGTCCGCCGTTTGCACGCAACCATTCTGAACCAGCTCGGACTTGATCCTAATAATCTTTCTTATTTCCATGGCGGCTTAGATAAAAGCCTGGTGGGCGTAGAGGGTGCCGACCCCATTCATCAGGTAATTGCCTAAAATAATCTTGGGGGTTGCCAGCCTCGTGCTTGCACATAGGTGAGCCAGAAGAGTATAATTTAATCAGGTACCGCACCGGCGTGTGAACAGACCTTGGCAGCAACCTCGCAGGCGTCCGCAAGAATTTCCTCGTACACTTTGCCTTGAAGTAATCCGAGTGTCATGGACGCGGTAAAGGAATCACCCGCTCCAACGGTATCCACTACATTAGCCGGGACTCCTGCCTGTTCAGTTACTCTTTCAGAAGACAGAAGTGTGGCACCCTTCGATCCTTGCGTTATTACTACAAGATCGAGCCCGTATTTTTCATGTATAGCAGCCAGAGTTTCAACCTGTGAAGCATTGTTAGACAGTCCACATGCTTGGCAAACACGACTTATTTCTTCATCGCTTAGCTTTAGAACTGAGCAGAGAGCAATCGAATCACGGATCAGAATGTCATCATAAAACGGAGTGCGTAGATTAATATCCAGAATGCGGGGAATTTTGATCGCTTTTGCGATCTCAAGGGCTCGACGAATACCCTCCCGTGCAGACAGTCCACGCTGCCCGAGCGTACCAAAATAAAGCGCATCTGCAGTTCTTACCATTCTTTCGATTTCTATGTTCCATTCCCAATGATCCCAGGCGGCATTTTCTCCGATGGTGAATGTGGGTAGTCCGTTTTCAGTAAGTTCCACATGAACGACTCCGGTTGGATAATCCTTCAAAACCTGGATTAAATCTGTGTTCACCCCGTGTTTCCGGTAAACCTGCAAGAGGGCTTCTCCCCGCTCATCCTCCCCCACTCCACTGACCATATGTACATCAGCACCCAAACGGGAAGCATGGCAGGCATAGTTGGCAGTGGCTCCGCCAAAACGGGGACCATCAGGGAACAAGTCCCAAAGTCCATCCCCCATAGCCACGATTCGTGCACTCATTTTGATAATTCACTTATGATTACTCTGGAAACTTGAGTGGCGAGAAGATCGCGACCAGCATCATTGTAATGAACATCATTTTCTCCAAGCTGATATTTTCCCCGATCTTTGCCGATTAATGAATAAAGATCATTAATTGCCACCCCGTGCTTTTTCATGACCGCCTTAGCAAGTCGATTAAATTCCTCTGCCTGTTCGATTGTAACCTTGAATTTAACCTTTTTTTCCGGACCAATACAGGGGGGAGTGGTCACGGCGAATACCAGTTTGGCATCAGATGACTTCAACTTTTGTACAATTCCTTCCAAACTCTTTGCATAAGATTGAGGTGTCGCTTTATTTTCCTGTTTCCAACCGTACCAGTCCCAGAGCCCGAAGTTAAAATGAATCAGATCCCATTTTTCTTCGCCTATCCATTGTAAAACATTTTCATTACCAAATGCCGACCACCGGCAATTTGTTTTGGGACGGTGTACATTTGCTTTTCCTTCCAGTAATTTTCGAACCCGGGCGGTGTATCCAATCGAAATTGAATCTCCAATAATCAGAACCCTGGGTAAACCTGAATCATCCACCGGATTATCAAAAGGTCTGGAAAATGGATCGTTTACACCCAGAAGAAAAGAACAGGCACTAAAAAAAAGTGCCAGGATGTATAGCTGAAGCAATTTCATTTTGTTTTGTTTAAATCATCTAGCCATGCTTTTCGCAAGGCAAGCATGCCCTCCACAATATCCTTTCTTTCACTTGAATAGTTCTTTCGTTCAGGTTCCGGGCCGGTGAGGCGGTACAATTGAAATTTCTCACTCCCTTCCCGTCCGATTAGTTTCCATTCATCCATCCGAACGGCCCATGATTTATGCCATTGAAAATTTAATATCTTTTGATAACCGGACATTTGATAAGGATTTTTAATCACGGGTAACAGGCTATGGCCATCCAGACGGGGATCGCCAGCCTGCTTCTTTATCCCGCATAAATCCATCACTGTGGGCAACCAGTCCATCGCAGTGATTATTTGATTGCGGGTTTCCCCCTGTGGAATCTTTGAAGGATACCGAAGGATTGCTGGCACACGTATACCTCCTTCAAAAAAGGTTCCTTTTTGCCCGGTCCATTTTCCGGTATATCCTCCACCACTGGCTCCATAAAAATGTCCTTTCGGATGACCGCTCAAATGATTATCCACAGATATTCGATTATTAATTTCCTCGGAATGCCCGTTGTCGCTCATAAAGATAATAATAGTATCCTCCCGAAGCCCGAGTTCTTCGATTCTGTCAACGATTCTGCCGATATAATAATCGGTTGCGTACATGATAGTTGCATATGATTTTCTTTCTGGGTCCGTCATATCCTTGAACGGCCCGGCGAATTTCTGCGGAGCCTGTTCGGGGTAGTGTGGAATATTCAATGGAAAATAGAGGAAGAAAGGTTCGTCCTTGCACTCTTCAATAAAGGCAAGGGATCGTTCGGTCATGAGTTCAGGAAAGTACTTACCCGGGGCCTTGACCGGTAAAGTCCCCTCATACAGATCATGAAAGCCCGTACCGTGAAGAAAGTAGTGGTTAAAGTTGTCAATGAAACCGTCCCGAATCCCAAAGAATTCATCAAATCCCTGCTTCTTCGGGCCGTGCTCCCGATGTGCCCCAAGGTGCCATTTGCCAAAAAGGGCTGTCCGGTATCCTGCACTCTTCAATACCTCCGCCATAGTCAGTTCTTCGAGGGCCATGTTTCGGCCTTTTGGAGTATTCATATTTCCCTGAGTCCAATGATTCACTCCACCCCGTTGAGGGTGGCGTCCGGTCATCAACATCGCCCGGGATGGACAGCATACTGTATGAGCATAGGCCTGAGTAAACCGCACTCCGGTCTCGGCTAACTGATCAATATGGGGAGTTTTAAGATAAGGAGCTCCGTAACAACCTGCATCCAATGTTCCCTGATCATCGGTGAAGAAAATGACCACGTTAGGCTTGGATTGAAGAAGCGTCCATGTGATGCATACCAAAAGTAGGACACCAAGTGAGCCAAGTGCCTGCAATCTCATGGAAGCTCCTTGAAAGCTTTTTGGAAACGGGCGGATTCGGGATCCCCAGTCTTTTTCATAATTCGGTTCAGTTCTTTTCCGTAACGGGCTACCAACTTGGCTTGTTCATCGTTATCAAACAAGTTACTCAACGCATCAGGGTCCTTTCCGTAATCATAAAATTCAAAATGTGTACGGTACAGGTAGTGTTTAACACGCTTAGCCAATACTGGATCGTTCTCCGACGCTTTTGCCATAGCTTTCCAGGTCAATCCACTCATCGATTCATTCTTGAAGGTGTTTTCACCATCATGCCAACCGTTCCAGATCAAACCGTATCGTTTGCCCTGTAAAGAACGCATTGTGTACGAACGGCCGGATGCAATCGTATTGATATGAGTGTAAGCGAATTCCCTACCCTTTTGCTTCTTTCCTTTCAATAGGGGAAGGAAGGATCGACCATCCATGCCCTTCATTGGGTCTAGCCCGAGGGCATCAAGAATAGTCGGCGCAAAATCGACCCCTGCCACCACATGTTCATTCTCGTGAATGCCCGGTTTGATCATACCCGGCCAGCGAACGATCCATGGAGTAAGAGTGGAATGCCTCCAGACATTAGTCTTGGCAAAGGGAACCGGTATTCCGTGGTCTGACTTGAGCATCACCAGTGTATTTTTAGCAAACCCTGCTTTCTCAAGCTCAGCCAGAACCCGGCCGACCACATCGTCGGCCCGGCTTACAGAACTGTAGTACTGAGCGATCTCCTCCCGGATAGGGGGCAAGTCGGGTAGAAATCCAGGGATTACGATCTCCTCGGGTTGATAGATTCTGGAGGGGGCCGGATAGTCTGCCCCCCTGCCCTTCTTTTTCTTCTCGCCAGTTTCCTCAGCCACAATTCTTTGATCAGCTGGTTTGCGGTTATCGAATGGACGATGCGGATCATGAGCATTGATCATAAGAAAGAAAGGTTTAGCCTTCCGCTTTACCTGACCAAGAAATTCGGCGGTGAATTTGCCGTACAATTCCTGGCTACGTCCATTGTCCATCTCAGAACGGTCCCTGCTGTATCCAAATGCCTTTGTACGCGAAGGCACCACATGCTCAGTCTTGCCCAGAATACCAGTCATGAATCCATTCTTGAGCAAAGTCTCGGGCAAGGTCGGAACATTGGGATTGATCTTGGTAAATCCGAGGGCTCCGCTGTTGTGTGGATACCGGCCGGTCATCCAGACCGCACGGGTGGGCATGCAAATCGCAATCGACACATGACCGTGCTCAAAACGCAGGCCCTGCTTGGCGAGCTTATCAATATTCGGGGTTGTACCTTTAACCTTGGAACCATAAATCCCTACCGAGTCGCGGTTCATATCGTCCAGGGTAATGAACATGACATTCAGTTTTGGGTCGGCAAAATTACTCAGGCATACACCCGTCAAAGCGACAAAGAAAAGAAATAGGGATTTCATAATATCCACTAAAACGGTGAAAAGTTTCTCAATCAAGAAAACTTACTGAGAACGTGAAGAATTCTCAGGAAAGTAAACCGGGTAAAATCCGGATCAGACCCACTTGGCTTTGACTAATCAACAAGTAGGTTAACCACTTGGGGCTGATCCCAAACTCTTCCATTCAATGAAACTTTCCAAATATTTTCCCCGAGTCCTTGAACGGAACTGATCGAACAATTATCACTTGTACCAGCCTTCAATGTTTTCGTTGAATGAAAAATCAAATCCCCCACCTGAGCCCCCGCACTGGAGAGTATGATTTTTATGGATTTTGAGGTCGTGTGAATTTCTTCGATCTCGGTGGCACCGATTGATAAGTGAAGGTTGGACCCGACCAGTTTAGGAGAGTCTCCAATCAGGGGAGTGAAGCGAAGGAGCAAGGATCCATTCTTGGGTATGTTCTTCCCGATAAAAGAATTGGTTGCATACCCAACCACTTTATTTTCCCAAAAGTCATATACTGCACAACGGGTTCCAGAAGGAAGACCCGCATCCCCGAAATCGAGGGTTATGTCAGCGGATTTATTTTTATCGGAATTGTATAGATTATAAACCGCAAAATCTCCCCATACCCGATCCGCTGAAAATCCAAAGATTGAATTTTTATCTGACTTTCCAAGGGTGAGCAGGCGGGAATTTTCCCGACTGCTGGGTCTCATAATTTCGTAGTTCCGCCAAACCGCTTGAACATCCGGTTTGTTGACCGGTTCGGAAATCATCGCAGTGCCCCCGGTAAGAGCAACTGTGTTGTGCCAGGTCTTCCACATGTCGATTCCTTCGGGTGTATGGCCAACCCGGCGGGAAGGTAGTTTAACATCGAGATAGGAAACATCGGCATCATTATTCCACCATACCCGATTGTAAATTTGAAAACGTAAAACTGATTCAAGACAGTGAGCAAAGTGAGCTGGGTGAGAATCCGGCCCGACACGGGCAGCATCCACAAATCCAATCACTCCACGGGTGGGCTGCCCAAGGCAGGATAAAATATACATATCCTCCCCGGCCGCATCCCGATAAAGAGTGTACAGTTCACGGAATGCCTGCAAACGGGTAAGTTTGGGATTCACATAGCGGTTTCCAATCCCATTAAAATCGATCTTGATGTACCCGTATCCATTATCACGGGCGGTTTCGATTACCTGGCGCAAAAACTTCTTGGATTCCGGATGAGACGGGTTGATCCAATTCGCTCCAGCCGGGTGAAATGGATTGGGGTTCATAAAACTGGATATTCCCTTGGCATTGGACTGAATCGCTTCCGGGTTTGCTTTTTTCCATGGGTGTTCCGGGTTGATCATTAAAGGGGCAAACCATACACCGGGGATCATACCGGCCTGACGAACCCGACGGGCAACCCTGGCCATCCCCGATGGAAACTTGGCATTTCCATTCCAAATACCATCCATGATTTGATAGCCATCATCAATCTGAACAATTCCTTTTCCAAAAGTGTTGGGATTTTTTTCTATGGTATCAACCACATCTAATACATGTGCCTCATCAATTTTAGTAGTGCGGTCGTACCAGCTACACCAGCCATAAATCGGTCCTTTATTATTTCGTGCCTTGTGTGTAATCGCCACCCAACGGGTCCAAATATCGATGTTTGTTTCCCTATCTTCTGCAATCAATAGAATCTCCTCACTCCTACGGGTTTCCCCGGGGCTTACCAAAACCCGATCCATTTGAGCATAGGCCTTTAATTTTTGGTCACGTACTTCCACACGGCAATGGGCATCCGCGGGTCCGGCAGGTCCAATCAAGAAACTCTTTTTATTCACCGTGTTCACAAAGAGTCCGACTTCATTACAGCCGCCATTCATCACAGCCAAAGTCTCAGCATGATTATGTTGCATCAGTGGAGTGATCAACCAATCAGAAGAATCTCCCAACTGTACTTTACCGGAGCCCGACATAGCATCCAATATTTCCAAAGAATTAAGATTCAGATCTTGATCGATTCGGTTATGTAAAAAACCCTGAATTGTAATCGCATCTAAGTCATTCAATTCTTTTATTCGTAAGGTTAACTGGAAAGGAGAACCATCTTTCCCATAGAGCCTGTCCGTCTGAGACGCTCGACCAAATGGAGTCACCACCTCAGTAGTCTTGACTTCTCCACGAAGCGAAAGGTCTCTTGTGCCCATCCGATAATTTTTACCAGCAGAAGAAAAAACCGCAGTCGCACTCGCAGTTACTTCACCAATATTCTTGAGTCCAATTGTAAAATAATCCCCTTTAGCAGTGAATTTCACTTCACCTGTAAGGGAACTAAGCAGGCATAAAACTAGAAGGATCGGGAGTCTAAATAAGGTCATGAGTTTGATTTAAACGGGTTATACAAATCTCCACCCCATTGAAGGCAAGAGAAATCAGACTACCCCAAAGATCGTTCAATCAGTTTCTTAGATGCAAGAACTCCGGGAACCGGTTCAAGAGAAATACCCTCCCATTCAATCGCCAAAATGCCTTTGTACTTCGAACCTTTAATCATGTTCATGAGGCGAGAGTAATCAAAATCAGGCTGATTTCCATCCTTATCAAAACTGTGCATTTTGCAGGAAACCGTGATGGTATGGGGAAGCATCGCTTCCGTTCCTTTGTAGACATTGTCCTTAAGCTTCCCGAAGTCAGGCATCAACCCAAGGGCGGGGTGTTTGAGCTTGGTGGCCACCTCGGCAAGAAATGCACCCGACTGACTGAGTGGGGAAGCACCTGGTTCGATTGCGATAGTTAATTTCCGTTTAGCCGCTTCATCGGCGAGAGGCTTAAGAGCTTCCACACTTGCTTGTAACCCGACTGTTGGGTTGGTTCCGGGAGCCTTGAGGAAAACACGGACCATTGGAGCCCCTAACTGAACCGCACGGTCGAAAGAAGAGATAATCCGGGCAGTGCTGGCTTCCCGTTTATTTTCTGATGCATCCAATGCACCCGACATCAAAAGGAATAAATCGGTTCCTGCCTGATCGGCTTTCTTTCGCATTGTGGCCAGGTATTTGGAATCATTTAGTTTATCCTTTGGCAATCCTCCCTCCCAGAGATCAATGGCATGAATTCCGAACTGGTCGACGGTGAACTGTGGAAAGTCCAACGCATCTAAAGATCCATCCCTGAGAAGAGCACGAAGAGAATACTGGGAAAGACCTAGAGTAAAGCGCTTTTTCTTGTGATGTTTCGCTTTTGCTAAAAATGGAAGTGAAGAACTTGCAAGTCCTATTTTTCCGGCATTTTGAATAAATTTACGACGATTTAAAAGTTTGGACATGAAGTCTGAATATCTATTTTTTTAAATTCAAATCAATAATAATTATTGGTTGTTTTATAAAATTATAATTTATTCCTTTGCCAAAAGTCGTGGATTAAGGAATCTGTCTCTCTCCAACATGATTATCCTTTCCAACCTGAGCAAAGCCTATGGACCGAAAACCCTTTTTTCGGAAGTCTCCCTTCGCCTACTTCGGGGAGAAAAACTCGGATTAGTCGGCCCAAACGGAGCAGGTAAAACTACCTTGTTTTCGATTATTCTGGGCGAACTGGAAGCGGACAATGGAAAAGTCGAACTGGAAAGAGGTAAATCTATTGGGTTTCTTCCACAGGAAAGTGCACCCACTGCAGATGAGACCGTGCTGGAATTAGCGACTGCAGTGTCACCTGAACTTTCCGAAATCCAGAAAACTTTACGCCTCCACCCCGATGCGGATGACCCCGTCCGAATTGAAGCCTTGGAAGAATTTGCAGAGCATGAAGGTTTCACTCTCGAGGCCCGGGCAAAAAAAATCCTGTCTGGACTCGCCTTCCAACAAAGTGATCACAATAAAACTGCACGAACCCTGAGTGGTGGTTGGATTATGCGAGCTCACCTCGCCCGCCTCCTTGTAATGGAACCCGATCTTTTAATGCTCGACGAACCGACGAACCACCTCGATCTTGAAACCTTAGGCTGGTTTCAAAATGAGCTCAAAAGGTATCCCGGTGCCATCCTGACTATATCCCATGACCGGGCATTTCTTAACGGTATTTGCGACGGTATTTTAGAAATTGGGCATGGTCGACTACACAGATACCAGGGGAACTACGATCGATATCTTTCCCAAAAAGCTGAACGGGAAGCCCAGCATCTTGCCGCTTACCGAAACCAACAACGGGAGATCGCCCACCACGAAGATTTCATAAGACGATTTCGGGCCAAAGCATCCAAAGCGTCCCAAGCTCAGGCACGCATTAAATTGCTTGAAAAAATGGAACGGATTCCTGCTCCCGAAACTGAGGCGGAAACCCTGTCCTTTCGATTCCCCCAGCCAGAAAGGAGCGGTCAACGGGTGGCCACCCTAGCCGGAGTCAAACAGGCCTACGGAGATCATCTAGTCTATGAAAGCCTAAGCCTGGAGGTCGAAAAAACAGAACGGATTGTCTTGGTCGGTCCGAACGGTGCGGGAAAATCCACCCTGCTCAAAATTCTGGCTGAACTTGTTCCGATCGAAAGTGGAAAAAGGGAACTTGGGCATCAGGTAAGCGTGGGATATTTTTCACAACAACGGGTTGATCTGCTCAACCTGGAAAACACTGTACTGGATGAAGCCATGCAAAAAGTTAAAACCCAAGTTCATACCCAGGATGTCCGCGGGATGCTTGGAACTTTTCTTTTTCGCGGAGATGATGTTTTTAAAAAGGTTAAGGTTTTAAGCGGAGGAGAAAAAAGCCGTCTTGCTCTGGTTAAACTATTGCTCTCCCCGCCCAACCTCATGCTTTTGGACGAACCTACCACCCACCTTGATATGCCGAGCATAGATGCGGTCATTCAGGCACTAAAGGATTATTCGGGAACCTTGATTTTTGTCAGCCACGATCTCCACTTTATTCGTGCACTCGCGAAAAGAACCATTCGGATTGAGGCGGGGAAAACCACTAATTTTGCCGGCGATTACGATTATTATTTATGGAAATCTGGCTCAGCTTCCGCCAAAGGTGGATTGGTGGAAGGTTTACGGGATGCACGGCCAAGCGATCTTACAATTGATTCTGGAAAAGCTAAGGTTATGAGTGCCAAAGAAAAAAGGAGGCACAAAGCGGAGGCTCATAAGAAAGCCTCTCAGGAAAGAAAAAAAATCGAGCAGACGATAAGCAGACTGGAGAAAGAAATTCTCTCCCTTGAAGAAGAACAGTCTGAACTTAATGAACAACTGGCCAGTCCGGAATCGTACAACGATCCGGAAAAAGGAAAATCACTTAACGAACAGGCATCCCGGATTGCCCGGAGATTAAAGGAAAGAAATTACGAGTGGGAAATTGAAGCGGATAAATTAAGCAACCTGCAGACCAAGGCTACTTCTTAGGTTTCTGTCTCGCCGCTCCCTTATTCCACAAAATATGCGTACCGGATTTTCCCGGAACCACAATGTCCTTAAGGTCATCACCGTTTAAGTCAGCTACTTGTATATAAAGACCAGTACCCGCCTGACCGGTATGAATAATTTCTTTCTTAAAAGACACCGTTCCATCAATCTCCCGTTTGGGCTGAAAACTTGCGATCTCAATCTCATCCTCCGCTCCACGATCTCGTCCGCTATGTGCATAATAACGCTTACCGGTTATGATTTCGGGCTGTCCGTCATTATTTAAATCACTCCAAGCCATCGCGTGTAACTGACTGATTTTCTTGTCAATCAAGTGGTGTTTCCAAACTGTGGTGCCATCCTGCCTAGGCTCCAATTGTTCGTGCCAGTAAAGCCCATAATTATGACCATCCCCCCAGATCAGATCATTCCTTCCATCCCCGTTTAAATCCTTAACGAGGATGGGACAGCTTGCATGGGGGAGAGTAAAATCTTTGTGCCATTTCCAAGGTTGCCCAAGTGCATTTTTGGCAGGCCTTTCATACCAACCCTGCATAAAGACAATATCCTCATGCCCATCTCCATTGATATCCCCGAAGCCCTGGCCGTGTCCGTTTCCAGATTCAGAAACCACATGCTTACTCATACCTTGAGATCCTTTTTTACCCTTGAATTTCCAAATAAGCATAGGGTTTTTGGCATTCCAACTATTGGCCACATATTCCGGGATCTTATCTCCATCCATATCCCTAAAGAAAATCATCTCATTATGTTTATACCCTGTTTCCACCAATTCATGCTTGAGCCAAGCGTCTTCTGTTATCAGTTCCTCTTCCCCGGGGTTTTCAAACCAAAGAACCGAGGAGAGTGTAAACTGACCGGCAATCACATCTAGATCCCCATCCCCATCAACATCGTATAGATAATCTCCATTATCCTGCATATAATCCTTTCCAAACGGTTCTATGCTTCGGAATTTAATAGGGTCCCAATCGGGGTTCAGATAATAACGTTCGCCTGCAACAATATCCAAGTCACCATCCTGGTCCAAGTCACCCACGGCACAGGATTCAATATTATCTTTATGAAGTAATTGAACATCGAAACGCAGGGCTCCGAATAATACCACTGGAAAAAGAAGGGAAAGGAGGAGAAGATTTTTCATAAGTCGAAATTTTGATAAATTAATAATGTGAATGTCAGCGAAAATATTTTCTTACGCAAGTTGATATTCAAAGAGGGAGCCGTTTTTATTTTTATTTTTTAACCAGGGGGGCAATCTTAGTGAAGCCGAAAGCACCGCAATCATTTGCAACCAAAGCTCCTCCATCTGCAGTTATACAGAGATCCTCTCCTGCCCAGTCTGATTCGTTCGATCCATAAACACCCTCGCATTCTAAAGTGCCACTACGATCCACCTTGATTAAATAAACCTTCCATTGACCGGATGGGCCGGAAATATGTCCTTTTTTTTCATACCGATTAGTTTCATCTCCGGTACCCGCAACGGCTAACCATCCACCATCCGGAGTTGAACGGACTCCCCATACTTCATCATGAATCCACTTACCATCATAACCCCGAGGTTGACCAAAAAATCGGGTCCATAGTACTTCGCCATTTCGATTAAGGGAGGTGAGCTCAACATCCCAATTCTTACTCAGGTTGCTTTTGCGGGTATGGCCGGCAAGTAGAATTTCCTGATCAAGTCCTGTATCAAAGCCCCAGTAAATTGTATGGTAAGTTTTAGCCCAGTTAATCTTTCCAGCCTGGTCAATTTGTAATAGATTATAATCAGCTGACTCTTCATCTTTGGGATGACAGGCCAAAAGAAAATGACCACCCGATTGTTTAATCCGGTAACCCGATGATGTGTATGCCGATAAATCCTTTTTCCATTCTTCTTTCCCGCCTGAATTTGTTTTAATTACTATTCCCTTTCCCCAATTCAGAAATGTCCCCTCGGCTAATCCATCCCGGTATCCCGTTGCCCAAATATCTCCATTTGCAGCCTGTGATACCCCCTCGAATGCATCTTCCCTGCCGAGATTCCATGTCCGGGTCCAAATTGTATTTCCTGATCTTGGATCCACCTTAATTAATGCTGCATCCATGTTCAAACTTCCGGCGACCAGATAATGTCCATCTCTTGTTTCCAAAACACAGTTACCGAGGTTGTGCCCCCTTTTCCCAAATTCTTTTTTCCAAATAAGTTTTCCCCGTTGATCCGTTTTGACCAAAAAAATTTTTGCATTTCGATCTTCCACAGAACCAGTTTCACCAACCATTAAAAAACCTAGATCACTGGTTTGAATAACATAGTGAGGGTGACTTTCTTCTCCGCTTCCATTGTATGATTTATGCCATGATACCTGTGGTGCACGAATAAATTCCCTTTTCTTAAACGTGGAAATTTTCTGCTGTGAAAACAAAGAATATGCTTCCAAAGAAAAAAGCAGAATTAAGAAGAATACCGAGGAACTCATACTAAAAATAATGTTACCAGCCTAGGCTTGATAAGATTGAATCAGCATCTCTTGCAAACGTTGCTTATCAATCGCCGAAGTCTTGGCGATAAACCCACGGGCATGAGCAAAATGAACATCCTCTTCCCTTTCCACCCTGCTAAAATCAATCCGTTCATCATCATTATAACGCCTCATTCCATATCCCTTTCCGCGGCTATCTGGGGAAATAATCGCAATAATCTCCTCCTCTAACCCAAGAGACCTTACCTGATAACCCAACACATCGGATGCATCTTCCGGAAGTGAATCCACTCGGGGCAGGAATAGAATTTTAAACTCGTCCTTTTCTTTCTTCAAATCCCAGACTTCAGTAAATTGTGAAACTTTGTTTAACTTGGAACGAAGGTTAGTGAGGAACTCAACAAGGTCTATACCAATCATTCTCATGACCTCCCAAACCGGTTCCTTGGGATGATGTTCAGACTTAGCGGCAAAACTCCTGAGCAATGTAATATCAAGGGGGGAATTTAATTTTGCCAAGGTTTCACGATCTACATCTAGCCACTCAGAAGTGTCCTTCGGGCCCCGGCAATCAAACCATTCCGCAACTTCAAGCCATGGGCAAAATTCACGCGCATCCTCATAAATCCCAAGGTATTGAAGAACGAGGGACAATGCACAAGTGGGCACATGGTCACGCGGAAATTGATGGTGGTCGAAAACCAGCTTTTCAGGATTATGCTCTCCACCGACATCAAGCACGGCAATATTCGAATCTGAAAGATCCGACTCCGATGGCTCGCGGCGAAAGATCGAAACCTCGTGTTGGGACAACAGGACTGCACAGGCAAGGAAGTCGTCTTTATGAGCACCTCCTGGATGAGTGATGATGGAAGAAATCATAAAATATCAAGGTGAAGATGATACTGTGAATGTCGAACGGAAAATCTGTAATCCACGAACCTAAGCAGCCTTAAAGGAATAAATTAAAAAACTTCGTCAAAGATCTCCTTGTCCCTTTTTGTGAATTCATTTATAAAACTTTCCTTTGTGTGCATTTTTTGCATCTTTGGCGTGGTGGTAATCAAAAAACGGGAAATCTTTACGATTTGAATTCCCTCAAAAGGTTTTATCAAGAGCCAATGCTTATTCATTTTTAATTCTCTTTTCATTTAACCCACCTTCATCGTGTTCAAATTAATTTATCGAAAATTCGGCAACCGAATACAAACAAAGGACGATGTCCTATCCGGCTTAACCGTTGCACTGGCACTGGTACCTGAAGCGGTTGCATTTGCGATTATTGCTGGAGTAACACCCATCATTGGTTTGTACGCTGCATTTATCATTTGCCTGGCCACCGCAGTTCTGGGTGGAAGGCCAGGGATGATTTCAGGGGCTACCGGAGCACTTGCAGTGATCATGGTTTCCCTGGTCATCCTCGGGAATGAGAGAGGGGAAGCTCTGGGACTGGGGCCGGATATGGGAACCCAGTATCTTTTCGCCACGGTCATTTTAATGGGAATTATCCAAGTTGGATGTGGAGTATTAAAACTGGGACGTTTCGTACGTTTAATTCCGCAACCCGTTATGTTCGGATTTGTTAACGGATTAGCCATTGTTATTTTTGAAGCCCAGTTTCCGATGTTTACCGAAAGTCCTACCACCCCAGGATCGAGTTGGCTGGTTGGAAATGACATGTATCTCATGCTCGGCCTAGTTGCCTTAACCATGGGGATTATTCATTTCCTACCCAAACTCACTACACAAATTCCATCATCTTTAGTAGCGATTGTTTCCATAAGCTGTCTCGTAATTGGCTTAAACCTAGATACCCTAGTAGTTCAGGATATGGCATCTATTGGTGGGGAACTCCCTAGCTTGGTCTCTTTCACTATACCCTTCAATTGGGACACCCTGCAATTTATTGCTCCATTTGCTTTCATTCTTGCCGCTGTCGGACTGATTGAATCCCTCATGACCCTGACTCTAATTGACGAATTAACTGAAACCCGGGGTAACAGTACCCGAGAGTGTCTTGGACAAGGTGCAGCCAATGTAATCACTGGTTTCTTTGGCGGAATGGGTGGATGCGCGATGATTGGACAAAGTATTATCAACATTCGATCCGGTGGTCGCGGACGCTTATCCGGAATAGCAGCTGGGACTTTTTTGTTATGCTTCATTCTTTTTGCCAGTTCTCTTATCGAAAAAATTCCACTAGCGGCTCTTACCGGAGTCATGTTTATGGTCGTGATTGGCACCTTTGAATGGTCGAGTCTTCGTATACTCAGAAAAATTCCAAAAACGGATGCATTTGTAATTATTCTGGTTTCAGGCATTACAGTTATCACACATAACCTTGCCCTTGCGGTGGTTAGCGGAGTAATCGTTTCCGCACTTGGGTTTGCCTGGAAATCGGCTCAACATATCCACAGAGCAGATGAAATTCGTAAGGATGGAACAAAGGTATATTTCTTACATGGCCCTTTATTTTTCGGTTCAATCACAGATTTCAATCAGGGTTTTAATCCGGCTGAAGACCCCGACGAGGTAGTTGTCGACATGATGGACTCCCGGGTTTGGGATCATTCCGGCCTGGAAGCAATTCATAAACTGGGTGCCCGTTATCAGGCGGTTGGAAAAACAGTAAAATTACAACATATAAGCAGTAACTGCCAAAATTTGCTGAAGAAAGCGGGTAGCATGGTGGATATTATTGTTCTGCCGGATGATCCCAGCTATCATGTTGCAAACCTTATTAAATCAGACCGAATACCTTCTTCCCGCTGATTTTCTTTAGTCTCGTCTCGGGGCACTCCTCCCAGACCTTACTAACTGATCAAGTTTATCTTTTAATTCTTTACGGATATTTGCATGCTTGAAGAAAAGATTCGTGGTTTCACCCGGATCATTTTTTAAATTGTACAGTTGGCCCGGGGCACCCAGGGCTTTCTCGGGAAGGGCATATTGTTTTAAACCCCACTCGCCCTCACGACTATAATTATTCCCCCCGGATCCTTTGTGATCAAGATATTTCCAATCTCCCCTACGGATTGCAAGAGACAGGCTGATGGTTTGGTGTAAAACATAGGGTCGGATCGGTTTCTCCATGTGCTTCAGGAGAATGGGAGAAATATCAAAGCTATCTTCAGCTTGATTATTGCCAAGATCATAGCCTACAAGATTTGCACAGGTCGCCATTAAATCAGTTTGGCAAATGATTTGATCCGAGACGACACCTCGCTTTACCCGTTTAGGCCAACGCACCAAAAATGGGACCCGGTGTCCGCCTTCCCAATTATCACGCTTCACACCTCTCCAAGGATGGGCAGCATCATGCTTATGAGTCTTCCTCATATTAATTACGGTGGGTACTTCCGGGCCGTTGTCACTCGTTACAATTACAAGAGTATCTTCAGCAATCTTCAATTCATCCAATTTGTTCAGCAAAGCACCCACCACATGATCAAACTGAAAAATAAAGTCCCCATGTGGACCAGCCTCTGTCTTGCCTTTAAAATCTTTACCCGGAAAAGAAGGTAAATGTACCGCCTGCAGAGAATGAAAAAGAAAGAAGGGCTTATTTGGTTTTTGAATTTTATGCTGATCAAGAAATTTCAGGCTTTTTTCGAGAAATACCATGTCTACTTCCTCAACATCGAAGTCCGGAGCAATCATTCCTGGACGATTATCCCGGGAATAAGGGTGTTTTGGTAAGGGTTGCCGGTCAATAATCTGTGTAGGAGGAACTGGAATTCGATCACCATCAACATAAGCATAAAGCCAATCGGTGGTTGGACAGGATACGGTTCCAAAAAAGTGATCAAATCCGCGGTTCAATGGTCCACCTTTCAAACTACGTGCATAATCAATCCGTTTAACCGCATCCAGTCCATTCTGATGAATCGGATTTCCGTCCTTGTCGTATGCGCTTATGCCGATATGCCATTTTCCAAACATGGCGGTCTCATATCCCTTTTCACGAAGCATGCCAGGCAAAGTCAACCGCTCTGGGGTAATTAAACAGGGTCCACCAACTCCCGTAAATACACCTTTATAATTAAGCCGAAAAGCCATTCTACCCGTCAGAATACTGTAACGTGTGGGAGTGCATACGGTGGATGGGCTGTGAGCATCGGTAAAAAGCATCCCTTGCCTAGCCAAACGGTTACAGTGAGGTGTGGGAACCTTCGATTCTGGATTGTAGCACTGGACATCACCATATCCCAAATCATCCGCAAGAATTAGAAGAATGTTAGGTTTCTCGACAACTTTTCCAAGCAGGGGCAAAGACAAAACCAATAATAAACAATTTCTAATTCCCTTATATTTCATAAGGCTAAATTAATTTGAATTTAGGATCTCAAAAGCAATCATTTTCCAACGCTCCATCCATCATAAGGAGAAATCGCGTCGTCTTTGAGTCCTGCTAAAACCTTCTCTTCCAGTGCCAATGAGTTAAGTTGTTCGATAACAGTAAGCCCCGGCGATTTTCAGCAGTCCTCATTGCCATCGCAGAAGTCAACTTATACAATTCGGATCGATCATTATCGGGTAAGCCCACTCCAGTTTCATACAGTGTGTCTGTAAGAATTCCCGTCTTTCATTCATCCGAACTAATACCATTTAATTTAGCAGAAAATTAGCTCCCCATGAATACCTCATAAATAAACGATCATTAATTTTCCTTGATTATCCGGCGAAATTATCAATGAATCAACACCTTTCACCTAAACCCTTCACTCCTGTTTTACCATGGCCATACAAATCAAAAATAAATCTAAAGTTGAAATCGGTGTCGTTCCCACCCACCTAATGTTTGTAGGTGCACTCGCACCGGATGAATCCGGAAAACTCCCACGCACCAACTCTGGCGATTTGAAAATTGTATCAGGTATGCGCCTGCTCTGCCGTACTTCACCGGTAAAACTAAACAATGTCCAAGTCACACTTTTTCCAGGAACGGATGCAAAAGACTTGGACGATATGTTCAAAGGATTACGTGCCCTTAAACTACAGGTACACTTGATCATGATGGTCGGTGGTGCTAATCCTTTAAATGCCAAAGATGAGGATGCCGTTGTGGACATGCTCAACTCTGGTCTTGCAGTTGCCAAAAAGTACAAGGTTAAACATGTGTCATCAACTTCATTTGAAGAATGGCTCTCCGGTAAGAAACTCAAGGGCAAAGCATTCGATAACGCGGTTAAACAGGTAATCAATGTACACGCCCGTTGCTACAAGGAATCGGGGTTGGAAAAAAGCTCAGTTGTTGCTTGGCATTTGGAATTTTTACGGGGTGTGGAATTTCAAAACTTCACCAATGCAGCAAAGGCGGCAAAAGTGGTAATTGGAATAAATAAGAAAATAAAGAAGAAATTTTTCAAGGTTATGATTGATGCCGCACATTGCGGAGATTCTGACCTTTCAGTTTCCGAAAACGAAAAAGTCATAAAGGAATTGGCCAAAGCCGATGCCCTTGGAATCTTCCACGCTTCTGCCAAGACAACGCGGGGTTGCCTGACCACAGACGACGGATGGATTGGTGCCCTACTCGCCGCCTATGCACCGACCGGAAAATTAAAACATGTCTTTGTTGAACTTTTTCACCATCAGGACCCTGCACTTGCACCTCTCCGTAAAGCTGTTAAAGGACACGGAGTCGACACCACGGATGGTCGGACTTACAACAAAACAGTTACCGATGGAGTTATCGATGTTGCCCATCGCCTCAATAATTTGGCGGCACGTAAATTGATCAAAAACTAAGCAGTTCCGTCCTCTGAAATTTAAGAAGTGTTGTCCACGCCAACACTTTTATTGCAACAGTAGAACGATTTCGCTTCTGTAATCATTCTCCTTTTGCAAATAAATTATTATGAATCGAAGAAACTTCCTCACTCGTGGTGGAATTGGTTTGGCGAGCACCACACTCCCACCTTTCGCCAAAGCAAAGCAAGCATCGTCGGATAGCTACAACCCGAAAGTAAAGGATTACCCAAAACCTGACTTTCATGTAGGTACCCGGCTACTATTTCAGGGCGACTCAATAACCGACATGAAATGGGGACGGAATGAAAGTGACCGCAATCATTACCTAGGCCACAGTTATGTCTTTCTTATCGCTGCCCGCCTCGGAATGGATATGCCTGAAGCAAAGCTTGAGTTTTTCAACCGGGGAATCAGTGGACATAAAGTATCCGATCTAAAAGCACGCTGGCAAAAAGATGCTATCGATATGAAGCCTGACCTTCTTAGTATTCTGGTTGGGACCAATGATGTGGGAATGGGAATTCGTCATCCGAACAAGGCAGTTAGCCCGGTTGATTTCGAAAGAGACTACCGTCATATCCTTGAAGCCAGTCTCAAAGCCAATCCAAAACTTCGTATCGTTTTGCTCGACCCCTTTATCCTACAGACTGGCAGATTAAAAAACCAACAGACTTACACATTCCGCCGAAAAGAGACCGATAAAATGCGGGTCGTGGTAACCAAACTGGCCAAGGATTACCAAACCGCACATCTTCATACCCAGGAACTGTTTGATCAGGCTGCCAGCGAGGCCGGGGCGGAGAACTGGATCTGGGATGGCATCCACCCCCTTCCCCAGGGTCACGAATTAATTGCCAGGCACTGGTTGGATAGAGTAGCCAACCGTTGGCCAAAGGGGTAAACAGTTTATCCATTCAACATGAAAAATTTCATTACCATTGTTACCTTCATTCTATCGATATTTATTGCCGGTGCTATATTCCATGCCCAGGGCGAGCAATCGACTCCCAGCAAACCGGTCTGGGACGGAAAGAAAACCTCTTTTCATGGCTTTGATCAGTATAACTTCCCATTGGAAGGTATTGCCTGCCGGGTAGTCATTCCAAAGAAAATTGCCGACGGCAAACCATGGGTCTGGCGGGCGCGGTTCTTTGGACATGAACCACAGTTTGATATCGCCATGCTCAACCGGGGATACCATCTGGTGTACTGTGATGTGGCTGGGCTTTTCGGTAATACAGAAGCAGTAAGTCGCTGGAATAAATTTTATAATTATCTCCGATTTGAACACCTTTTTTCCGATCGGGTAATTCTTGAAGGTATGTCAAGAGGTGGATTAATCATATACAACTGGGCTGCGAAAAACCCGGGGAAAGTGGCCGCCATCTATGCAGATGCACCGGTAATGGATTTTAAAAGTTGGCCAAAAATCAACCCGACTATTCTAAAAGTGTACCGCTTTAAAAATGAACGGGAAGCCAAGGCATATAAAAGTAACCCGGTGGACAACCTCGCTCCACTGGCCAAGGCAGGTATTCCCATTATTCATGTGGTGGGTATGGATGACAAAGTTGTTCCTGCGAGCGAAAATACCCAGGTTGCGGAGCGGAGGTACAAGAAAATGGGAGGCACCTTTAAAGTAATTCGGAAAAAAGGAATTGGACACCACCCACACTCCCTGAAAGATCCGAGCCCAATAGTAGAGTTTGTAACCAGTAAAGGCCAGGGATCTGCCAACCTGCCTGCAGAAAAAATTGTCGGTCGAAAAAACTTTATTCTTCGGGGAGATTTTATGAACAGCCGGATTCGTTTTGAGAGGGAAAATGTTGGTCATGTCGCTTTTATTGGTGGTTCTATTACTGAGATGA
This sequence comes from Opitutales bacterium, assembly GCA_028101545.1. Classification (GTDB taxonomy): domain Bacteria; phylum Verrucomicrobiota; class Verrucomicrobiia; order Opitutales; family Seribacteraceae; genus Seribacter. Next base: position 68,423 of record JAOHKZ010000004.1, on the reverse strand, counting down.
ACGGGTATCGTCCCATGGTCTCTACGATGCTTGAAAAACGCTTTCCAAAAACTGAATTTACTTTTACCCAGGCGGGAATCAGTTCAACCTGTTCGGACACCGGTGCCTTTCGCTTCGCCCGAGATGTCCTCAGCCAAGGCCCATTGGATATGCTCTTTGTGGAATTTGCGGTAAATGATGACCAGGACGGTCAGAAAAGCCTTCAAAATGCGCTCCGGGGAATGGAGGGTGTCATTGCTCAGGCTCGTAAGCACAACCCCATGGTTGATATTGTCATGACATTTTTTGCCAATGAAAATATCCTTGATCATCTTGGGGAAAATAAGAACCCCCCATCTATTGCTGCACATTCGAAGGTAGCCGAACATTACGGAGTCTCGGTCAATCACCTGGCACAAGAATTATCCGATCTGATCAACGCGGGCAAGATGGACTGGAAAAAATACGGAGGTGTTCACCCGAACGAGTATGGAAATACCATGTGTGCCTCAATGATTGCGAATTCCCTGCTTGATTTATGGTCAAAACCACTACCTGGAAATGCCCACCCAAAACCACACCCAAAAGTCAGTCCACTCGATCCATTTAGTTATGTAAATGGAAGGTTTCTTAATTTTGATCAAGTTGACATTGATGAAAATTGGAAAAAAGGAGTTCCTATTTGGAAAAATGAAAACAGTGGAAAAGTACGATCACGCTTCCTAGGCATACCCTTTATTTATGCAAACCAGGCGGGTGCAAAGCTCAAGATTAAATTTGAGGGCACTGCTATTGGAGCTTACATACTTACCGGTCCCGACTCCGCAATTATCCGATGCACCATAGACGGGAAACAAAGCAAAGAGATCGACACATTGCACCGGCACAGCGGATTCAACTACCCCATGACTGTCATGTTCTTTAACGAACTAAGTGACCGTCCACATGTTTTAGAACTCGAAATCCTAGAAAACCAAAAAGAAAGAATTAGAGAAGGTGGCGAGTCGCTACGAGTCATACAATTCACCGGAAACTAATAGATTAAATATTCTATGCCTACCCCGGTCCTTATGTTCTAACCTTAAAAGGCCGTAATCTTATCCAAGGTTTATCAAATGGATAAATAATTATACTATCTCCACGATATTAATTTTTTCTGTTTAAAAATATTTTTCTGAAAACTAAATGCTGTGTGTTGCCCATTGCCAACTTTTAGTTGAGGTAATATCTTATTAAGCTAAAACATGATTAAAAATAAACCACTTCTAATTGACCAACCATTTGAAAAATGGCAATTCGAGGGCCTTCCCTCATACAGAATAGAACAGGTAAGAGAATGGATTTATGAAAAAGGTATACTTGATTTTACAAAAATGAGTAACTTACCTAAAGATTTAAGAAATGGATTGGAGAAAGAATGGGACCTGATGCCCATGGAAGTTGCGAGAGAACAGGGTGCACGCGACACTACGCAAAAGTTTTTATTGAAATTGAGAGATCATCAATTTATTGAAAGCGTGCTTATTCCAGCGACTCAGGGTACAAAAGGAGTAAGGGCAACCCGACTGACGCTTTGCGTCTCAACCCAGGTCGGTTGTGCTCTAGGTTGTAAGTTTTGTGCAAGTGGACTGGAGGGGTTGAAGAGAAATCTAAGCACAGGAGAAATTTTAGGACAAATTATACTCGCACGCGAGAAAGCGGGAAAAAGGATAGATAATTTAGTTTTTATGGGAATGGGTGAACCCTTAGCGAATTTACCAGCTCTAATTCCCGCATTAGACATCATTTTATCCCCCAAAGGAATCGGAATTGGAGCACGACATATTACCCTCTCAACGAGCGGACTAGTTCCCAAAATCCTTGATTTAGCAAAATACCCAGCTCAAATCCGGTTGGCAATCTCCCTGCATGGTGGGGATGACCAGACTCGCAATAAAATCATGCCTATCAACGAGCGCTATCCATTAAATGAATTATTAGAAGCGTGCGAAAAATTTATCGATGCGAGAAAGAAAATGATCACACTTGAATACATTCTCATAAAAGGAATTAATGACGATCTGAGTCAAGCATCCCTTCTTGCAAAACATGCACGACGTCTGAATGCTAAAGTGAACTTAATTCCATACAATCAAGTCGAAGGACTTAATTGGAAAAGACCAGAAATTGCACAAATTAATTCATTTCGAGATTTGGTGGAAAAAGAAAAGGCTCCACGTGTTACCCTTAGGATGGAGAAAGGACACGACATAGATGCCGCATGCGGTCAATTAAGGCTACAAGAACACACAATTATAAAAAATAAATAGTCCATTTAAGTGGTTTTTACCATATAAACACACTCCCATTTCCATAAAATTAAAACAAGAATGTTGAATTATAAACAAATATAATTCATGTGAAAAACTAAATTCTTATACTATTTCTTTTTTTGAAAAAGAGATCGTAAACCCTCTGAGTTCTTCTTTTTCGAAGAATCATTCTTAGCATTTATTGAAGCAGCTTCCTCTTTTGTTACCCACATATGCACATGTGCTTTCTCCACAGTCAGTACATAGTTTCTGTTAAGGGTAAAGCCATAAGTTTTGAACATAAGTTGATTATTGTCATTCAACTTTTTCTGCAAGGAATCTAGTTGTTTTTGCAATTTGTCATGCTCATCTTTGTCTTGTGTTTTCTCAATTTTGCTCAAAATTTGTACTGCAAGTGCTCGCTGTTGTTGAACAAGCTGAACATTTTTTTGAAATTCTTTATTAGCATCTATCGTATTCAGTGAAGCAATTTTTACCAATTCTAAATCTTGCTTTGCAGCTTTGCCCTGACCGAGAAGAATAAATGGCAAAGAAAACGTTAATACAGATAAAAAGAGAAACTTTGAAGATATCATTCTAATAATCATGATAATTTTAACAATTTGTGCAATCTTTAAAGGTATAATTCTTATTGATTATTTCTTCCCTATGGAACTTTAATTTTGTTTCGATAAAAGATACAAACAGTGCTCTGTATATTATGAAACTTATTTTAAGATTAATCTATAAAAACATCCTGGCAGTAGAAACTTAGAAAAGTTTGGAGAGAACTATGATTGTTTAGTTTAAAAGTAAATCATGATGATTTATTAAAACTATATTTTTTTCAAAAATACTTCTCGAATAACCCCTGTTGTGGCATAAGTACATATACCCAAAGGCACAGACATTTCAATCTCTCCGAAACGCATCGCGACCTTACGCCCCTCGACCTCACAATCAATTACCTGTTCTTCATTAATCCAAACAGAGATTTCACTATCTGTTACTCGCAAACGGATATCATACCATTGATTATCCGCAAAAATATAGGCGTCTCCGGTTTCATTTTCCGAAGCGTCAAAATCATCAATACTTGAAATACCAATTAACGATCCCCCCCAACCTCCTAGAATCAAAGTTGCATGGGACTTTTTAAACGGAAATGTTAAACCGCAAAAGAAATCGCTTCCCATGGTTCTTTTTGCTTTTAAATGAATTTCATAATTTTCCACAGGCAAAGTTTCACCCTTCCAATGAACTCCGGAAAGCTCCGCTCCCATTTCCAAAACGAGACTGCCATTTTCATCAATTATGACCTCTCCTTTCCCAGCAAAATCAGTTCGCTCCCAATTGTCTAGACTGGAACCATTAAATAACCACAAATCATTTTTATTTAAAACTGGCAAAAAACTCTTCTTAGGCGTGCAGGATACCAAACTGAAAAGGAACAATATACAAAGTAAGTTTTTCATAATTTAAAAATTATTTTTTAATATTTTAGCTAGATACAATCTTTAGATGTGAGGGTAGATTCGACAACCATGAATTAATGGAATTACCAAAATATAGACAACCCCCTGTAAAAACTGAATTGAAAATTAAAAATTAGTTTTTTGGCTTTTCAATAACTTCAATCTCATACCCGTCTGGTGCATCAACAAATGCAAAGGTTGACCCTGATGAACTTTTCGTTGGACCATCACTTAAAGATAATCCAAGAGATTCAACATGTGTTTGAAAGACGCTCATACTTTCCACCTCAAAAGCAAGATGCATTAAATCTTCCTGAACAACAACAGAACCAGAACCGGGAAAATAGGTAAGTTCGATCTCTTCGTCGCTATTGGGTACGGAAAGAAATACCAGTTTAGAACCACGGGGGGATTCATGCTTCCTTGTAATTTGAAGTCCAAAGACTTTTTGGTAGAATTCAGCTGATTCATCAAGGTCACTTACTCTCATTCGAGTATGAAGAAATTTACACACCACAGAACTCATACGGTAAGTTATTAGTTAAAATGAAAAAGTAACTTTATTAACTCCCGCCTCCGAGCAAGCATTCAGGACACTTACCGCAGATTGATGTTCTGCAATTCCAGAAGATTCAATCTGTACTTTGAGTTCTGCCTCAGCCTTTGTCTTTGCCCCTGAACTTATAAGTTGATCGCGCATTCCTTTCTGAACTTTTAAATTAGCCACCAAATCAGGCATATCAAAATCAAAGCCATCTTCGATTTCAGAACCATTTAAATAAACCTCTCCTTGATCACCAACACGCACTTTAAGCATGTCCATAGGGGTAACATCACTGCTTTGAGGCTTACCAGGCAACTGAATAGACAATTCTGCTTCTGGTTGCTTAAGCATCGTGGTTACCATAAAATATATTAGGAGCAGGAAAGTAACATCGATCATAGGAGTAAGATCAACTTCATCTTCATCGCCCAAAATTTTCTTTAATGCTTCCATAAAATTATGTGCCCACTTGCCAAGTACCAAAAATAATATCTGCCTGACCCGCATTTCCTATAATTTTCATAACATCCTGAACAACGGCATGAGTAACTTTAGGATGAACTCTTAAAAAAACTTTCCATTCAGGATTTCTTTTTACCGCGGTACCAATTGCCTCCATATCAATTTCCTGTTCACCCCAATAAAATTTTTGGCCTACAGGTGTATCGTCAATACTGATGATAGTCCGCGGTGGTGGCTGTTCTTTCACACTTGAATTTCCAGCAACAGGCAAAGCAGAAAGTTCGATATATTGCTCGGACATTCGCTGTGCAACCACCATAAAGAAAACAATCAAAAGAAACACCACATCAATCATGGGAGTTAAATCGGGTGAGTCGTTTGACTCGGGTGGTTTATATCCACTCATCTAGAATTTACCGAACAGAGAAAAAGAACGTACTTAAGCAGGAGGTGGCATTGGAGGAGCGTCAGGTGCAGGTATACCTTCTACTGGAGCCTCTTCGTAATATTCTTCAGCAGCCTCTTCACCGCCTTCGGAAAATCCGCCTCGAGCTGCACGAACAAGAGTAAAAACCATTTCGCCGGCCACGCGATTAACTTCGGCAACAATTGTACCGAATTTTGTCTTATAAATAAAATATGAAATAAGGGTGGGTATGGCAACAACCAGACCCGCTGCAGTTGTCCACAGAGCACTACCGATGTTACCAGCCATCTTTTGACTTGATTCTCCGCCCATTCCTGAACTTTGCAAAACCTGAAATGCTCCAATCATACCAGTAACCGTTCCAAGCAGTCCAACCATGGGAGCAATTGAACCTACTGTATTTAGCAAGTTTATCCATGTAAAAGGCTTTGCTAATTCAAGGCCGGATGTTTCCTCCAACCCTTTTTCAATAGATTCAATGTCTAATTCGTCGTCCTGAATACGAGCAAGACCCCCTTTCAAAACAGAGGTAACTGGTAGTTTATACTGCTCACAGAGTGCCATAGCACCTTCAACATTCAGGTTTTGTAATTCCTGCATGATTGGCTGTACTACATCATCCTTAACAAAAGCTTTCTTACGAATAGCAATTCCGTTGTAGATGATTAGTGTGAAACCAGCCAGAATAAGAATAATAAATGGTACAAGAAAAGGACCAAGATTATCCACAAGTGCGGAACCAAAACCTTTTTGCTGAGCATGAACAACATTTACGAAAAAACTTGGAGATAAACTTGCGAAGAATATTCCAATTAAGCTAAATTTACGAGTGAGGCCTAGTTTCATATTTTTTATAGATTAATTTTACTAATAATTACTTTTAAGCAAGGAAGGGTCAAGTATAGGATTTTTCTATGAGGCTGGTAATGCATCCATACGTTTTTTACTTTCAACAGCCCATTTTGAACCTTCGTAAAAGATGGAGACTTGTTTATAAACATTCATAGCTGCTTCATTTAGACTTAATTTTTCATAAGCATCTCCAGCCATCAAAAGGGACTCGGGCAACCAGTCTAAGCCAACTCGTGCACTAACAATTCCTTCGGTAACCTCCAGCACAGACTGACGGTAGAATTCAGCTGCTTTAAGTTCATTCCCACCCTGTTCGAACTGGCGGGCATATTGAACTCGTAAAAGAGCTCGAATTAATTTGTAAAGGGAGTACTCATTGGTTTGTCGCTCTGGAGGCTTTTCGTCAAGTTTCTTAACAGACTGCATAGCCGTATTGAAAATCTTTCCGGCAGGAACTTTATAGCGGGCATCTTTTAATGCGGCCTTTGCATAAGTTTCGTATAATTTAATATAACAATATATCGGCCATATCTCCACAATCTTGGAATATGGACTACCAGGAGACTTTTGCACAATTGGCCCTAATCTCGCGTATTCTGAGATAGCCTCATTGTATAATCCCTGCTTACGTAAAGAATCGGCTAATTTTAAATATGATGCATGGTCCGCGCTGTTATTGCGAATGGTCACTTTTTGTAAAAGAGCCCGAGCAATTTTAGCAGATTTGGAATTTGCCCGGATCATTTTACTGGCTAATTCAAGTGAAGCCTCTGAAAAATCTCGGTACCCATAACTGTCCAATTTGTTTAAATTTAAACGGGAAAGAAGATAGAAGGCTTCGTTGTATTGCTCCATGGCAATTAATGCCTTAACATAAACTAAACAGTTGTCGTGAATTGCCAGGTACTGTTGTGGGATATCCAAGAAGAGTAATACTTTATACATTAAAGGACGAAGAGCAGGGAGAAGTTCTTTGCTGTACTGTTCATTAGAGTACATTTGAAGAGTTCTCATTGCATCCTGAGGCCATACAAAAGAGAACCCCTGAATGTTTTGTTTTTTAAGACCACGAAGCTCTAATTGCATCCTTCCCGCCCCTTCCATTTGAGCGTAAATTATACCTTTCTGTCCATCCACACCTAATAAACTTCCTAGCTTACTGGCACTACCAACAAAGATTTTAACGGGTAAAGCACCCGCGTGAACCTTAAAATAATCCTGATTAGCTTGAGAGTACAGAGACCATTGGGGAGCAAGGGAAAAGATTGAAACGATAAAGATAGAAAAGTATTTACTCATTTTAAAAACTTTCTCTGCCAATCAACATATTGTTTTTCAACCTTGGTAATTTGGTCTGATTGACCACTCTGTTCGTAACAACGAATTGCCTGCTCAAAAGATTTAGAAGCCCATTTAGTTGCACTTGGAAAATTAAGGGTTGTATCCAAATAATAGTAAGCGGCACCTGCATAATCACGGATTGCTCGTTTGCACTCTCCCATCATGTAAGAGGATTGCGCTCTTTGATCGAGACTGGTATCAGAATCACTTCGCACTTCCTCAAAAGAAGTAACTGCGCGATCAAACAAACTTGAATCCTTAGTTGACTGGCCAATTTCAAAAAGAGATTCACCAAGACGAATCCTCGCATCATGAGCATCATCATGCCAAGAAGAATTTGCCAAGGCCGCTTCATAATGGGATGCTGCAATTTGGTATTCACGTTCTTTTTGTTTAGCCTGACCAAGCAAATAATTAGCATCAAAAAGAAATTCACCACCCGTATCTCCATAAACATTTACCAAACGCTCCATCGCGGAGACTGCATCCTGTACAGAATTTTGTTCAAGTAATTTTTCAGCCATCCAAACTAGAACGCCAGGACTTGCAGCAGGAAAATCACTTTTTTGAGGATTGTAACTCCCTCCTGCTTTTGAGCCAACCCGATCAAGCATTGCACGCATCCTAAGTTCCAGTGGTTTATTTCCTGAGCTTTTGGCATCGTCCAGTAATTTTGAAAAGGCTACTTTCGGAGACAAATCAGATGGGAAGCCTTTTCGCAATTCTTTATATTTTTTCAGATAACCTTTGAATTTGGACATATGCTTCGAATTGGAAAAAATAGCACCCCTCGATTTGACCACTTCACTGTAAATATCCTGATCCATCCCTTTGTAAGAAGAAGAAAGAAATGGAAGAAGCTTTTTCCGATCCCCAATAATATCCTCAACGGTACCCGTTATGGTTTCCTCAATACCTTTTCGGTCTCGATATGTGAAAGAAATAGTTTGACCAGGTTCCTGTAATTTTTCCAGTAAGTCCAATGTTCTGCCATAAAGTTTATCGTATTCATCAAATTTTTCGATGTACTTTTTAAGAATACCATCAACCCCGACATTACTTGGATCGTTACCATATTTTTCGATGTCGCTAAAATATAGATTAAGCATAGTTGATGGACGTCCAAGCATCTCATTTGCAAAACCAATCTTTTCGGTTGCTTCAGAAATTCTCGCCCCATCAACATCGCTGTATTTTGCGGAATATTCTGTATATAATTTTTACATGTTAGAGTAGTAAACATAGGAAGCTACATCATAAAGCTCACCAAAATCTATTGCTTTATCATCATTCAAATCAAAATCTCCAAAAGCTTTTTCGGAGTTAATACCTATTGAAGAATACTCCGTCGATTGCAAAACCTCGTCCTTATTTTTATCAAAAGTTAAATAGTGTTCAACAACACCCTCCGGGTTTTCTGCCACTCTTTCGATTAAGCCACCTTCGTTAAATGTGGAATCGGTAATCAATTTAATTTCCTGAGATTTCTCTCTTACCAAATTGTAACTTGTTTGAGCATTCTGAATTTGACTGAAGGAGGGTTGTTCATCTGGTTTTACATCACTGATGGCAAGATCGCCTAAACTCAAATATGCCTCAGCTACCATTTTATCTTCAGGAAAATCCTTAACAAATTGTTCAAAGAGACGAATAGCGTTAGGGTTATCAGTTGAACCTTGGTATGCAACGGCCAATCGAAAAAGGGCATCTTTAGCAAATTCTTCGTCAGGGAAGTGACGTGCTTTTCCTCCGGAACTCCATTTATCATTTATCGATTCCTGCCCCGATGAAATTGTTTTCCCGCCACCCGGTTTATCAGAAATTTTCCATAATGAACCATTAAACCACATAAAAAAACCTTCACCGTTAGCATAAAGAGGTTTTCCATTTTTCTCTTCGCCAGTAGGTAGGTAAACGCCATTTGGGTTGGGTAAAACCACGGGTTCAGGTTCTTCCTCTACGACTGGCTCCTCTTTAGGAGTATCTATCGGAGTCTTAACCTCATCGGGATTTGTAACAGTAGCATCGTCAGCAACTACATCTTCTTCTCCACCACAAGAAAACAAGAATATGGGAAGCAGTAAAAGAAGGAATATCCTCGCAGGTTTCATCATTTATTCAGCCTCGTTTTCATCCTCTTCACCATAAACATCTCCGCCTAAGGGTAATCCTTCGATATTAACCCCGACTACAGCCCCAAGTAAAGGTTTGGCCTCTTCAAATTTGCCGGAAGCAAGAAGTGCCAATCCGCTCATGTAGTGTGCTGTAGGCATTGCAGGGCTTTTGTTAAACTCCGATCGATTGACATAACCTTTAGCCCGATTCATTACCCCGTTTTCAAAACCTGCAAACTTTTCCAATAAACCATCAAATTTACGTCGTTTAAAAAATACAGAACCCATCATGCCGACAAAATCTTTAGCATATTTATGTTCTGGCATAACTTCTATAAAGTCATCACACAATGCAAAGAAACGGTTGTAATATTCGGCAGATTTAATTTTTGCCTTTTCTGCACGATCTCTCTCTGCGGTTCCCATTGCAGACTGTAAACTTATAGCGACATTTTGAAGGCTTTCAGCTTCTTGTCTATATGCATTTGCCATTATAAATGTGACATCAGCACGAAATTTTTTCCATTCCTTGTTTTTTAAATATTCTTCCCCCAGTTCAATAGACTTCTCTCTATGTTTAACTGTATTTGCTGAAGCAAAAGCAGCGTAAATAAAATTCTCTACGCTTTCGTGTTTCGGAAAGTCTTTGTATAGCCAATAAAAACCCCAAAATGATTCCCAATCCCGTTTCGTAATTTGAAAGTTATCGGCCTTCCTCCAACGTAAAACGGTAGTAAAAGGAGGGGTATCCTGTGCCAATTTCAACTGACCTTTGGCACTGGTTAGTTTCATAGCGATCGTATTGGATCGCTCCTTTAATATTTCTAACCTTCGTTTGGGCATTGTATTACCCTGTAATGCAATAATTTGTTCGTACTGGGATAGCTCGGCCTGTAATTGTTTCTGTCTTTCAGTGTAAAACGCAACAATCTCTTCTGTAGTCATTGTTAAAGCATAAAAGAGGGATGCTTCGACATGCCGTTCCTTGTCTTTCAGTTGAGCGGCGCCCTGCATGAGGTTAACATTTAACCTGAGATCATAACGGGCTGGTGTATCCCCAGAAAGTCTAGGTAAAAGTGGAAAAACTTCATCAATTCGTTTGGTTTGCACAAACATTTCAGTGAGGCAGGATACAGCATAAGCAGAACGATCCTCGTCTTTAGCTAAATCAGCATATTTCAAGAGCTCTTTGAAAGATGGCTCTCCTTTTGCCCAGTCCTGCTCGATATGGTAGCATTGTGCCCGGCCAAAATAGAGGGTCATTAATTCAGAACGCTTAAGAATTTGTTTACGATAAGGTTTGGTGTTATCCAGCAAAAGTTCGATTACGCGAGCTGCTTCTTTCCAGTCATGAAGAGCTCGTAAACAATCTGTCCTTTTCTGCAAAGCCATAACCGCCTTTGAATCATTAGGAAATTTTTCAGCAAAGAAACCGAATGCGGCAGATGCCTTGCCTAGAAAATCTTTATTTCCTGTTTTTGCAAAACTTTGCAAATAACCAACACCACGAACAAAACCGAATTGTTGAAGAATTTTTTCGACTTCTGGATCTTCCTCATCCTCAAACCTTGTTTCCAATTCGTCAAGCAAAGGAGATGCACCCGCAAAGTCTCCCTGTCCGATCAAAGATTGAGCTTCTGTTATAACTTGACGCAATGGCATGTCTGCTGGACTTTGACTGTGTGCACTTGGTAAGACAAAAACACAGCACAACAAAATTAGCGTGATTAGTGACGCAAAAAATTTTTCGATATAATTTCTTCTTTGGGGCATGTGAAAGAATTTAGGAAGAAAGTTATAAAAGAGACTGAAAGAATGTCTCGCAAGCTTTTTATAATAATGCAATTTTATACCAAAGAATTTACACACAACATGGACATTTAAGAACCCAATGCTCTTTGCTGACTTCCGTAAACTGAATTTTTCCATCGATGCTTTCCTGATAAAGGGGATGTTTAATTCGATGACCAAACGCACATCCCGCTGGTGGATTGATGGGAGAGGGAACTTCACCAGGAATAATGACTTTTTTTCTTTTCCTGGATGGGTCAGGGATAGGAATCGCAGAGATCAAAGCCTTGGTGTAAGCATGAATCGGGTTCGAATATAATTCCTCAGCAGGGCCCAGTTCGACAATTTTACCAAGATACATAACCGCTATCATATCCGAGACATGCTTAACCACTGCCAAGTCGTGAGCGATTAAAAGATAAGTCAACTGAAGTTCAGTCTGTAAATCCATAAGCAGGTTTAACACCTGGCTTTGCACAGAAACATCAAGAGCGGAGACCGGTTCATCCAGCACCAAAAGTTCAGGCTTTAATGCCAAGGCACGTGCGATACCAATCCTTTGTCGCTGTCCGCCGGAAAATTCGAAAGGATAACGCCGGGACGCGCTCTTGGACAAACCCACCTGTTCGAGTAATTGTTCGACCCGCGCAAATCTCTCGCTTTTATCTCCGATTTTATGAACTTCCAAGGCTTCACCTATAATCGACCCAACAGTCATTCGGGAATTTAAGGATTCCGCAGGATCCTGAAAAACCATCTGAACGGATTTTCGAAAATTAATCTCATCTTCGCTTTGGGTAACCTGCTGATTCTTAAATCTGATCGATCCACTGGTTGGCTCGACCAGTTTAACCACCGCTTTCGCCAAGGTAGATTTCCCGCAACCTGATTCCCCAACCAAGCCAAGGGTCTGGCCTTTCTTCAAGCTCAGGCTTACTCCGTCCACGGCCTTACAGGCACCCACTGCCCTGCGAAAAACCCCTCCCCGAACCGGGAAATGAACTCGAAGGTCTTCTATTTCTAACAATTTTTCCCGGTCGGTCATAGTGTTGTGCATACTGGACAAGCCTCCACCCAATGGCCTGGATTTACTTCAGTAAAGGGAGGTCTCAGGGCAAGCTGTTCCTCCGAATGCTCTAGCCCGCTTCTCGGAGCGAAACGACAGCCCTTATTAAGTTCAGAAAGACTGGGCACCATTCCGTCAATTGTTGAAAGCACAGTTTTGGGAATCCCGTCAAGCCGGGGAATAGATGAAAGTAACCCGCGTGTATAGGCGTGTATCGGGTTGGCAAAAAGATCTATAGTGGAAGCTCGCTCAACCACCCTACCCGCGTACATAACGCAAACTTCATCACAGGTTTCGGCTATAACACCTAAGTCATGAGTAATCAAAAGAACAGAGGATCCGAGTCTTTCTTTCATGCTTTGTAGAAGATCGAGAATTTGTGACTGCACAGTCACATCCAATGCGGTAGTTGGTTCATCAGCGATTACAAGTTTTGGCTTACAAGCCAATGCAATAGCGATCACGATACGCTGCCTCATTCCACCCGATAACTGATGAGGATATTCAAAGACCCGGTTTTCCGGTGCAGGAATCCCAACGTCCTCCAGCATATCAATTGATTTCTCCCATGCTTCTTTGGGAGTAATATTCTGATGGAGAAGAAAGGATTCACTTATCTGATCCCCAATCGTTCTGACTGGATTTAGTGCATTCATTGGTTCCTGAAAAATCATCCCAATTTCATTACCCCGAATCTGTCTCATTTCGTCGGGGGTTAGTTTTAATAAATCCATCCCGCCAAAATCAATACTCCCACCAGTTATTTTACCAATCGGTCGTGGCAAGAGCCGCATAACCGAAAGAGCGGTAACACTTTTCCCGCATCCCGATTCCCCAACGAGCCCAAGGGTTTGTCCATCCTTAACTTCAAAATTGACCGCGTCCAATGCCTGCACTTCCCCCTCATCGGTGGCAAAAGAGACAGAAAGCTCTTTAACTTCCAATAATGCATCGGTCTTGGCTTCGTCGTTCATAAGGATTTGAGCCCCTTTTTATTTTGACTCATACTTTTTGTATTCACGAACGGTGGGCTGTGAAGAAACGGGTTCCCCTTTTTCCATTGCATTGAGGATTTTTTTCTTCTCTTGAGTATCAATCCAAAAAACCTGAAATTCCTCGTAATCTGTTGATTCTTTGGGCCCCCAGTCATCAGGAAACTGAAGCCAGCTCCAATGCCCCACACGAAGCCAGGGTTTTTTCCAGGCTGGCACCCAGACAGCATGATCATGAATTATTTTACTTAAGCGGTGAGCCATTTTGGTTATCTGGATGAGGTCCTCCTCTTCTCGGTATTGATTAATCAAATGGTCTAATTCACGAACCGCAGTTTGAGTGAAATTATTGGTACTCGTCTTGGTGGTAAGACCGGCTTTTAAATCTCCATTTTCTAGGTACTTTAAATCACCTTTTTCCTGGTACGCATTATCAGAATGAAAAGGTTCCCAAAACCTGGGAAAAAGCTCCACAAAAGTACCGAACGCGGAAAAGATGACCTGATGATTTTTTTCATTTGCCATTTTCCAGGCTGCGGTTTGCTCAAGTACTTTTAGCTTAATTTCTAATCCAGCTTTTTTGGCTTCTTCCTTCAGTACGACCAGAACATCTTCAAAATGTTTATATCCAGTCATTATTTCAATGGAAAGTTTTTCTCCCCTTCCATTTATCAGGATTCCATCTTTTCCTCTTTTCGAATACCCGGCTCTGGCAAAACTTTCCACGGCTTTATCCACCGAAAATTCACGTGCCTTTAAGGACGGGTGTGATCTTTCGCCAAAACCATCCGCCACCGTATTCATGCGTACAAAATCTCCACGAAATATTCTTTCAAGCACGAGTTCAAAATTCATTGCGTGATGAAAGCCTACGCGAATATCAAGATTATCAAGAGGGGCCTTTTGGGAATTTATTCTGAGGGCATAACTGGGAGGAGGGGCCTGGTTAAAAAAAGTAACTTTGGTCAGGTATCCATTTTTCACCAAAGAATGATCATTTGCTAATTTTTCGTACCAAAATTCGGTCTTGGCTAATCCAAAAGCATCTATCTGTCCCTTAAGAAAGATTTCAAATGCTTTATCATTATCCCGAATCACGCTGACCTTGACCTGGTCGGGATTGAAACGATTACGAAAAAACCGCTTATCATTAGCCCACCAGTTGTTCTGCCTTACCAAGGTAACCGATTTCCCCTTGTCCACATTTTCGGGCAATGCCACATATGCACCTGTTGTTGGCTCTGGTTTCCACTGGTATTTGGTTAAATACTCTCCCCCCAACTCTGAATAAAAATGTTCTGGTTTGGGACGAATGGAAACCCGTTCCACCACATCTGGTTTTGCTTTGTAGAATGTAATCGAAAGGGTCTGTTCATCATATAAAGTAACTTTTTGAAACTTATCCTTGCCGTAAAAATCATTATACCAGGGTGCCTGTATATGCTTGCTTCTCATGAAGTAAAAAAAGAAAAAATAATCCGAAGCCCTTACCCGTTTGCCATCACTAAAACGGGCATTGGAATCGAGACGAAAATAAACGGTTCGTCCATCATTCCCAACCGCCCATTCATTTGCAGTGCCGGGGTAATATCCATCAGAATTGGGATGGGCATGCGTTAACCCGATCACATTATTATCCAAAAGATAGCTGCGGAATCCACCATTTGCATCTGGGCCTATCGTCCTGAGAGTTCGTGGAAAATCACGCATATACGCATGAAAAGTCCCTCCCCTCTTGGCATTGGTGGAAGAAAATTCTTTTTCGCTCGAGCCGTCCTGCCACTCTAAATCATTTGGAATCTCCTCGGGTGATAAAATAGAAAAGCAATCCGCATTCTTTTGGTAAAATTCAAGAACATCCTCAGAACAATGGCTTAATAGAGGATGGGGCTTACCGCCCGGATCAACTAGGCCTGTTTTCGAAACTGAATTTTTGAATGCACCCGTAGATTGATTGGCATCTAAACTGATCCCCTTGTGATTAATTTGTTTGGCAAATTCCTTCACAAATTCCGCTGCAAATTCGCGGGCAAGCTCACGGGTAAACTCACGGTCCACTTTACCAGAACTATTGGAAGTCTCTTGTGATTGATCGGGTTTGGTTTCACGGGGTTGTTTTAATTTTGGTTCTTCACACCCCAGAAAAAAAAGCGTGATGCAGGCAACCAATGGAGAAACAAAGAATTTTATTTTTTTCATATCATTCATAAGTGGAGAATTTTTTTGGATCAAAAGCTTCCCTGACTGCTTCCCCCACAAAAGTAACTAGTGTGAGGGTTAAAACAAGTGCTGAGACTGTGGAAATGACGATCCATGGAGCTGTCTTGAGATTGCCTACTGCCTGCTTGAGCAGTTCACCCCAACTCGGTGTGGGTGGGGGTAAGCCATAACCTAAAAAATCAAGTGCTGTAATCGAAGAAATAGCTGCGGCAATAGTAAAAGGAGCAAAAGTGACGAGAGTAGAAATTACATTTGGCAGTAAATGGCGAAAAATAATTCGTGCAGGACCGGCTCCAATTACTTTGGCGGCGGAAACATAATCACGGGCTTTTTCTTTATACACTGCTGCCCGAATATAGTATGTCATTCCCGTCCATGAAAAAAGGACCATGATGAACAATAGTGAGGATACCTGCCAACCAACTCCCCACCAACCCGGCATTACTGAAACCAAGATAATCACCATATATAAAAAAGGAACATTTGCCCAAATTTCAACCAGGCGTAATCCAATCATATCAGTCTTACCACCAAAATACCCCATTACACTGCCGGCTCCAATTGCAATTAGGTAGGTCAGAAAAAGGTAACCCAGGGAAAAAGTCATTGCGATACGGAATCCGTAAAGCAGGCGGGCAAAAACATCACGTTCGGTTTTATCAGTTCCGCAAAAATGTCCAGTTTTCCAATTGGGCGGAGAAAAACCGGTTGAGCCTTCATTTGCATAGTCCATTTCGTAGGGACCAAAAGGTACGACTGGCATAATTACCCAATCACCGAGTTCCTCACGTTGGAATTTTTTTTGTAAGGATCGATAATCAACCTCGTAATC
The DNA here is from genome assembly GCA_028101545.1 of Opitutales bacterium. GTDB lineage: Bacteria > Verrucomicrobiota > Verrucomicrobiia > Opitutales > Seribacteraceae > Seribacter. The sequence continues at coordinate 52,037 of JAOHKZ010000004.1, read as the reverse complement.
ATAATCCAATCCAAATTCCTTTCCGCTTATCTGTTCGCCATAAGTGGGAAAATAAAGGGCACCTTGGTAGGAAACAAGTAAGGCCCGTTTATTGACAAAAAGCTCACCTGCTAAACTGAAAACATATAGGAAAAGCAGAATAACGAAAGACCAATACCCTCTTTTAATCGAACGAAATCGATGCAGTTTTTTGAGGGTTAGTGGATTAAGCTTAATCATTTTTATTCGAACCGTACCCTTGGGTCCACCAGGGCAACGAGAGCATCGGAAAGCACATTGCCGATCAGCATTAATGTCGCGGAAAGCGTAAGAACGCCCATCACAACGGGATAATCCCGGTCAATGACTGAATTAAAACCAAGCAGTCCAAAGCCATCGATATCAAAAATCGTCTCAATCAGAAATGATCCGGTAACAAAGAGAGTCACCTGATGACCCACATTGGTTGCTAACGGAACCAACGAATTACGCAGTGCGTGTTTGCGCACTGCTACACCAAAAGAAACTCCTTTTGCCATTGCGGTGCGTACATAATCCGAAGCCAGATTATCCATCAGGTGGTTTTTCATCAACATGGTTACAAATGCAAATCCACCAATCAAATAACAACATAGAGGCTGAAAAGTATGAATGGCCAAGTCCTTAACCTGTTCCCAAGCGGAAAGTTCATCAAATCCACTGCTGGTTAATCCTCCCATGGGCAACCAGTCGAGCTTAACTGAGAAAAACAAAAGCAACAGCGAACCCAGTGCATACCCTGGTACAGCATATCCGACAAAGATAAGTATGGAAGAAATATCATCAGATAATGTGTTATGTCGAACGGCTTTAAAGATACCCAAAGGGATACATACAATATAGGTGATTAAAAAGGTAAGCAGACCAAAGTAAGTGGATACAGGCAAACGTTCGGTAATTACTGAGAGAACCGGTTCTCCATATCGGGTAGACTGTCCAAAATTTCCCTGCAAAACCCCCTCATATCGAGTCATGAAGAGTTCAGCTACAGGAATTCTATTTGGGCTATCGGGATCCCTTTCTTTCATACGAACCTTCCAATTTCCCAATAAGTCCAACTCGTTTTCCAACCTTACTCCACCCTGTCCGTCGCGTTGTAGAACAATTTTCTCTCGGACTCCTTCTATCCGTGCTGCCGGAGTGTCCGCTTCTACTGCATCAATCTCTCCATCCTGATTATGATCAAAACGAGAGAAATCAATGTATTTATTTAGATGCTCTGGCACTTCCTGGCGTTGAAGGTATCCATCTCCGTTCCAATCCAACTCGACCAAGTTGAAACTAGGCAGGCTTACCCTCTCCGCTAATCGAAGTTCATTATCAAGAAACCGTATTTGCCGAAATTCAGTTTCGCGGGGCAAAACGCCAAGCCAGATTAAATAAGCTTCCCAATGGGGTTTATCAAAACCGTACAATCGCTTCATCTGTTCAAGTTGATCCTCAGATAAAGCCTGATCTGAACCAGAACTTAAACCACCGCCCCCCTCTTCAGAAACCTGCTGCATTTGCATCATTGCCTGCTCAAGCGGGCCACCAGGGGCCAGTCGGGTAATTGCAAAGACCATGATGCTAATTCCAAGAAGAGTTGGAGGAATCAATATAAGTCTTCTAATAAAGTAATCTCGCATGTAACGGATTTCTTACCTAGCGATTTCTTACAGACGGTGCAAAGTCAAATCTTGGCTCTTTTCAATTTAGCGAATTCTTTTGCTTGCCAAGTAGCAAGTGCTCGTCCCTTTTTTAGGGATCAAAAAAACAAATTACAGCTTAGCACTTTTACCTAGCATTGGAAATTGTTTCCTGATGGTTTTCTTTTCTCTGCTGATAATTTCATGCGGAGAAACGAGCAGTGTGGATGACGCATCCCGTGACGGGATACTCATTATGGGCAACAGTGGAGAACCAAAGGGACTTGACCCACATATCGTGAGCGGTGTTCTTGAAAGCAATGTCATTCGTTCCCTTTTCGAAGGGTTGGTCGAAGCCCATCCATCCAAAGACGGAATTGCGGTTCCCGGGGTCGCAGAGAAATGGTACCCCGTGAATCCGAAACGACCAGATGAATGGGTCTTTGAACTTCGTAAAAATGCTAAATGGTCTGATGGAGAAGCCCTGACCGCGGATGACTTTCTTTTCTCGTTCCGTAGGCTTCTCACACCTGCTTTAGCTTCAGATTATTCTTTTATGCTGTACTACATAAAGGATGCTGAATTTTACCATAAGTCTCAGCGTTCCTACCTGCTTTTTCGCTCAGACTCCAATTTTACAGAAGAATGGTGGGATTCCCTTAAGAAGGTAGACTTTGGTCCCAATGAAAAAGCGGAGGAGGGTTCTTTTAATTTCATCGGTCTGGACAAGTTAAACCTGACTGAACTCGAAAAACTTCTGGATAAACCATCGCTTTTCAAATGGCCCTCTGATCTCTCAACTAAGATTCGACGCTCCCTTATTTTAAAAAACCTAACTTTTGAAAAAACAAACCGGGGAAACCTAAAAGTAAATGAATTGAAAGACCTATGGGAACTTATTGACTTTGGTGCCACAGCTCCTGACAAACATACCCTAAAAGTGAAGCTCAATTCACCAATCCCTTTTTTACCTGAGATTACCAAACATTATACCTGGTACCCTGTTCCCAAACATGTCGTTTTACAGCATGGCAATGTAGGCGAACGTTTTACAAAATGGACCAAGCCTGAAAACCTTGTTGGTAATGGTGCCTTTGTGTTACAATCATGGCGCTTCAACGATCACATTGAAGTGAGCCGTAACCCAAATTATTGGGACAAAGAAAATGTGGGCATAAATGGTATTCGCTTTTTACCTATTGGTAATCTTTACACCGAGGACCGAATGTATTTTGACGGACAAATGCATGTTACTTACACCATTGCGTCTGAACTTATTGAATATTCCCGGCAAAAATATCCGGAACATGTGAGGAGCGAGCTCTACCTTGGCACTTATTTTATTCGTACTAATGTGTCCAATGAACCCTTTACCGATCCTCGTGTACGCCTTGCTTTCTCCTACGCACTGAATCAGAAATCCTTAATCGATAATGTATTAAAAGGTGGGCAGAAGCCTGCAAGTGGACTGGTCCCTCCATTTGGCAATTATCCCGCATCAGATGTCGTAACCTTTGACCCTGAACTTGCCCGTAAATTGCTTGCCGATGCCGGGTATCCAGGAGGTAAGGGACTCCCAGATATTGAATTTTTAACGACTGATAAAGAATCCTCCAAAGTAACCGCAGAAGCACTACAGGCGATGTGGAAAGAACACCTCGGAGCTACGATTAAGATCAAACAAATGGAATGGACATCCTACATCACTGCAATGTTTGATAAGGATTATGACATGGCAGCAGGCGGTTGGATTGGAGATTATATGGACCCCCTTACCTTTCTTGATATGTGGATGAAAGGTGTCGGCAACAACCGCACCGGTTGGCACAACGAAGAATTTGAGAAAATTCTTGGTATGGCCGCTCAAACCGGAGAAGCTACCAAGCGCTATGAATTGCTCGCTGAAGCAGAATCCCTTTTTCTTAAGGAACGCCCTATTCTCCCGGTTTACTGGTATACCCGTAATTATCTCCTCCACCCCGATGTTAAGGGTTGGAATCCACTTCTCCTCGATAACCACCCGTATAAGTTTCTCCGCTTGGAACCGGGTTCAAAAAACAGGAAGGACTGATAGAGTGCCACGCTTTCTCATTGATCGTTTACTACAAGGGGTGCTTGTTTTATTTGCCCTTTATACCATTACTTTTTTTCTCGCAAAGGCTATGCCCGGGGAACCCTTCACTTCTGAAAAAAATATCTCAGCAGAGACCAAAGCGAATATACGTAAACTATATGGCTTAGATAAACCTATCTGGGAACAATACCTGGCTTATCCAAAAAATATTATAACCGAGGGTTCTTTTGGAATTTCGACCAGTAAAGGAAGACCAGTGATCGATATTATAACCCAATCTTTTCCGAATTCCCTTATCCTGGGACTTTGTGCATTAGGATTCGCTATCGGAATAGGAGTACCCATTGGAATTCTTTCTGCCGTTCGGAAAAATAGTTGGATAGATTGGGTCTGTATGACCGTGGCCATGGTGGGTATATGTATTCCTTCTTTCACGATAGGCCCGCTACTGCAGATCTATGTGGCCGCTCATATACCGGGACTCAAAGTTGCGGGCTGGGGAAACCTAGAGGATATCCTTCTTCCTTCCTTTACACTGGGTTTGGTTTCTGCCGCTTATTTGGCCCGACTGACCCGAGGGGGAATCCTTGAAGTCCTATCCCAGGATTTTGTTCGAACGGCTCGTGCCAAAGGAGTATCACCTATTCAAGTTATTCTTAAACACACTCTACGTGGTGGGCTCCTCCCTGCAGTCGCTTACCTTGGTCCCGCTTTTGCTGCTTTAATAAGCGGATCATTTATTGTGGAAACAATCTTTCAGGTTCCGGGCATGGGTCAACACTTCGTCAATGCAGCCACTACAAGAGATGAATTTCTTCTTCTCGGACTATCACTTTTTTTCGGGTTTCTGATTGTTGTTATGAACCTACTTGCCGACCTGCTAACCGGATTATTGGACCCACGCGTGAGGCATACAGGGGGGACGAATTAGGGGCATGATTGAAAAAACAGCAACTATTCCGCAAGGCTCCTCTCTTTGGAAAGACGCGAGGTCCCGTATGGCAAAAAATAAATTCGCTATGGGTGGATTCGGAGTGATCGTTGTCATGTTCTCGCTTTGTTTTATTTTCGCTTGGTTTTGTACCAATCCAAACCTAGTAAACTTAACCAATAAATTTGCACCTCCATCGAAAGAACATTGGTTTGGCACTGATGCCCTTGGGCGTGACCTATTTGCACGAATACTATACGGCGGACAAGTGTCTATTCTTGTTGGCTTAATAGCCACCTCGGTTTCAGTAGTAATTGGAATTGTATACGGAGCGGTTTCCGGTTTTGCCGGTGGTCGAACGGATGCAATTATGATGCGTATTGTTGACACATTGCTCGCCATTCCCTTCTTGGTTTTGGTGATCGTTCTACAGGCAACCCTGAGCGACTGGTCAGGGGATGCCACTCGTTGGATTGTGGTAAACTTAAACTGGGATAAAGAATTCACTGGGCGACTAACTAATATTGTCCCGCTTTTCTTTGCTCTTGGTCTTTTAGGGTGGCTCACCCTTTCGCGAATTGTACGAGCACAAGTAATGAGTATAAAAGAACGCGAATTTGTGGAGGCAGCAGTTGCCCTAGGCTACAGTAAATGGCGAATCCTTTTTCGGCATATTATTCCAAATGTTCTTGGCCCCACGGTTGTATATTCCACCCTCACTGTCCCCGGGTTTATCATGTATGAGGCCATTCTTTCTTTCCTCGGCCTTGGGGTGGAATCCCCAAATAGCTCCTGGGGTGTTCTTATTAAAGAAGGAGCTAATTTTTTGGAAACAGAAGTCCAACTGCTCCTATTACCTGGCCTTTTCTTTTCCCTCACCCTCTTCTCTCTCAATTTCCTCGGTGACGGACTTCGGGATGCACTTGATGTAAAAGCTGCTAAAGACTGATGAGTTTACTAAAAATAAAGAATCTCAAAACATACTTCCATACTCGTGGGGGTACAAATCGGGCAGTCGATGATATCAGCTTTTCAATTGATAAAGGGGAAATCGTCGGAGTGGTCGGGGAGTCGGGTTCCGGGAAATCCGTAACTTGCCATACCATGCTGGGACTCCTACCTCAGCCACCTGCAAAGGTGGAGGGAGGAACGGTTACCTTTGATGGTGAGGAACTCCTCGACTTATCACAACCACTCCTCCGGGCAATCAGAGGAAAGCGGATATCGATGATCTTTCAGGATCCAATGAGTTGCCTCAACCCATACCTTAGAATTCTTGATCAAATCACCGAACCCATTCTTATTCACGAAAATGTCTCTCGGGCAACCGCAGAAGCTCGGGCAATTGAGATGATGACAAAAGTCGGGATACGGGACGCTGAAGCAAGAGCCCGTTCTTATCCTCATGAATTTTCAGGTGGAATGCGACAGCGGGTGATGATCGCGATGGCTTTGGTGACCAAGCCTGATCTTTTGCTGGCTGACGAACCCACTACCGCACTCGATGTAACAGTACAGGCCCGAATCCTAAAAATTCTTCGGGACCTCAAAGATGACCTCGGAGTCGCGGTTCTTTTCGTAACCCATGACCTTGGAGTCGTAGCTGAACTTGCTGACCGTGTTGTAGTGATGTACCGGGGGAAAATTGTTGAACAGGGAAATACCCAAGACCTCTTTAAAAATCCATCTCATCCCTATGTAAAAGGATTGCTCGCGTGTAGGCCCACTCTTGAGACCCAATATAGAATCCTGCCCACAGTGGAGGATTTTCTTCAAACCAAGATTGAAGAAGACGGTTCTTATACTCTTAGTGATCATCCGAACGCAGAAGACAGACTGGCCAAGCTAACCAGTGAAGTAAACAGCGACAAGGAGGAAAAAGCTACTCTCACTTCCCTTCTACAAGTAAGTGCACTTCAAGTTCATTTTCATTCAGGGGGTGGTTTTCTAAGTAGTCCACACAAAACAGTTAAGGCAGTCGACGGTATTGATCTTCAAATTACGAGAGGGCGTACACTTGGACTTGTTGGAGAATCCGGTTGCGGCAAGACAACACTCGGACGGGCCATCCTCAGACTACAGGAAACTAAATCTGGTTCCATTCTCTATGATAAAAATGAACTGACTAAACTAAGCCAGCCAGAAATGCTACCCTTTCGAAAACGTATGCAGATTATCTTCCAGGATCCCTACGCATCACTCAATCCTCGCCAAACAATTGAACAGGCTCTCACTGAACCTATGCTCGTTCATAAGATTGGCATCAATCAATCCGAGCGACGTGACCGTATTGTGTCTTTACTTGAAGAAGTTGGTCTGGGAGCTGAGTTTCTACTTCGTTACCCGCACGAATTTTCTGGCGGACAAAGACAGAGAATCAGTGTGGCCAGGGCCCTTGCGGTTGAACCGGAATTCATAGTCTGCGATGAATGTGTAAGTGCAATGGATGTCTCGGTACAGGCACAGGTACTTAATTTACTGCGTCAACTCCAGCAAAGAAGGAATCTAACCTACCTCTTTATTTCCCACGATCTAAGTGTAGTAAAATTTATGTCTGATGACATGATTGTCATGAAAAATGGAAAAGTCATGGAGCATGGAAATGCCGACACAATATACAAAAATCCACAATCTGAATACACCCTTGAACTACTCGATGCAATACCCAGTAGTTCGCTGTTAGGTTAGAAAAAAATTTAGTTTCCCAGTTTCTTAACCGACACATCCACATCCATACTCGTAGGCAGTCGGCCGAAGTATGTTCCAGTAATTGGAGCGACATCCCGATAATCCCTACCCGAACCAAGAATAATGTATGTTTCATCGACCACACGATTATTCGTTGGATCTAATCCATACCATCCATGTCCATTTATTAAGACTTCGATCCATGCGTGGGAAGCTTCTGACCCACGCATTGAACGGTTCCTGGTATGATCAAAAAAATATCCACTCACATATCTTGCGGGAATCCCCAAGCTTCGGCACATCGCTATTGCGACATGGGCAAAATCCTGGCAAACGCCTTTTCTTTTTTTTATTATTGAACTGGATAGGGTATCAACCGTTGTTGTAGAATTTGAATATTCGTAATTTAAATAAATAAATTCCATAATTTGATAAGCTGTTTGAAAAACATCATTTGAATTACCCCTCACATCAACAGCCTCTTTCCAGACAGTTGGAGTAATCTCAACATAACTGGAGCTTTGTAGATAATTCCTGCAATTAAAATTCTTTTCTATATCTCTCAATTTATCCATCGTTGTTCCGTAAGGAAACTCGTCAAAATCCACGCGCTTTACAGTGTTGACAGTGGAACGTGCCTCTATCAAGAGTTTTAAATGTGGTTCTGGTATCTCAAAGTACTGAACCAGATTACCATTTAAATCTAGGTACTCACGCATGCAGGTAGTGGGCAGAACGCTGATCAAGCAAGATTCACATTTCTGCAAATCATTAGACAACGGGTGCAAGCGCATTTCATTGAAACTGTTACTAACTTGGTCCGGATATCTGTAAACCGTCTTATGAAAAACATACAAGCGCATTACTTAAATCAATCGGGTTGATTATTGTTGCTGAGATTGTGCCTGAATAAAAGTGGATTTTTCCGCACTTTGTAATTCAAAGGGTAACAGAACATAAGTTTCAAAAATGCACTGACCAACATTTATGAGCTTTCTTTGTAAATCATCAATAGTCTGGTGCAATCCGTTGGACATCACAATTTTGATATCAGTAAAATTAACCATCGCAAGAGAACTTCCGATTAATCTTTCCGCCTCATTGGAAAAGTTTCCAGAAGGGACTCCAGAAAGTGAATGGAGGTTTTCATCGATACATCGAATTGAAAACCTTATAGATCTTGGAAAATCTCTAGAAAAAAGTAAGTAGTCTGCAACATTTGTCATTGAAAGCTCACCTTTATATTGTCGTCGAAATGCAGTTTGAGCTACACAAGAACGTAAAACGGCAAGTAAATCTAAACGTGTCGGTTCATGCTTCTGAAAGGTCAATGTGTCAAGCATACGGCTAGTTTGGTCTGCTCTTTCCAGGTATGTACCAAGTGCCATAAAGCGCCATCCTTCATCGTGTGGAATTGTAGCACCGGATAAGCCTTGAAAAACGAGCGAGAACTTTATTACTTTTTGAAAAAACTCCTGCGGGTTTTGTAGAAAGGTCGCTTCCGCCTGACCAGATTGAAAGAAAAGATAAATATTGTTCAACTCAACCCACATTTCAACAGACAGTTGATCTCTCACCATACGAGCATTTTCTCTTGCATAAAGAAAACAATTTTTCACCGAGTTGGGAAAACCCGAGCCAAAAAAAAGAAACTGTCCAATATCTATTTTTGTGTGTTCATTAAATATTTCAGAAGCACAAATTGCTTTCAATACAGGCTCCCAAAACTCTGATAAAGCATCTTCAATAAACTCTAGAGATGAACTTTGATTTACTTCAACCATACGAGTAATGCTTTCCGCACGCTCAATATAACGGCTCATCCAATATAAATTATCTGCCACTCTTGATAACATAACTTAATTTTTCAGAACCCAAGTGTCTTTGCTTCCACCGCCCTGCGATGAATTAACGACTAAAGAATCTTTTTTTAACGCGACACGTGTAAGACCACCAGGGACAATCTCTATGTCTTTCCCGTAGAGAATAAAAGGCCGTAAATCAACATGGCGTCCCATGACGCCTTCATCGCAAAATGTAGGGTGTCGAGAAAGAGAAATTATTGGCTGAGCAATATATTCCCGCGGGTTTTCCTTTATTCTAAATTTAAAATCATTTCGCTCCTGCTTTGTCGATGCAGTCCCGATAAGCATTCCATAACCTCCAGACTCATTCGCAGGCTTAACTACAAGTTTGTCCAAATTCTCAAGGACATAATTCCGATCCTTCTCCCTCCAACAAAGATAAGTTGGTACACTTTCCAAAATAGGATCCTGCCCTAAATAAAATTTAATCATTTCAGGAACAAAAGCATAGGTTACTTTGTCATCTGCCAGACCCGTACCAACCGCATTTGCTAAAGATACATTTCCTTTTAAATAAGCTTCCATTAATCCAGGCACACCCAAAATAGAATCATTTTTAAAGAAAAGCGGATCAATATAGTCATCATCTAGTCGTCTGTATATAACATCTACCTGAACCAACCCCAAAGTGGTTCTCATAAACACATAATTATCAATTGCGATTAAATCACGACCTTCCACTATTTCTATTCCCATTTGACGGGCTAAAAAAGTATGTTCGAAGTAGGCACTATTATAAACTCCTGGCGAGAGTAAGACACAAACCGGTTTTTGAGACTGCCTAGGGGATAAATGTTCCAATGTTCTTAAAAGTAATTCCGGATAAGCCTCGACTGAGCACACCTCCATTGATTGGTAAGTCTTTGGAAATGCTCTTTTCATAATAGCACGATTTTCCAAAAGGTAAGATACACCAGAGGGGCAACGTCCATTATCTTCGAGCACCATATAAGTACCCTCTTCATTTCTTATCAGGTCGCTACCACAAATGTGTATATAAATATCTTGCGGAACATCGAATCCAATTATTTCTTTTCGATAATAAGGGCATGTTTCAACAATTTCTTTTGGTATAATACCTTCTTTGAGAATCCTTGCCTGATGGTAAATATCATGAAGAAAAAGATTAAGTGCGAGGATTCTCTGTTTCAGGCCTTGTTCAACAATTACCCATTCTGCCTTAGGAATAACTCTAGGAATTAAGTCAAAAGGAAATACTCTTTCGATTCCATCACTATCGTCATAAACGGTAAAGGTTACGCCATGTTCCAAAAAAGAACTTACCGCCTGAGATCTTTTCGCATCTAATTCATCTGCACTTAATCCGTTTAAGCGCTTGTACACTTTTTCATAATGAGGTTTAACCACAGTTTTTTCATCAAAATAAAACATTTCATCAAAGAAACTTTTTGTTTGATAATTTGAAAATTGACCGGAATTCATTATGAAGTTCCTATAACATTGTAACAGTTGAGGTCACTGTAAGATTTGGTAAACACATGATTACAATGTTTCGTGCAATATTTGTGCCACCTCCTTTATTCCAGCCAAAACGGACGGATTCTTTTTTAATATAAAATCAAATAAAAATAATATTTACTTAGATTTAATAAGACCCAATCTTTCGCCCGAAAATAAAAACTGTTGGGCAAGGCCACAAAATAATCCGAAATGCTTACGGGCAAATAAAGCTTTTTGAGAATAGGTAAAAGGCTCCAGTCCGTAATGAGAATCAAGAACTTTGGCAATCCAGGTATCAATCGGAAAAGCTTCTGTTTTGTTCGCACCAAATAAGAGTGCACAATCAGCAATTTTAGGACCTACCCCTGGAAGGCGAATTAACTCAGATTTAGCATCAATGTAAGACAACTGGGAAATAGTCGAGAAGTAATAAGGGTCATTTCCCACTACCTGTGCGACATCGTGAATATACTTTGCACGATATCCTAATTTTAATTTTCGAAATTCATCTTCACTGACTTTGGACAATTTTGACCATCCAGGAAAACTCCATAAATTATTGCCCAATGATTTCCCCCATTTTTGACAGACCAAAGATCCAATTTCCTTAATTTGGGGAATACTTTTCGCAGAACTTAAAATAAAATAGAAAAGCACCTCATCCAATGGTTGATTTAAAATAGTTAAACCTGGTAATGCTTTAACACATTTTGCGAGTACATGATCACTTCGCCATGGCAGTTGATCAATTGCCCCGTCATACTCGGAATCAAGCCAAAGATAATCTTTTATCTCTTCTTCTGTAATAGTACCACCATTAGGTGTTTTCCAAAATAGAATTCCATCTTTAAACTTTAATTCAACTACTTTTGACCGAAAGCACCCAATCCATGTACTAGTTGAGGTAGGACACCACGAGAAAGTTTGCCCACCCTCAAGGGTTTCCTTCAGACCTAATATGCTAAAATTATTTGGGTGAGCTAATTCTTTCCATTGGGACATCGAGCATAAAACTGACCAATTATTACTCGTGATCCCAAAGAAAACTTTTTTTCCAAAAGATAATTGATCCCTTCGAATCCTTTACTGCCATGTGCCAGGCACTAAGCCTATGATCAGTTTTAGGCCAATCTTTTCCAGTAATTCCAACAAAAACTTCTGTTTTTCCTTCTATTTCCTCCGGTAAAGTGAAAGAAAAAATTTCAGTCTTTGAACTACCATTTCTGATAATAGAAAGTTCTACATTGTAGTCTTCAGGACCAGAAAGAATGGTCTGAGGAATTGGAAATGAAAAATAAATTCCCTCACGAGCTTCTGTACTTCTACAAAAGATTTTTTTGCCTGTGAATTCCTCACCTGAGAAATACTCAGGTATTCTCGTTAATTCTGAAGACTGAAAATACCTGATTGAAAGTCTCGGTAATTCGGTTTTGGAAATTCCAAAATTTGAAAAAGATAAAAAACCGAAGAGCAGGACGAAAAGCTTGCTCACAATCATGTAAAAATAATGCTTAACTCTCGACCGTACCAGCTGATTCTTGCTGTGGCTTATCAGCTGCTTTTTCTTTGGTCGCAGATTCCGCTTCAACAGCATCATCGGGACCCAAGACATCAACTGGTTTCGCTTTTTCAGCAACAGGATCGGGTTTCGCTTCGACAACTTTTTCTTTTTTTGCGGCTGGCTTACGCACCGCCTTTGGCTTAGCAACTTTCGATTTTGTAGCCTTACCAGATTTTCCCACTAATTCTTTAATGGCTGCTTTTTTCTTTGCAACATAAGCGGCTCTTCTACGACGCTTTATAACCTTATTGTATTGTTTACCCATAATTTAAAAGATCATAATGAACCAAATCAGGTCGAGAGGCAAGGTTCAAACGGCAACAAAAGAAACCCTTTGCATTTTAAATTGTAACTGGGTTTCCCGTTTGAGCCGATTCGTATGTTGCATCAATTATTCTCATTAATGAAAGGGCTTGCTCAGGAGTATTAAGAGGTGCTTCCTCCCCGGCAATTGTCCTAACGAAATTCTCAGCTGAACGGATACGGCCCATATCTTCATTTGCTTCGGTTACAATGGACCGGTTTACTGAACGTCCATGCTCCTGAACATAAAATTCACAATCATCAATGGCGGTATCATCCAAACCATCAGACCCAAAAAAGCGGCGAATCATTCCTCCCGCTTTTTGCCCCTGAAATGTAACTGACACCTCTTCTCTCTTTACCATCTCCGCCCATGATACCTGAAACGATAAAACTTGGCCTGTTTTAAATTTAATAAAACCATGAGAAGCACTCTCAACATCAGTAACACCATCTGCAACATCAGGGATTCCCCAAGGTCCTTTGAAATTTTTATCGGTTATAAAATCGGAAAATGTCTGAGCCAAAACACAAGACGGTTCAGGATAGTCCATATAATACAGAGCAAGATCGACCATATGGAGCAAATCAATTAAGGGACCACCACCTGACAATTCTTTATTCGTAAACCAGCCACCAAAACCAGGAATGCCTGTGCGTCTAATCCATTTTGCCTGTGCTGAATTGATCTGTCCGACTTCACCTGCTTCAATATAATTTCTCAGAGCATAAGATTCCGGACGAGCCCGGTTATTAAAGTTAAACATTAATGTCTTACCTGCACTCTCCGAGGCATCTTTCATTTCAGAAACTTCAGCCGCATTTAATGCCGGTGGCTTTTCACAAAACACATGCCGACCAGCCTGTAAAACCTGAATGGCTAAAGGACGATGAGTTCGATTGGGCGTGATTATACTAACTGCGTCCAATTCTTTTAATTGATCAAGCATTTCCGCAGAATCTGAAAATACATGCGGTACATCATAAAGCTCTGCTGCTTTTTTAGCAGCGGTCTGATTCATATCGCATATTGCAAGAATTTCCGCTCCGGCGGCTCGGAAACCAGCGGCATGATATTGTAACATTCCTCCTGCTCCAATTACTCCAATTTTTATTGTCATTTAGCCTCCTTTTTAAATTTGGTTTTGGTTTATTTAGGAATGGATGGAAACTTCACCCATTTTTCCTTAGCCTTAGAACTTTTTACAACGGTCTCAATAAATGCCATTCCAATTATTCCATCTCGGATATCTGGATAATCATAACCGGATTTCCTAGGGAATTTTCCGGCAATCTCGTCTTTCACTGCGACCATTGCAGAATTATAAACATTGGCAAAAGCTTCAATAAAACCTTCAGGGTGCCCAAATGGTATTCGAGTACAGTCAGCAGCAGCTCCAGTGATATAATCATTTCCTCGACGATAAATTTCCCTGGGTGCCCGGGCATCCTTTACGATTAATTCATTGGGGTGCTCCTGGTGCCATTCAAGGGATTTCTTAGTCCCGTATACCCGAATGTTTAAATTGTTCTCATCGCCATTGGATATTTGTGAAGCGTATATGATACCGCGGGCTCCACCTTTGAACCGAACCAGTACATTTCCGTCATCATCTAAAGTACGACCGGGAATATTGACGGATAGATCCGCACATAAGGAGTCTATCTCCAAACCAGAAATATAATGAACCAAATTCTCCGCATGGGTTCCGATATCTCCCATACAATTGGAAACACCAGCAATTTTTGGATCCGCACGCCAATTTGAAATTGCCTTAGTTTCGCCAGTTAGAGCAGTAATTGCATAACCCTGAGGGTACTCACAGACTACTTTTATAATTTTCCCAAGCTTACCCTTCTTAACCATATCTCGTGCCTGCTTGACCATGGGATAACCAGTGTAATTATGGGTCAGGGCAAAAACTTTTTTGGACTTGGTAATTATCTTTTTAAGTTCCCTTGCCTGGGAAAGATCGAGAGTGACCGGTTTGTCACATATCACATTAAAACCTGCTTTTAAAAAGGTTTTGGCCACATCAAAGTGTAAATAATTCTGAACTACTATACTGACAAAATCAATACGTTCGCCCGCAGGTAATAAGGCCTCTTTTTCAGCCATTTCCTGGTACGAACCATATGTTCTAGAAGGATCGATAAAGAAATCTTTCCCCGAAAGCTTAGATTTTTTGGGATCGGAAGAAAAGGCTCCAGCAACCAACTCAATTTGTCCGTCAAGATTTGCAGCACGGCGGTGGACTCCACCAATAAATGCACCACGTCCACCCCCAACCATTCCCATTTTTAATTTTCTATTCATATCCTTCGATTTTTAATAATCAGATTAATCAGAATTAAGTGACAGTTACTATTGATTTTCGTTATCGAACGCAGAATCGAAAGCCATTTCGTTTGGCTTAAAATCAAGCGCCTTTACAAATTCACAGGATTCGGTTGCTCCGTGAAATCTGTCCATTCGGCCATCCTCCCACTCAATAGAAAGCGGTCCAGCATACCTAACATCATTTAAAGCAACAATGATTTCCTCAAAATTAACATCCCCGCGCCCTACTGACCGGAAATCCCACTGACGCCGAGCATCACAAAATGTTGTATGCCCACCAAAAACTCCTACCGTTCCGTCTCCGTGCCCCCACCATGCATCTTTCATGTGCACATGATAGATACGATCTGAAAATGTGCGGATAAACTTCACATAATCAACTCCCTGATACCCTAAATGGGATGGATCATAATTAAAACCAAAACGCTTGTGATTTTTTACTGCAGAAAGAGCTCGCTGTGCAGTTGCAATATCAAATGCGATTTCAGTCGGATGTACCTCTAGTGCGAAATTGACATTATGTTTTTCAAACTCCTGTAAAATAGGTCCGAATCGTTTGGCAAAATCCTCAAAACCCTTATCCCAGTATGCCTGATCCGTTGGAGGGAATGCATAAATTGAGTGCCAAATACTTGACCCGGTAAAACCGTTTACAACAGCTGGAAAATCATCCTTCTTTCCACGTCCTGGTTTGGCATTAATAAAGTTACGACAGGCCTTGGCAGTTTTGACCATTTTCTTGGCTGCTCGCTTTCGCACTTTTTCTGGATCACCATCACCCCAGACATCTGAAGGTAAAATTGATTTATGACGCTCATCAATAGGGTCGCAAATCGCCTGGCCAACCAAATGACTTGAGATCGCAAATGCCGTAAGATTATGATCTCCTAAGATTTCCCATCTTTCCTGACAATATTTTTTAGAAACAGCGGCTTTATCAACATCGAAATGGTCGCCCCAACAGGCTAATTCCAAGCCATTGTAGCCCATCTCCGAAGCTTTTTTGGCGAGAGTTGGTAAAGATAAATCAGCCCATTGGCCGGTGAATAAAGTTACAGGTCTTGGCATTGTTAAGTAAGGATTATAGTTTAATGAACATATTAAGTTTGAATTAAAGTATAACGAACAATTAGTTTGAATGTTTTACTAGCAATAATCTGCGATTATTTTACGGCATGGGCAATGTCTTTTTCTTCTAAATCAAAAAAAATTCCAAATACGAAAAAGCTAACCTCATTGATAACATTAACCGGAGACTAAAATTTTTTCCGCTGACTTAAAACCCAAGGAGAATTTTGACTTTTTTTCCAAATGCAATTCGATCGAATCAGCCATCTTATCTCGTTGGATAACTTTCACCATTCTTCCAGGCATTAGCCCTTTTTTTTGAGCAAATTTCAAAAAATCTGACCCCTGGTCTAGGATCGATTCAATTTTGACTTTTTTCCCTAACGACGAATCCAGAAGAGTTTTTTGGGGAAGTTTTCTAATCACTCCTCCGGTTGTTGGGATGGGATGTCCATGAGGGTCGTGTTGAGGATTACCGAGAAAAACATCGAGACGCTCAAGTACTTTTTCAGAAATTGCATGCTCAAGTTCTTCCGCCTCATCATGTATCTCGCTCCAATCCAAACCAAGGGTCTCAACCAAAAAAGTTTCCAGTAACCGATGCCTTCTAATCATTCGCATACCTAATTTCTTGCCCGACACTGTTAGTGTGACCCCTTTACGAGATTTGTAAGTTAGCCATTTTTCCCGCTGAAGGTTTTTCATCATCGAGGTCGCAGTACCGGGAGTTACCCCCAAAGAATTAGCAATCGATCCCATAGGCACTACAGCCTGATCGTTTTCAATGGATAGCATCAGAATGCATTTAAGGTAGTTCTCAACCGTCGCACTTGGCATACCAACTAACATGAACCCAATGTATAATTGACTCAACAACAATTAATCCCTAGACTTTGACTAATCAAAGTAATGACTTTCAATAATCCTAATAAATCTAATGTATTCATCAAGTTGTTCATCTACAATACAACACTGGCATTGCTATTTTTAACAATATCATGCGAACGGGGGCCTAAAGAGGACCTGAATGTAATTGCGATCGATAACGAAAAAACCAATATTGTTGTTACTACTACACATATCAGGGACTTGGTCCAAAAGATAACAGGCAATCGATTTCGAATTCATTCATTAATGGGTCCTGGGGTGGATCCCCATATTTACAAACCAACCTCAAGGGATATACTGGCCATTACAAAAGCTGACATTGTCGTGTTTCATGGAATGATGTTGGAGGGCAAGCTTTCTGAGGTACTTTCCAGTGGGGAAAAAAAAGGAATCTTTACTTTTAACGCAACTGCTGGATTACCAAATGAACAAATTATTTTCCCAGACCAAGGTGATGGGAATATACAGTACCCCGACCCCCATGTTTGGTTTGATCCAAAGATTTGGTCCACCGTGGCTCGGGAATTTACCAAAATGATATCTGATTTTGATCCCGCTGGTAAAAATTTTTACAAAAAAAATCTCAAATTATTTACAGATGAAATTTTACTGATTGAAAACTGGGCTACAGCGCAAATGAAAAACATTCCTCAATCTAATAAGAAACTGGTTACCAGCCATGACGCTTTTCAATATTTTGGAAGAGCAATGGGGCTTGAAGTCATCGCTCTCCAAGGAGTATCCACAACAACTGAAGCCGGGTTGGGTGACCGGGCAAGCTTAGTGGATTTAATAAAACAGCAAAATATACCAGCAATTTTTATTGAAAGTAGTGTTAATCCGGGTGCTATCGAGGAAATTGCTAAAGAATGCAAAGTCACAGTAGGCGGTGAATTATTTTCAGACGCACTCGGATCCAAAGATCACAGTTCCGTTGGTCCGGGTGGCAGATTATTCACTGCTAACACTTGGTCGGGGATGATGGTGCATAATGTGTCCACTATTGTGAAAGCACTGAGACAAAAGACGCTATGAGTAAAACACTTTTACCCCTTGAAGTACATGACTTGACCGTATCATACAACCGGAAGCCTGTCCTTTATGGGATTGACCTTGAAATTGAGGAAGGAGGCCTTATCGGGATCATTGGACCCAATGGTGCAGGGAAATCTACCTTAATTAAAACAATTATGGGAATCGTTCCCGCCAACGGTGGATGGGTAAAAATATTTGGCCAAAAAGGGAAGAATTCATATCGTCGGGTAGGTTATGTTCCCCAAAGGGAGTCCGTGGATTGGGATTTTCCAGTTTCTGTTCTCGATGTTGTCCTAATGGGTAGATACGGCCATGCAGGATGGCTAAAAAGAATAAGCAAAAAAGATCGAATCATTGCTCACGAATGTCTCGAAAAGGTTAACATGTCTTTGTTTGCAGACAGGCAAATTGGAAAACTTTCCGGAGGGCAGCAACAACGGGTTTTTTTGGCCCGAGCCCTTGCACAGGAAAGTGATTTGTATCTAATGGATGAACCCTTTGCGGGTGTCGATGCGGTAACTGAAAATGCGATTATTGAACTTCTTCGAGAATTAAAACAAAAGGGAAAAACTTTAATTATTGTTCATCATGATCTATCGAATGCAAAGGAATATTTTGATCAAATTATTTTATTAAATATGCGCCTGATTGCCTATGGGGATGTAGATAAAACTTTTAACAAGGATCTCTTACAAAAAACATATGGTGGGCGACTAACCGTTTTTACTGAAATTGCCGACCAATCAGCAAAAAATGAACATGTTGAGCATGAAAGTAAATAAAGACGGTTCCTTTTCTGTTAACTATTACATTACCGCTCCGCTACGAAGTTGAAAATCTTAGGTTTACCTCTCTATCTGATTTTACTCTTTCCATTCATCCATATGGAAGCAGCACAGGTAAATGATGAAGTAAACCTGATTTCTAAAACCTACAGATTTTTCTCTTTTGCAGATTACTCGGTACAAGTTGTTGTCCTTGGGGTTATTTTTATGGGAATGGGATGCGGCTTAATGGGTGGGTTTGTTGTGACACGAAAATTATCCCTTTTCGGAGACACCCTCTCCCATGCTGTTTTACCCGGAGTTGCGGTTGGCTTTTTATGGAGTCAGTCCAAAAATTCTATCAGTATAATTGTGGGTGCAATGATCGCCGGTTTTCTTGGAGTTTTTTTAATTTCCTTACTTAAAAAAACCACGAAGGTAAGTTTAGATAGTGCACTCGGCCTCGTGCTTTCTGGGTTTTACGCTCTTGGCATTTGTCTCCTGACTAGAATTCAAAAGATGGAATTTGGAAACCAGTCAGGCATTGACAGGTATCTCTTTGGGCAAATTACTGGACTCTCAAATCAAGATGTCTGGGCTATGGGCATTTCATGTATCCTGATAGTCCTTATTACCACGATTTTTTACAAAGAACTCTTAGTTACCGGTTTTGATCAAGGATTTGCTCGCTCCATTGGACTTCCGGTGGATCTTATACAGTATTTTCTTTGGATGCTATTGGCATTCTCGGTAATAACCTCACTGCAGGTAGTAGGAGTTCTCCTGGTTTCCGCATTACTTATTATACCTGCCGCTACAGCCTCTATTATTACTCAAAAAATGAGAAGCCTTCTTTTGTGGTCTGCCCTATTGGGAATGGTAGCTGGGGTAATTGGTTCCTACCTTTCATTCCTTGGCAGTCAGTTGCCAACAGGTCCGCTTATTGCTTTAACTTCCACTCTATTATTTATTCTCGTACTTTTCTTACACCCGGAAAATGGACTTCTATTTAAGGGGCTACGTTTGCGTGGAAAGGAGCGTAAAATTGCATTGGAAAATACTTTAAAGGCGGTTTATCAGGAATTGGAATGGAATAAATTTTCCAGAGACACTGTACGACTTGGCAATCTTGCCAAGAGAAGAAGGATAAGTATGCCAGAAATGTACCAAGAGGCTATTCATTTAGTTAATAAGGATTTTGCCTTTCTTCTTCCCGTTAAAGACAAAACGCTGCCAAGTGAAAACACCCTGTCCCTCTCCCCAACTGGGTGGAGTGAAGCATGCCGGATTGTCCGGAACCATCGTCTTTGGGAACTTTACCTAACCAATGAAGTTCAATACGCTGCCGATCATGTACATGAAGACGCAGAAAAAATCGAACATGTATTGGGGGATGAAACCGTTCGAAAAATTGAACGGATTCTTTCAAACCCAAGAACAGACCCACATGGAAAGTTGATTCCCAGTCAACAAGACATCGAGCAGGGATATATTGATAAAATGATTGCCAAAAACCTTCCATGACTGAATTTTTTCCGCCACTCGACTTTAGTGATACTTTTTGGGCACCATGGGCCACACAGAAAGATTTTGCTTGGAATGCCCAAATTGTGGGTATGGGAATTATGGTCTCTCTTTCATGCGGTTTAATAGGTTCCTTTATCGTTGCTAGAAAACTTGCTTTAATGGGGGATGCTATAAGTCACGGAATTCTTCCCGGACTGGCAATTGCTTTTATTACTACCCAATCAAACGCATTATTTCCCATGTTCATTGGAGCATGCGGGGCAGGTCTGCTATGCAGTTTTTGTATCGAATGGTTGCATAAAAAAACCCCTCTCAAAATGGATGCAGCTTTAGGGCTTACATTTACCAGCTTTTTTGCCTTAGGCGTCCTCTTGATTACTCAAATGGGAAATAATACACATATTGATCCAGAGTGTTTATTATATGGAGAAATCGGTTTTACTCCACTAGCGGAAAGTATTTATTGGGGTTCCGTGGAAATAGGCTCCCGCCCCCTACTTAGTATTGGGCTGGTTACTCTAGTAATCATTTTGACCATTACTGTTTTTTACAAACAATTAATGGTAACCAGTTTCGATCAAACATTATCCGTCTCCCTCGGACTTTCAGTACGAACCATTCACTATGGTCTTATGTTAGTGCTAGCCATAACCATTGTGGCATCCTTTGAATCAGTTGGAGTTATTCTAGTCATAGCGATGCTTATTTTTCCTTCGACTACGGCGTCCTTCTTCTTCACAAGAATGCCAGCGATTTTACTTTGCTCTTTTCCACTCTCCATTTTCTATTCATTTGGAGGTTTCTTTCTCGCTCGATGGCTCGATTGCTCGATCGCAGGATCCATGGTCGTAGTCGCGATGGTCTGCTTTGGAATCGCCTGGCTCCTCGGAACTGAAAATGGGATTTTAACCAATTTGTTTTTTCGAAAGAGAACAATTTTGGATCATTCTAATTAAAAAGAGGCACAAAAAAAGCCTCTGGTTACCCAGAGGCTTAAAATTAAATTAAAAGGAAATTATCCCTTCTTTTCTTTCTTTCCTTTTCCCTTGCCTTTTGCCAAAGCAATCTTGGAAGCAGTCTTGTTTTTGCAGTTGCAACCGTCGATAGTAACACGGGCACCTTTATCTAGCTTACTTGGACAATCAATGCCTACCATTTCAGTTTTGCTACCTACTTGCACTTTCTTTTCCTTTTTACCTTGTGCTACTGTAAGTGTTTTTGACTCTTCATCAAAGCTAACGACTTTACCGTGGATAGGTTTAGATGGGCAACCAGCATAAACAGAACCAGCAAATGCTAGTAAAGCTACTATTGAGAATATTTTTTTCATAATGGGTAATGTTGTGGGTTAATAAGAATAATAAAATATAATTGAATATCCAAATACAAGATAGACAAGTAAGAAGTACTGAATATTAATAAATTTAACGATTAACCTGACAAACGTCACCTAACCCAAGGTTTTTTCTATTCTTGATGAAAATTTTAAAATTTCTTCTAATTTTTCCTCTTTTAAGTGCCTTTCTGCATGGGCACCCCATACCGGATATACCAGTGATTGGTAAGTTTTATTCTGACGGCAATAGCTCCATTTACATCGAAATAGACACAAGAAGTTTTGCAGAAGATCCTGAGCAAGTGCCCTTCCTTATTAAAAGTGCTTTCAAACAACTTTCTGACTCAAACAAAACAGATCTTATTCTGCAGGCGAAAAGCATGATTAAAAATGCTCTTCAAGTACGCTTTGGCAACAATGATTGGTATTTGCCTGAATTTATATTTGATTTCGTGGAACAGGACGGGGGAGATTTGAGTGAGGAGAATATTTTGGTTTTACAGGGCCAGTATGATATTGCTCTAGATAACAACTCTAGTTTTTATCAAATAAGATCGCTGGAAGAAGCTCCCTATGACCTAGTTTTTACGAATCAAATAAATGGAAAACCTCAAAGAAGGGTAAATGTTCTTTTTCCTAATGAAGAAAGTTTTAAATTTGATCTTTCTTTTATTGACGGAAAACCGATCGCTCAAAACGAAATTGAGCAAAAATCAGGTTCAATTGTAGAGAAAAGTTCGGAAGAACGTAAGGAAGATGCTAGAAGCACCTTTTACTCCTTTACTAGGCAAGGATTTGTTCATGTTCTCCCTCTTGGTCTTGATCACATCCTATTCGTTCTCGGACTCTTTTTTCTTTCAAGAAAATGGAAGCCGATTTTATATCAAGTCTCGGTATTTACGATTGCTCACACAATAACACTTGGGCTGGCAACTCTAGAATTAATATCAGCACCATCTCATGTGGTTGAACCAATTATAGCTGCCAGCATAGCTGTAGTAGCACTTGAAAATATTTTCTTTCCCAACTATCGCCATTCCAGGCTGTTCATTGTCTTTTTCTTTGGCTTGATTCATGGACTTGGCTTTGCGGGTGCCCTATCCGCATTTGATTTGGATCCGACATCGCTGGTGATCGGCCTACTTGGCTTTAATGTTGGCGTTGAATTCGGTCAATTAGCCGTGATTGCAATTGTGTTTGCACTAACTTTCTGGCTCAAAGATGAAACAAAATATCGAAAGCTTGCAGTCGTTCCCTGTTCAACCCTTATTGCATTAATGGGAATTTATTGGACTATTGAGCGAATCTTTTTCTAACTTTTAAGGGCAATTCATATTTAAAAATTTTTCGCTCTAACTTAAAACCCTTGAAAATTCCTTGGTTATAAAGTTTTAAAGAAAGAGTACAAATTCATGTTTAAAAGAATTCTATATTTCCTTTCTTTTCTATCAGCACTTACAATAAGCGGTATGCCATTGGCCTTCGTTCAAGTGGGAGCATGGTTGAATATGATCGATGAATTTTATCAGGAAACCCAGTCAATCAGTTTATCGGTGGAATGGACATTCAATGGGGATCGCCCCTGTAGCGTTTGTCAATTTGTGAGTGAACAAACAGATTCAGCTAAAAAAGGTTTAGCAGCCACAGAGATTTTTTCGCACAAGTTAAAATTAACGTCAGAAATATCTGAAATTATTACTGACCATGGACTGAAAATGGTTGGGGAATTATACTCTCCTACTGGGTATGTCTCCTCAACCTACGATCCTGCGGAACTCCCTCCTCCGCGAATCAGAGCGTAAGTCATTCTCCTGTCGAACCTTACTTTCCACCTGTAGCGTGGAAAACCTTATTTATGTATTTAAAAGTATACATCTTAGTTCGTTTTTTTAGCTACTATCAAAAATTTCAATCTTTTTACTATAATGAAAAAATTATCTCTCTTCTTTGTTTCCCTTATTATTAATGCATCTGTTTCCAATGCCCATGAAGGGCATTGGACTGCAGCCCGACCAGATGGACACGCACCCATTTCTGTGATGGGTGACCATATGCACGCGATGGGCGAATGGATGGTATCCTATCGTTTTATGACGATGGATATGGAAGGACTGATTGATGGATCAAGTGATATTTCTCCAAGTGATGCTGCTACCAAGTATGATATCAAGATGATGGGTATGACTAGTCCAATGATGCTTCCAAAAACTATGACAATGGACATGCATATGTTTGGCTCTATGTACGCAATTTCAGACAAGTGGACATTAATGTGTATGCTCAATTATTTAGACAATGAGATGACGATGCAAAATAATGCAAAAATGGAATCAGATGGAATTGGGGATTTAAAACTCGCTGGACTATACGATCTTGCCCGATGGGATAGTGGCCGACGCATTCATTTAAATATTGGGATTAGTGCACCCACAGGTTCAATCGATGAAAAAAAATCGGATGGATCTATACTTGGCTATGGGATGCAATTGGGTTCTGGAACATGGGATTTTCATCCAGCAATTACATACCTTGCACAAGCTGAAAATTATTCTTACGGTGCACAACTTGGAGGAATTATTCGGACTAGCGATAATGATCGAGGATACACCTTGGGTGATCGTCTTGAAGCCGCTCTATGGGGTGCAAGAAAAGTCACTGACTCTTTGAGTGCATCATTAAAAATCGACTATTCAAGTCAAGAGGCGATTGACGGTGAAGACTCCGCCCTAAATAAAATGATGAGCACTTCCAATCGTCCTGATCATCAAGGACGTGATATAACCACTTTAGGTCTAGGCCTTAATTATTATTTTCAAGATGGAGGATTAAAAGGCCATCGTTTAGCTGCCGAGTGGGAAACACCCCTTAATCAAAAAGTAAATGGTGTCCAACTGGAGCTTGATTCCATATGGACCCTTGGTTGGCAATACGCTTGGTAATTTTAAGTTTAAATTTTTCAACCCCCTTGGCTTTACAGTTCGAAAGCCAAAGGGGTTAGATTCCAAACTGAAGGTTTCCCTCAATCTCTTTTGTTCAAACGAACAAATTTTGGATATAAGCAAAATTTAATAAATTTATGATTTTGCCTTCCGGAGTCATTTAAATTATGTAAATATTCAGATGCCCATAATGTCTAATCTCAATTCAATTGCCTTTTTCTTTCGACCCTCGGCGATAGCGAGATGGATATACCTCTCTTTCATCTTTTATTTTACCTGTCTATATGTCCAAAGGATAGCAAAAGCTGAAAAAAATTCATTGCAGAACGATGAACTCGATCCGCTTGTAATCACAGCCAAAGGTGGTTTTGCTACTTCATTACGGGCATCACCGTGGGCAATTAATAGATTAGAAGGAACCGAGGTGCTACATTCAGTGCGCTCGCTTCCTGAATCCTTATCTGGCCTCAACTCAGTCATGGTTCAAAAAACCGCACTCGGCCAATCTTCGCCTTACATTCGGGGTTTTACCGGTTACCATAATGTTCTGTTGGTTGATGGAATAAGGCTCAATCATTCCGCAATGCGATCGGGACCAAATCAATACTGGAGTACGGTGGAAATGCTCGGTACGGATCGCCTTGAAATTGTTCGCGGCCCCAACGGTATAATACATGGAGCAGATGCCATTGGTGGAGTCGTTAATATCATATCAGAAGAGCCCCGATTTACAGATAGTGAAACATCACACAACGGACAGATCATCGGTCGGCTTTCATCAGCCGAAAGTTCATGGACCGCCGGAGTCAAAGGCAATCTCTCAACGCCCGATTGGTTTGCCGAACTATCCCATGTTGAGCGTTCTTTCGGAGATCTTGAGGGCGGCAAGGAGATCGGTACGCAGAAAAACACTGGCTACGATTCAAGAGGTTCCCAATTCCGGTTATCCCGTAAATTGAATGAAGATACCCGGTTCATTATTGGCTTTCAGAATGTGTTTATGGATGATGTTCCACGTACCCATAAAACGATAAATAGTTTAACTTGGGAAGGGCTCACTCCAGGTTCCGAAATCTGGCGACAGTTAGATCAGGAAAGAAATCTTTTTTACGGAAAATTCTCTTGGCAAGATGCAGGGGGATTGGCCGATGCAGGTCTACTTACTCTAACCCTACATAAACATGAACAGGAGCGCAACCGAATGAAAGGGTCTTCGAGCGGATTGCCTACAGGTGGAGATTTTCAATATTTCGGACTCGAAGACCTCGGATTTTCCTCCCGGTTTGAAACTGATGACCCATGGGGGGGACGACTGGCATATGGTGCAGAATGGCAAAGAGAATCCCTGCATTCCGGTGGTTACAAATTTAATAGCTTGCAAGTAAAAAGTGCGGATTTAGCACAAGGTCCACTGGCCGCAGATGCACACTATGACCGATTTGCTCTTTACCTAAGTGACAACTTCCAACTTGGAGATTGGAGTATTGAACCAGGAATTCGCTTTTCTTCGATTCATGCTGACCTTGAACGCTATTATCTCAAGAATAACGACTCTTCGACTCTTCAACCAACTGATAAAAAAAATTACAAGGAACTGATTGGTAGCATACGGGCAAACAAAGAGATTACGCAGGGTAACTTTGTCTTTCTTGGTTTGTCTGAGGGATTTCGTCCGCCCAGTTTATATGACCTTACTTCCACAGATGAGACTAGTGCCGTAGAACGCCCAAATACTTCACTTGATTCAGAAAACTTCATACAAGCTGAAATTGGTTATAAAGGAAGTGCTGATTCATGGAAATGGGAAGCTTCTTATTATTACACATGGATTACTGATATGATTGTACGCTCACCCATTGAATCTGGAAAATCTGATGTTTTGAAAGCCAATGCAAACGGCTTCATTCACGGACTGGAAATTCAAGTTGGGCACGACTGGTCTTCTTCATGGAGTTCACAGTTTCGCATTTCATTAATGGATTCAGAAGTGGAACAATTATTAGACAACAACGCAACCGGCTCCATTTCCATTGATGGTCGAAACTACGATCCAATTGATCGGGCAACAACCCGGCTCATGCCCCCGCAATTTCATTTTGTTACCCGTTATGCCCCCCCAAAGTCTAATTGGTGGGGAGACATTTCCATTCTGGCAGTGGGGAAGGCGGATGATCTGTCATTAAAAGATGAAACAGATTCCTCCCGAATTCCCCCGAATGGCACACCTGGTTACGCATTAGTCGGAATAAGTGGTGGCCGACAATGGGGAGAGGGTTCATCCGTTTTCCTTGCGGTAGAAAACTTGGGAGATGTTGATTACCGGGTTCATGGTTCCGGTTTAAACGGAGGTGGTCGAAACTTTATATTTTCCTTCTCCCGTTCCTTCTAAAATATTTTAGCTTCAATAATAAAAATATAAAATATTATTATTTTATGGCTGAAACTTTATCCCTTAGTTTATAGTTTAATCATTGTTATGAAAACTATACTTATTGTCCCCCTAGTTTTTTTGATTTGGTTACAATTCACTCTGCATGCCGCCCGACATGAGAACAAATTTTCTCATTCGATTATCCAAGCGGAAGCCAAAGCTATTGATAAAATTCTCAATGAAACCTACCAAAAAAGAAATGTTAAAATTCCGGGCAAGATTGACGAATCAGCATTAGTTAGAAGGTTGTACCTATCCTTGGTTGGAAGAATTCCAACTTTTGACGAAATAAATTCTTACCTATCCAATACATCAGAACAAAAAAAATCCCAGCTTATTGAAGAACTGACAGAGTCTTCAGGTTATAATAGTCAAATGTTTAATTGGTGGGCTGATTTGCTTAGATTAAAATCAAGGATGCGTGGCGGTAACCAGATACAAGCCGGCCAACTTTACAACCACTGGGTAAAACAACAGGTCGAAAAGAATGTACCCTTTGACCAAATGACATATTCATTGGTAACTGCAGAAGGGTACCCATGGGAAAACGGAGCCGTTGGCTATTACCTGAGGGATACAGGTATGCCCCTTGATAATATGTCCAACACCGCTCAAATCTTTCTTGGAACACAAATGGTTTGCGCGCAATGCCATAACCACCCTTTTGATAAGTGGACTCAGATGGAATATTACAAGATGGCTTCTTTTACCTATGGAGTTTCCACCCGTATGGGACAGGACATACAAAAGAAAATTGGGCAGTATTTTTATCAACAAACCAAAGGTTTATCCAAAGCAGAAAAAAGTAAGTTAGGGAGTTCACAAAAGGCACAAGCTCTTAGAAAGGCGATCCAGGAAATGGTACAACCCCTTCGATATGGAGCCTCTCATACTGGCAAAAAACTCAATCTACCTCATGACTATCAATACAAGGATGCAAAACCCAAAACTGTTGTGAATTCCGAACCTATTTTTGC
This sequence comes from Opitutales bacterium, assembly GCA_028101545.1. Taxonomy (GTDB): domain Bacteria; phylum Verrucomicrobiota; class Verrucomicrobiia; order Opitutales; family Seribacteraceae; genus Seribacter. The sequence continues at coordinate 24,202 of JAOHKZ010000004.1, read as the reverse complement.
ACCAAACTCCCTCAATAAAGAAATAGAAAATCCAGTACATGCATATGGGCAATGGATTATCTCAACAAATAATCCACGCTTCACTAAAGTAATTTCCAACAGAATGTGGAAGAAAGTATTTGGCCGAGGAATTATCGAGCCTGTGGATGACTTACGAGACAATTCTGAATCTTCTATTCCTGAATTATTATCTCACTTGGAATCGCTCATGGTTCGCGTGAAGTATGATCTTAAAGAATTTCAAAAGATTCTCCATAACGTCGAAGCCTTTGAAAGAGAGGCCACCGGTCGTGAGCTTACCAATGTCGAAAAATATTATTTTGAAGCCCCTATCCTTAAGCGTATGAGCGCAGAGCAACTTTGGGATTCAATTGTAACGATGTCCATACCTGAGGTTGATGAGAGGAAAGCAAATCCATCAAAAATTGAATCTCGACTCACGAACTTTGCAAATTATCAAAATAAGGTTGAAGGGTTAAGTGATAAAAAGTTTGTACAGCTCGCAAAAAAAGGTGCAAAAGAAAATGCTCGGATCAACAATACTATGAATGAGATTCAGCTTAAAATCAGGGAAGCACAGGAAGCAGATGACAGACATGCTGTATCGAAGTTAAGAAGAGAATATGGAATAAAACGCAACGAGCAAAGGTCCCTTTTTGCGGGTTTGGTAATGGGCTCAGAATTTGACGCTCAATCCCTTTACCGTGGTGGTCAAAATAAAACTTCATCCGATCCTAGATGGAAGGGATATTCCGGCAATCTGATGCGTGCTTCCGAAATTGAAACTCCTGCCCCTCCCGGTCATTTCCTTCGGGAATTTGGCCAATCAGATCGTGAGGTAATAGAAAATTCATCAAGCGAATCATCTGTACCCCAAGCACTCACTCTTCTCAACGGAGTTTTTTACAAGGCCTTATTTGATCCAAGGTCTCCCTTGTCCCAAAATCTTCTCAAGGCAGAATCCACAGAGGAAAAAATTAAGGTACTCTTTCTTTCCATCCTAAATCGAAATCCATCACCCGAAGAACTTACCCAATCCCTTGCCATGGTAACAAGTTCACCCAAAGTTCCATATCAGATACCACTTCCCAAAAAAGTAAGTCCTAAAAAAAAGGCAAAGTACTTAAAATCTATCAAAGACAAGAAACAAAAACTTGCTTATTACAATGATCGTGATTTTCGAGGTATCGCCTGGTCACTCATTAACACAAGGCAATTTTCTTTTATTCAATAAAATACTAAACTCAACAAATTCATGGACGCGACAATCAACAAATCGGACGAATTGGAACGCAGGCGTTTTATTAGCTTAGCTGCAAAAGGACTTCTCGGAGTAAGTATTTTACCATGGGTAGGCTCACTTCCTCTCAAAGGAGCAGGCCTTGGTTTAAACCGTCCGCTCAATCACGCCCCCAAAGCAAAAAATGTCATCTACCTATACATGTCTGGTGGAATGTCTCATATTGATACCTTTGACCCAAAACCGGGTACCGAAACTGGTGGTCCTACACAGGCAATTAACACGAAAGTTGATCATTTAAAACTTTCAGAAAACTTACCCTTGCTCGCGAACCACGCTGAAAAAATTGCCGTAATCCGCGGAATGACTTCAACCAAAGGTGCCCATGAACAGGGTAATTATTTCATGCATACTAGCTATGCACAAAGGGCCACCATTAAACACCCTACCATGGGTTCATGGATGACAAAGCTTGATGGTCGCTTTAACCCCACCCTTCCAGGTGCCGTGGTCGTAAACGGCGGTAGCCGTCACCCGCTTGCTGGCTTTCTGCCTTCATCTCATCAACCTCTCGCAATCGGAGACCCAGAAGCTGGGCTTAGAAATAGTAAAATGCACCCGGGACTTACAGATGATACATTTGAAAAGAGACTCGATTTTTCCCGAAAACTTGATGAATCCTTTATTACAAAATATGGTTCCGCAAAAATAAATTCTTATGCCGATATGTACGACGATGCCATTCGCTTAATGAAGAGTGGCGATCTTTCGGCCTTTGATCTTAGCAAAGAATCAGCACAAGTAAGGGAGTCCTATGGTGAAGATAGGTTCGGGCAGGGTGTATTGCTTGCCCGCAGACTTGTTGAAAGACAGGTAAGGTTTGTGGAAGTTCAACTTGGAGGATGGGATACCCATCAAAATAACTTTTCCCGAGTCCCTGAACAAGGTGCGATTTTAGATCAGGCGCTTTCGGCTTTGTTAGCTGATTTAGAACAAAGAGGAATGCTCGAGGAAACTTTGGTTGTCCTTGCGACTGAATTTGGAAGAACCCCCAATATTAATGTAAATGACGGTCGTGACCACTATCCTAAAGCTTTCTCCTGTATGCTAGCAGGTGGAGGAATAAAAGGTGGACAGGTCTGGGGCGAAACTGATCGGGAAGGAAGAGAAGTAATTGACCAAAAGGTCGAAATCCCCGACCTCAACGCTACTATTGCCTTTACCCTTGGTTTACCCCTCGATGAAATCGTTTACTCTCCAACAAGGCGGCCTTTTACCCTTTCCGATAAAGGGCGACCTATAACACAATTAATCTAAGGTAATTTTAATTTCTCTCTTTACCCAAACCTGATTTTGGGTTGGTATAGTTTTTTATTTCACCCTCAATCAAACCTTAATCATTAAACTATGAAGAAGTATTTCGCGTTACTCGTGTTCCTGCTTCCTTTTGCCATGTCAGAAGCTAAAACAGAAAAGTTAGATCCAGAAAACACATTAATCATTGAACTTAAAGATGGAAAAGTTGTGATTGAATTATTTAAGGACGATGCTCCAAAGCATGTTGAAAGAATTAAGAAATTAGCCAGTGAGGGAAAATATGACGGAGTTGTTTTTCATCGGGTGATCGAAGGTTTTATGGCTCAAACGGGCGATGTTGAATACGGCAACTCGAAAGACTTCAGCAAAAGAAGAGTTGGAACTGGTGGATCGGATCTACCTGATTTAAAAGAGGAGTTTAACGACCGAAAACATACTAAAGGTACTTGTTCCATGGCCAGGTCATCTAGCCCAGACAGTGCTAACAGTCAGTTCTTTATTTGTTTTGATGATTCTTCCTTTTTGGATGGCCAATACACAGTTTGGGGACAAGTAGTTGAAGGGATGGAGTTTGTTGATAAAATCAAGCTTGGATCCAAGACCGACAATGGTTCTGTCGATGATCCTGATGTGATGAAAAAAGTGACTGTCGGAGAGGCAAAAAAACCTAAAAAAGCTTCCAAAGAGAAATAATTTTACTTCTCACAAAGACGGGCCTGTAATTTCATTGCAGTCCAAGTGGTAAAGCCCTACAAAAAATTCTTCGTCCCAACGTTCCTCCACACTCAAACTACCGGTTGCACGAATTACTTCGTCCATTAGTACTTCAACCCCATTAGGGGCTGAAACGACTACCCATCCATTAGCCTCGGGGCTTTGCCCAAAGCAGCAACTCATTTGGTCGGGAAGTAAAAGAAACTCTTTTACTTTGTTGTTTTCATCAACAATTGTTGGAATCATAAATCCCTCTATTGCAACAGATAGCCCGTTTTTCTGGCGCACTTTCTTAGGTACTCTTTGGCTGTAAGCAGAAAAATCAAAATCTTGCCCATCCAATTCCCAGTTAACCTCATAAACAAAATTGGTAAGGTCTCGAAAAGGAATCAATTCATACTCACTATTTTCTTCCATTGGGGGTAATCGACTAGGAATAATTTCCATAGTTTCATTCAAGTCATTGGGCATAGCCACGCCATTAACCACTAAACCTTCTTCAATAATTTGTTCGTTGGAAATTTTGCTATTATTGGCCTCTTCACTTTTAGGATCTAGTTTTAATAAAGTTTGCTCTGTGGCATTTGAACTAGTTTCCTCAGGAGTAATTGGCATGCCAACAATGGGCTGGCCAACAGGTAAAGGTCTTTCTGAAGTTATATCCCGATTATTTTCTGAACAACTTGAAAAGATAAAGGTACAGAAAATAATTTGAGCAATAAAAGCATTCTGCATGATTTAATAAAACTTAATTAAGTTGTTTGTTCCCGCAAGGTATTTAAACAACATTTTGTAAATAGAAAGAAGTTGAAGAAATTATGAATTTAGGTCGTATGCTGTAGATTTTTACTAATGTCTACCCTGTAGGCAGAGATAGCAGCAGGAATTCCACTAACCAATCCAAGAAAAATAATGGTAAGAAAAACATACCATGCGTTTAAATCTAAAGTAAATGGTTCCAGCATGACTCCAGTCTCCTTCCTTATAAAGTAAGAAGCGAGGGAACTGGTTAAGAAACAAATCAGGAATGAGCCTAGTGCACCTATAAAAGAAATAATTAAAGACTGCCCTAGCACTACTTGTGTGACAAAACTTCTACTAGCTCCTAAACATCGCAAAATAGCAAAATCGCGCTTTCTTTCATTCATTGAATTACGCAATGTTGCTAAAATGATCAAACTGGACATCAGTGCAATCAAGTAAGCAATCGCTTTTAAAATCTCTTCAAACCATACTAAACGCTTAAAGAACTCTGCTAAAGTGCGAGCAATTGGCCAAGCAAGAGTAGCTTGATTTCCCTGCCTGTTGTATTTCATTGATAATTCCATCCCCGCAGCAATCCCCTTGAACTTAACAAGGACGGCACTAATAGAGTTAGCATACTCACTCGCATGTCCTTCCATATGCTGAATTCCTTTGATTGGAACCCAGATTACTTTGTCCGCGGGCGTACCGGTTGCACTTAATATTCCAACCACCACATAAATATCATCGTGCTTGCTAGATTCATTAAAAGTTAAACCATGATAAGGATGAAATGTGTCACCCACTTTCAATCCCAGTCTTGAAGAAACAAAACTTCCGACAACAGCTTCTTTATTTGATTCAGAAAAGACCCGGCCCCCTCGATTCAATTCATACTGAGTATCTTCTTGCCATTCGTGCTCAGTAAGAAGGGATGGTATAGTTCCAACGATTCGAAAGCCCATATAATTGTCACCCACTGCCAAAGGATATGCCTCTTTCACTCCCCGAGTATTCTTAATAAGTTCATACTGCTCCCAATCAAGATTTCCAGGAGATGCTTCCAAATGAAAAATCGCGTTAAGAATTAATTGTAATTTTGAACCCCTTGCTCCTAAAACTGCATCAAATCCACTTGAGGAAAGCTTGAAGGACTTCTGTGCCCCCTCCTTTATTTTCCAGGTGCTTAGAAATAGACCACCTGCCATCGCAATTGAAAGGGACGCAATAAGAGAAGAAAAAATAAATTGCTTTATTCCACGAGAAGACAAGTGAAAAAGATTTCCAAACCGTTTCTTCATTTAAATATTATCTTTCTAATTTACCCCTCTGAATCCGTGTTATTAATTTCGTTCCAGTCAACTTGCCGGTCAAAATTAGAAACTACTCGTTCGTCATGACTAACCACAAGAAGAGCAGTTTCAGTCTCTCGGCAAAGTTCACAAAGTAAATTTATAGCATTCTTAGCATTTTTTGAATCGAGGTTACCGGTAGGTTCATCAGCAAGAACTAATTTTGGTTTATTAACAAGTGCCCTAGCTAAAGCAACCCTTTGCTGTTGACCAATAGAAAGTTGGCTTGGCTTGTATGAGAGACGATGAGCTAACCCCACTTTTTTAAGTAAATCCTCGGCATAACTTTCACTATAATTAGACCCGAATGACATCGCTAATTTCAAATTCTCTATACAGCTAAAACCCTGGAGAAGATTAAAGGATTGGAAGACATACCCAATCGTACCTGCTCGCAATGAATCTTTCTCTGAGCTATTCAAATCTACTGTATTTTGTCCTTCTAATTCAATTACTCCATCGTCGGGAGACAAGATACCTGCAAGAAGATGTAGAAATGTAGTTTTACCGGAACCACTTTCTCCACGCATTCCACAAAACTCGGATGAAGTTAACGCAAAATTATCAACATCGACCACATTAATGTTCTCTCCCTCGGGGGAAGAAAATGATTTTTTTAACCGGTTAACCTTAAGCAAGCTCATCTTCTCCCTTTTTCAACAAAAGGCCTAAAGAAGGCAAGCTGTATGAAAGAATTACCTTATTAAAAAATAATCAGACCACATGATTGAGGGCTTGCACGACATTTAGGGCATCGTTTCCAATACTTTCCATTTCATTAAGTATATCGATATAAATCATTTCAGCCTTTAAGTTTTCTTTATCCTGCATCCGTTTAACTGCATTTTTGCGTAAGGATTTCCTGGAAGCATCAATACGATCCTCTATCATTTCCGCTTTTTGAATATCTGGAACACTTCCATCTTTAAGGTGGGTTTGATACAATTCCATAAAATCAAGGATCTGCTCGGAAAAGACTTTTATCTCACGAAGAGTTTCCTGAGGTAATACTCGGTTCTTTCGATATTTTCGGTGTGCTAATTGGACTAGGCGATGACAGCAGTCGCCAATATCCTCTAACTCACCGGTAACACGAAGAAGTGAGGTAACACGAAGGGCTCTTTCCCCGGCTAGGCTCTCCGTAGTGCAATAAATTAAGGTTTGAGTAATCTCAAACGCAAGATCATCACATTTCTCTTCGAGTTCCTTCAGCTCTTTTATAAGGTCACTCTTGTCTGCATCCGGGCTTTCGAATACTTCAACAAACCCTTCAAACATATAGCGTGTGATGGCCGCCAACCGATCAATTTCGGCTTCAACAAGGGCGAGGTTAAGCTCTCCTGTTTTAGGAAGAACACCGGACCCTTCGTAATGCAGGGAAGCTAAACTTCCAGGTTTTGGAGCAGCTCCATCATGAGTCTTCGGCTTTACCAGCCGTTCAACTAATCGACTCAAGTGAGGAGCAAATCCAATTAAGAGCGCTATATTGGCAAGATTGAAAAGTGTATGAAAAAGGGATAGATGTAAGGGAATATTTTTATCGACAATCGCTTTTCTGGCTTTGGCAAGATCGGCCTCCGTTGGTTCTCCAGCAAAATCATTATCCTCGAGATAGGCAACCGCCTCTACCTGGGTAACATCTTCAGTGTAGATGGCACCCGGCATAATCTGATCAAGCATACCAATAAAGGGATAGAAAAGAAGTAACATCCAGCAGACACCCGCAATATTGAAAATGAAGTGTGCCCTGGCGGCTCTTTTTGCATTAATATTAGCTCCCAAGGATGCAAGCCATGCAGTGACTGTGGTACCAATATTTTCTCCAAGGACTATGGCAGCCGCGATCTCAAAATTAATCCAGCCATTGATCGCCACAATAATAGTAATACCCATCGCGGCGGAAGAGGACTGGACTAAAATCGTAAGAAAGACTCCAATGATAAGAAAAATGATAACAGATCCAAATCCATAGCTATTAAGTTGCTCAATGAAACCTTGAATATCCTGAACTAATAACTGATCTCCAGGGTCTGAACTCTTAAGTAAACTTTTAACATCAGGTACTGCATTTTTTAACTCACTTAGCCCAAAAAATAATAAGCCAAAACCAACGAGGAACTCTCCGGTATGTTTAAACTTAGGCTTGCTCATAAATACGAGTGGTAATCCGATACCAATGATCGGCAGAGCAATTTTCGATAAACTAAACTTTCCGATTGTTGCAATAATCCAACCGGTGAGGGTGGTCCCAAGATTTGCTCCCATAATCACACCTATAGATTCCACAAGAGTAAGAAGCTGTGCGTTTACAAAACTGACCACCATAACAGTGGTAGCAGAAGACGATTGAACTAAGCAGGTGACCAACAAACCCGTAGCCAATCCGAAAAACCGATTCTGGGTCATAGTCGCCATTATCCTTCTCATCCCTTCTCCTGCCACTTTTTGAATACCTTCGCTCATCACGCGCATTCCAAAAAGAAAAATACCCAGTCCGCCAAGGATATATAAAAAGCCTACAATAAATTCCCAAGTTGATACATTTGCCATAATAAATTTTATTTAGTGTTTAGATTTTAATGATTCCTTGTTTACCAGCTAATACGAAATGCAGTGGTAAATCCCCAGCCTTCATATTCTTTTGTGCCACTTTGCTCGAGCTCGGTGTATTGAAGACCGTTTTGCCACTTTAATTTGTGGCCATGGAAGAAGTGATTCAACCCGAAAAAATACTCGGTCAGGTCATCTCCACGGTATGCACCACGATCTAGTCTATCTTCCCATCGACTTGCTCTTAACTGATCGTCTCCTGAGCTTTCAAGGTGTGTGTAACAGAAAATAACCTGAGTCTTATCAGTAATATCATAAAATGGCATCAACTGAATACCCCAAACATCACCATCTTTTCTGTCCGCAAAGCTAAGGTCAGTCCAAAAGTACCAAGCATTATTTTCCCATTTAGTTACAAACGAGTAGGCTCCATTCCAATCATTAAAGTCTTCTACTTCAGCATTTCCATCGTCGTCTTGGAACATAAAGTCTAAGCGGAAGTAAGATTTTTCTAGATTAAATTTATCAGCATAGTCTCTGCCTAGGGATAAGATCCCGAATTGACCGTATTTGAAAGCTCCATCAAATTCTGGTTTGTTATCGCTTGAATACAATCCGGCAAAATAATCAATTTCCTTGTTGGAACCTGATAAGGAAAGCCCAGGAAAATACTCCTGCCCAAACCAAATATTTCCGGCAATTTTGCTCCTTTCAAGCGTGTGTAATTTTTTAGACGATGTCGAACCGTCCAACGTAAAAGGAGCTGATTGTTTCCCTACTTTAAATTTTATCCCATTGTCCGAGGACCATGAAATATAAGTATCGGTTAGATCGTTGTATAGAGGCCTTCCTTCGTTCTCCAAGCCAAGGTCTGCCTCCGAGTGCAGCGTTATGTCTCGCCAAAATGTTGCTTTAAAACCGAATCGAAACCTTCTCCAGTCATAATCATCATGATCAAGTGCTGGGGATATTTCATTTTCAAAACTATGATATTCACCTTGAAGCCTTCCTGTGAGCCAAAACTTGCTGATCCATGAATTCTCTTCGTTTTCATAGAGAACAACTTTGTCCCAAATTTCATCATAGCTACTATTTTGGCCATTACCGATATGAACAGCGACTATTACTCCAAGCAAATAGGAAAAATAACGAATAATAAATTTTATAAAGGTTAAGGGCTTTGTATAGGACATCTTTCTTTTTTATCATTCGAATCTTACATAATTGGGTCATGATTGTTACAATTATGTTACAATTAAAAATACAGCCTTTTAGAATAATACCATCGGTATGATCTTTTATTTTGATCTAGTGTGATTTAGGAATCTTAAATGAAAAGATCGTACCACGCTGGACTTTACTTCTAACAGAAATTTCGCCATCATGAGCATCAATAATTTCACGCGCAATACTCAAACCAAGTCCGGTTCCACCTCTATTTCGAGATCTTCCTTTATCAACACGATAAAAACGTTCAAAGAGCATCTTCTGGTCATCCTGCTCGATTCCCTTGCCATCATCTTCCACTTCGCTGGTTATAGAATTTTCATCTGAGTTTTCACTAATTCGAATTGAGATCTGCGAAAGTCCCTCAGCGTGTATAATTGCATTGTCGATCAGGTTTTCGAATACACTTACTAATTTTTGACGGTCGGCAAGAATTCTGACCGGGGATGATGGACAATGTAACATCAGTTTTGGGAGAGAAGAGTCTTTTCTTATTAGAAATTCCTCTTCAATTGCTCGAACAAGCTCACACAGATCAAACGATTCCTTGGACAATGTAGTTTTGGGCTTTTCCAATTTAGCTAAGACAAGAAGGTCCTCAACAAGTGAATTGAGCCTCTCTGCATTTTTTTGAATTTTGGATAAAAAGCTTTTACGTTTAGTCTCGCTAAGGATTTCATAATCTTCCTGAAGAGAGTCAGCAAACCCCTTAATAATCGATACCGGGGTACGTAATTCATGCGAAACATTGGCAACAAAATCTCTTCGGGTTTGCTCATCCTGGTCTTTCGCTTCTCTTTTCTGAGGTTTATTCTCAGGCCAAAGTTTTTTACTCTTCGATGTAAAGTTCTTAACCGCCGCAAATAGACCAAAAAGAAATCCTGTAATTAGTAGAACGCATAGCCAGAGAGGGAGGTGCATAAATTAATTCAAATCTTCTATTAGCCGATAACCGACTCCTCGAATTGTTTCAATTTCAATTCCTGCATTCTGAATTTTCTTACGAACCCTTCGGATATGTACATCAACTGTTCTGGTCTCAACATCTGCATCAAACTTCCAGACGCCCAAAAGGAGATTATCACGAGTCTGGACCCGTCCCCTCCGTTTAAGAAAATAATGTAAAAGCTTAAACTCCGTGAGCGTGAAATCCACTTTGTTTCCGGAAATTGAAATACTATGATCTTCCTCATCCAGGAGAAGGTTTCCAAACATAATTCGTCCTTGATCATCATCCATTTGCTCGGCTGTCCGCTTTAAAATTGAACGAATACGAAGAACAAGCTCTTGTGAATCAAACGGTTTCCCAAGATAATCATCCGCTCCCTGTTCCAACCCTTTTATTCTATGCTCTACATCTGTTTTCGCAGTTAGCATAATTACGGGAGTCTTTTGAAGCAAATTGTCAGCACGTATCATCCGCAAAAGCTGAAAACCATTTAAGTCAGGCATCATAACATCCAAAATAATAAGGTCTGGGTTGAAATCACGAGCATTCCCTAGTGCTTCGTAAGGATTATTGGAAAACTTTACCTTAAAACCTTCTTTACCAAGCTGGTAATGTAAAAGATCAGTTAAATCTTGTTCGTCATCGACAACAAAAATACGAATTCGGGAGCTCATGAATGTGATGCCTATATCATTCAGCACCCCGAAAATAGCAAGTTTGATTTCCTCTCCAGCCTATCAAAGAATAGGCTAACTCAATAATGAATTATTTTAGGTCCCTCCGCAATGCAGCTTTTTTATATTCAGGTGCATGCCTTACATCCCGACTTGTAGCGATAAAGAAAATCTCCTTTGATATATTTACCGCATGGTCACAAACGCGTTCCAGGGATTTAGAAATAAATAAGACTTCAAAAACTGATGATGCCATAGATGGATCTTTTTCCACCAACAATTGACAAAATTTATTGTTATCTTTGTGAAGCTGGTCGACTTCCAAATCTGTAGTCCAAATGGACTTTGCTTTTTCTTCATCAAATTCAACAAATATTGAAAGTGCGTCTCGAATCATATCATGAGCAATGTTAGCCATTTCGGGAATCCGATGAAATTCGTGCATTGTAGTTTTGCGGGAGCGTCTAGCAATCGCTTTGGCTTCATCCCCTATACGCTCAATCTCATGGCTTATTTTCATAGTTGCCACAAGAAGCCTAAGGTCGGCAGCAACTGGAGCATGGGTAGACAGGAATGTAGTTACGGATTCGCTAAGTTCATTTTCTAGATTATCAATTTCTTCATCTTTAGCTCTTACAGCTTTTGCCAGAGCAGAATCTCCGTCAACCAAAGCTTGAATCGCTGCATTAACCGATTCATTTGCAAGCTGCCCCATGAGAAGGAGTTTTGATTTTACATTTTCAAGATTATGTTCGAAGAAAGTTGTCATGATCAAATGAGTATAAATGTTTTGTAATAATTTTATCCAAATTTTCCAGATATGTAATCTTCAGTCTGTTGTTTATTCGGATTAAGAAAAATTTTCTTCGTTTGATCACATTCAATCAATTTGCCCAAGTAGAAAAAGGCCGTACGGTCAGATATTCTGCCAGCTTGCTGCATGTTATGAGTGACTACCACGATGGTATATTCGTTTTTAAGTTCAAGGATCAGTTCCTCCACCCTTCCTGTAGCAACTGGATCAAGAGCTGAACAAGGCTCATCCATTAAAATGATTTCTGGTTCGACTGCTAAGGTTCGAGCAATACAGAGACGTTGCTGCTGCCCCCCAGATAAACCATATGCATTTTCATTCAAGCGATCTTTCACTTCTTCCCATAGAGCAGCTTTTCTTAAGCTCTCTTCCACTTTCCCGTCTACAACTTGTTTTGATTTTATACCCTGTATCTGTAGACCATAAGCAACATTTTGATAAATGGACTTTGGGAAAGGGTTAGATTTTTGGAAAACCATGCCTACTTTCTTACGAAGTTCTATCACATCTACGCTTTTGTGGTGCAGGTTAACACCGTGTATTTCGATAGACCCTTTTCCTATACGAGCCCCATCCACCAAGTCATTCATGCGGTTTAGGCATCGTAAGAGTGTGCTTTTACCGCACCCTGATGGACCAATAAAAGCCATCACTTCCTTTGGGAAGATGTCGAGGGATACATCGTGGATTACCTGATTATTACCGTAAAGAAAATCTAATTCTTTGATACGGATAGACGGGGCATTGTTTTTAGAATCCATTAGAGACTGGCTGTTTTCGGAGGTGGCTTTAAGTGCTTCTTGCATAACAAATAAGTGAAATGAGTTACCAACGATATTTTCTACGCAGACGATTGCGCAGAATAATGGAAAGGCTAGCTACGCCCACCACCAAGAGGAGAAAGACAAAAGCGGTACCATATTGCATATCTGCGGTGTACGCATTTTGAGGGATTTTAGCACTCACTACATATATATGGTATGGTAAAGCCATTACTCCCTGAAAGAAAAAGTCGGTCCAATGCTCCAGGCCCTCCCAAGGAAGTTCCGATCGTTTTGCGTAGGCAGCGGTGAACATGATTGGAGCTGTTTCTCCAGCTGCTCGAGCTACGCCTAGAATAGAGGATGTTAGGATTCCGGGCATAGCAAAAGGAAGCACGCTGGTTTTGATCATCGTCCACTTAGTTGCTCCTAGAGCAAGAGAACTCTCACGAAACCCTTGGGGGATGGAGCGCAGAGCCTCCTCACTTGCGGTAATCACGATGGGTAAAACCATGAATGCGAGAGTAAACCAACCAGCGAGAAGGGAAACATTCCAATCGAGGAAAATTACAAAAAGACCGAAACCGAAAAGACCAAAGATAATTGAGGGAACTCCTGCAAGATTAAGTATAGCAAGTCGGACCAGCGAGAGGAATTTCCCTGACTTACCATATTCTGCCAAAAAGATTGCACAAAACACACCAAGAACAATGGCAATTGCCATAGCTCCAATCACTAGCAAAAGGGTGCCAACAATTGCTGGAAAGATACCCCCTCCAGAGTAAGCATAGTCTCTTGAAGGGAGAGATACATTCATTGCCCGCTTAAAGGGAGTAAGGGATGCCTGAAGAGATTCCCAGTTTTCAGATTCATAGTCTTTTCCCCAAAAGGATTCCCTTACATTCGAGTATGCAACGATTGCCTCAGCGAAACGGCCAAATTCCTTAGGACCTTCGACTTGCATAAATTCATCATAGGAGGATCGAACCTCTCTACCAAATAATTTAATCGATTTATTATACACCTCCGGAACCACACTGAGAAATAACTTGTAAGCATCCTCGATTTGCTCTGCATTCTTTAAAGAAATGCTTTCAATCTTGGGGTATTGCATAGCCCTGAAGAGAGTGATCTTTTCTTCGACTAAAGAAAAACGTCCTCGTTCCATCTCAAAATGTCCGAGTATAAATTGCGAAACCATGGAAGGCACATCCTCGGGTTTCATTTCAAAATCTATCGCAGTATTGTTTACATCGACCAGCATTTCCTTCCAAAACGAAAATTTATTAGCAGCGTTATCACATTCACGATTAAGGAAGTCTTCATTCGACTGTGCCAGGGAATCATCACCCCATTCCCGTTCTAGAAGATTTATGACTTTATCTAGTCCTCTGCGTGCTTGATCGTGCTCATCGGACTGACGAAACTCTTCCCATTTAACCAATATTTTTTCGTCCTTAAGCTTAAAGTAATTACTAGAACTTAGCTTGATCTCATCTTTACCTTCACCGATCACATGAAGCGTTTGGGGATGTTCGGTCAAAAACTCCCAATTAAGCATTCCATCGCCTTCAAAAACCTTAGATGCTCCCTTGGAAAGAATATCCCAAAAAAGAAAAGCGGCACAAAATAGTACAAAAAAAGTCATGCCGCGCAAAAACCCGAACATAATGGACTCCTGTACCCGTCCCCGGGTAATACGGGTCGCAAATGGATGCTTTGGTTCTCTGCTTGGACTCATGCAATTAGTAGTTTGCCTTGTAGCGACCGGCTATGTTTTGAGAAAGAAGGTTCACTAGTAGGGCAATGAGAAAAAGAGCGATTCCGACCATAAATAAGGCTCTGTAATGAATACTGCCAAACTCGACTTCGCCCATTTCCTGTGCGACGATTCCGGTCATTGTATGTACTGGTTGGGCAAATACGCCAAGTCCAGAATTGAAGTCGGGTATGGCGATACGGTTACCTGCACAAAGTAAGACTACCATAGTCTCTCCGATAACTCGTCCAAAACCAAGTAGTACGGCTGATATGATTCCAGTTATTGCGGAAGGAAATATAACTCGAGCACAAGTCTGCCAACGTGTAGCACCAAGAGAGAGGGAAGCGTCGCGCAGTGACCGAGGAACATTGTTAAGTGAGTCCTCAGCAAGGGTGAAAATTGTGGGTACTGTCATCAAAGCGAGAAGAAATCCAGCAGTCAAAGAGTTAAGCCGCTCATCTGCGACCAAGCTCACCATACCTCCCAAAACAGCAATACCAAAGAAACCAATCAAAACTGAGGGGATGGCAGAAATAAACTCGATGCAGGGTTTAATCAATGATTGCTCTCTAGCAGTCGCCACTTGGTTTACATAGATGGCCGATCCCACGCCAAACGGAATAGCTAATGCGAGGGCAATCATACTCACAAGCAAGGATCCAGAAAGTAGAGGCAAAATACCATACCAGTCTTGACGTGCACTATTAGTCACCCAATCCTTTCCCAAAAGAAATCCACTAAAAGCACGGTTGAGCGGATAAGGCGTGGTCGGATCCCAATTAGATAGCCTTTCTTGGTATAAGGCAGCGGAATCAAGATATTCGAATAAAGCGGCCTGTGCTTTTTGGAAGTCCCTTAAGGATTCTTGAATAAGAAAAGAAGGTTTGTAGCTTTTTATCAGCGAAGAGAATTCTACTTTCTGTTTGGCAATAATGTCGCCATAATCTTTTCCAGCTGAGGATTGAATAAGGGGGGTTAGGCAGTTAATCTCCCCTTTTTTTTCGGTCCCCGATTCAGAACCTACAGTCGGATTGATCCTTTTAGCAAGGTCTTCTCTTTGATTACGAATAAAGTAATTTTGCCACCTCGCTAACTCCTTGTAAGAGAAATATTTTCTTTGCATCAACTCGTCGAGGCTTTGTGAAAAGTCTTCTTCAGGCAGTCCACTTTTTATGGCTTCTTCTTTTATCTCAATTAAATCATTTTGGGTTAGTAGAAAAAGTTTTGTTTCCGCAGCCCATTTAACGACTTGTTTTTCATAAACAAGAAGCAGTTCCTTAATGTCTTGAAATTCTCTAGTGAGTTCTAGCAAGGATTTAGTATTATTTTCTGCTTCCGTTCGTTTCGCGTTATCCGACTTAAGAACTTCGAGTGCTTCAGTTTCCTTAGAGAGAATATTTTCTAGGTATCGATAGAGTAGAGTTTGTTCGTCGTGTTGCTTAGTCACTACTGTGGCGTATTCCATACCAGATTTTCGGTACCGTTGTAGGTCGTTGCGGTATTGGCCAAAAAACTCGATGCCTTCCTTGAAAAGAAAAAGGGTAATCAACCCCAGGATAATGATTGATGTTACAGCGTTACTTGCAAAGAATATTTTGATCCAGTTATCTTTCCGCTGCGAAGAATTCATAGCCAAGGGTTAAGAATAAGGATTAGCATCTCCCTATTCTAGGGATAAAAAAAGTCTTGTAAGGAGTCATCATAGCAAGATTCTATGCTACCATATTGGCTTTCATATTATGTGACGAAACTGCGCCAATTATGTAACAATGGAAAGGGCTTTGCTTTTAAAGCTGAAACCTAGGTAAATCTATGGAAAATGTAGAACCATTACCAAGTTGACTGCGAACATGTACATTGCCTCCATGAGCTTCTGCAACATGTTTGACAATGCTTAGTCCCAGCCCCGTACCTCCCTTTTCTCGTGATCTTCCTTTGTCCACAACATAAAATCGTTCGAAAATATATTCTAAATCCTTTGCGGGAATTCCGATGCCGTCATCTTCAACGAAGCAAGTTATGATTTCACCTCCTTCGGACAGACTAGTTGAAACTCGTACTTCAGAAAAGCATCCAGCATATTTAAAGGCATTTTCGATCAAGTTACCAATGGCCATGGCTACCTTGATCGCATCAAAGGGAAATCCTTCTTTTTCCTCAGCAAATGTAAACTTTAACTTGTCCTTATTAACATAGGGTTTGTCCTGCAAATACATATCGATTCCCCGAATTACTTCACAGAGTTTATTGGTAGTTAGATTGATGGGATGCCTACTACCCTCTAGCTCGGAAAGACTAAGCAAATCATCTACTAAAGTTTGGAGCCTAAGTGAATTTTTGTATATTTTAGATATAAAAGATGATCTTTGTTGTTCAGGAAGATCGGGAGAATCCACTAATGCCTCAGCAAACCCTTTGATCATTGTAACCGGGGTGCGCAATTCATGGGAGGCGTTAGCCACAAAATCCTTACGCAATCGTTCTGCTCTCTTGATCTCAGTGACTTCGCGAAATAGGAGTAGGTAGACTTCTTTAGGATTCGATCGTATTGGAGAAAGCAGAGCAGACGCGACTTCGAAGTCTTTAAAGATACCGTTTCTCCTGAAGGTAAACTCAGCTTTGATGGGCTTGTTACCTCTGTTTAACTGATCAATAAGATCGAGCACTTCAAATGAGTCAAGAAAGGCTTCCAGTCGCCTGCCAATCATAGATTGTCCCAGAGAAAAATTTCTTTCGGCTGTTGAGTTGGCAAAACTAATTCCATGGTCTTGATCTAATATTAAAGCTCCATCAAGCATGCCTCCGAGAACTTCATTAAATGCATGATTGGTTTGGTTACTATCTTTTTCAAGCTCTCTAATTATAGTCGCATTTTCATCCAATGTTCTTTGGCAGAGTTCCAAGGGAAAGTTTTTATTTAGAAGCATGGGACGCTCTAAAATTAAGGTGTTTCCCTCTCGGATCGAAGACGCGAATTGAAAGATCAATTGTTTTCCTATTCGATATTGTATCCAGAAATAAGATGCTAGCAACACGAGTGCAATAACAGTCACTTCAGCCATTTGTACAAAAAAGCAGAAGAATTAATCAACAACCAGTTTGTAGCCAACGCCACGCACGGTTTTAATCACATCCCCTTTCGACCCAAGTTTACCCCGTAACCGACCTACATGATTATCAACAGTGCGTGTCTCGATATCTGTATCATAGTTCCATACATTAACCAAAAGATTTTCACGACTCTGTACTCGACCAATTCTTTCCATCATTAAATGAAGGAGACGAAATTCAGTGTGAGTAAGATCAATCAATTTTTCATCTATAAAAACTTCATGACTTTCAGGATCAAGTACGATTCCGCCCCCCTCAAGCTTACCTGATATGGCTAATTTTTTCTTGATAGTACGGGTAAGGATTGCTTTGCTCCGGGCAATCAACTCACGGTTATCGAAGGGCTTGGTTAGGTAGTCATCGGCACCGCGTTCGAACCCCTTTACCCGTTCATCTGTATCACTTCGTGCTGTAAGAAATAAGATCGGAACATCCTTGAGCTGTGTGTCTACTTTGAGCATGCTACACAAACGCAACCCATCCAATTCTGGCATCATTACATCTAAAATGATTAAATCAGGTTCAAAATCACGAGCAAATCCAATCGCTTCCAAGGGATTTGAAAGTGCACTTGTCTGGAAGCCCTCCTTTTGCAATTGAAACTCGATCAATTCGCATAGATCCGGCTCATCGTCGATTACAAGAATCGAATGTTTCGAAGGGATAAAAATTGATGATTCAGTCATAAGATTATCTTGTGGTGAATTAGCGAGATATTTCTTTTACCATATACCTTAAATGTAACAACTTTGCGCCAAGCATCGAAAATTTGTGTTATTTTTCATTTACGGGTAAATTTCCTCGCCTCCGCCCAAAAAATCTAAGCTTCCATAAAAAGAGGCCACCCCCAAAGAGATGGCCTCTCGTTTAAAACAAACTAACTTGGATCACATTACTTGACAGGAACAAATCCTGTACTAGCTACGATCTTTTGACCAGATGCGGTAAGGGCGAAGTCCAGGAACTTCTTAGCTGCTCCAGTAGGAGCTCCGTTTGTGAAGCAATTTAATCCACGGGCAAGCGTGTATGAGCCATCATTGGCAGTCTTGGGAGATGGAAGAACTCCATCGACTGCGATTACCTTGATGCCCTTAGCTCCGACATAGGCCAACCCAACATAACCGATTCCATTTGGATTGTTGGCTACTTCGGTTGCAATTTGTTCATTGCCAGCCATCTTTTGTGTGGCAGAACCATAATCACGACCAGCCATTGCAAACTTTTGAAAGAATGCATATGTGCCAGAGGAAGTATTTCGGGTATATCCAGAAATACTTCCACTCTTTCCGCCCACGGCACTCCAATTAGTTATATCACTTGTAAAAATTCGCTCAACATCCTTAAGAGTTAACTGGGACAGCGGGTTAGACTCGTTAACGATAACTGCAACTGCATCATTCGCTACCACTGTCTTGACGAGGCGAACACCATTGGCTCCCGCGGTTGCTTTTTCTTTTCCTTTAAGTTCGCGGCTAGACATTCCAATGTGAGCCGTGCCATCAATAATAGCTGCAATTCCAGTAGAGGATCCTTCAGCTGCAATTTCAAACTTTGAACCAGGGTTTTTATTTTCATAAGCCTCAGCAATTTTTGGGATCATTTTTGCACCCAATGTATCAGAACCTTTTATTACTAATTTGTCTTGGGCGTTAATAAGAATTGAAAATGAAAAGAAGAGAGCGACTAGAATTTTTTTATTTAGTGATTTCATTGAATTTTACGATTTTGTTTTCTTTGATGATAATAATAGTTGAAAGTTTACCAACTGATGCGAAAGGCGGTAGTGTAGCCCCATCCGTCATATTCTTTAGTTCCGTCAGCTTGACCTAACTCAGTATATTGGATTCCATTTTGCCACTTCAGTTTATGACCATAGAAAAAGTGGTTTAACCCGAAAAAGTATTCGGTAAGGTTATCCCCTTTTCCTACTTTTGGATCTTGTGGCAACCTGCTTTCCCATCTGCTTGTTTTAAGTTGATTTTCTCCGGAACTATCTAGATGAGTGTAACAAAAAATAACCTGCGTCTTGTCTGTGATATCATAGAATGGCATCAACTGAATCGCCCAGACATCTCCATCCTTGCGGTCAGCATAACTTAAGTCTGTCCAGAGGTACCAATCGTTATTTTCCCATTTGGTTACAAATGAGTAGGCACCATTCCAATCCTCATATTTCATTTCATCATCATCTTGGATCATGATGTCTGCACGAATGTATGATTTTTCAAGATTGAAGTTTTCGCTGTAGTCCTTACCGACAGAAAGAATACCGAATTTTCCGTACTTAAAAGCATGATCAAACTCCGGTGCGTTATCCGAAGAGTAAAATCCTGCAAAATAATCGATATCGTTTTTAAAGCCTGAAACAGATATTCCTGGAAAGTACTCTTGCCCAAACCAAATATTACTTGCAATTTTACTTCTTTCCAAAGTGTGTAACTTTTTCGAAGATGTGGATCCATCCAAAGTAAAAGGGGTAGACTGTTTTCCTAGCTTAATTTTTACGCCATTCTCTGTAGACCATGAGAAATAAGTATCGGTTAGATTATTATAGAGAGGCTTACCTTCATTCTCGAGACCTAGATCCGCCTCTGAGTGCAAGGTGATGTCACCAAAAAGAGTTGCTTTGAAACCAAATCGGAATCTTCTCCAATCATAATCATCATGATCATCTCCAGTCACATCATTATCGAAGCTATGATATTCACCCTGCAGTCTCCCGGTAAGAGAAAATTTCCTTATTAAGGGGTTTTGTTCGTTTTCATAGAGCGAGACTTTACTCCAAAGCCTATCATAAGTTGATGTCTCTTCGCTTTGCCCATTCACAGAAAAAGCAAAGGCGAGAAGACATTGTGAAAAGGTAAGTATCTTCAATTTTTTCATAATTTTAAGTGTAGTTGTATTTCTATTGATCCTTTAATGGACATTTTTAATCATATACAGACCATGTAAAAATTGACTGAAGGAAATGTCTCTTTTTTGTAAAAATACGAGATTATGAAATTCCTAAGCTTTAAGAGTTTGACGTTTACCTAAAGTAATAAAACAGAATGATAGGAATTTTATGAGTGAACCATTAAAACTTCTTTTTCTTTGTACCGGAAATTCCTGCCGCAGTCAGATGGCGGAGGGATGGACACGCCATCTAAAGGGTGATTCGATAGAAGCATTCTCCGCCGGGATCGAAACGCATGGACTTAACCCTCATATGGTTAAAGTAATGGCAGAGGCAGGAGTCGATGTGACCAGTCAAAAGTCGGAAAACATTCGGGATTTTGCAGATCATGACTTAGATTTTGTGATAACGGTATGTGGACATGCTCATGAGACCTGTCCTGTTTTCCCAGCCAATTGCCAAGTTGTTCATTCAGGGTTTCCAGATCCTCCGAAAATGGCTAAAGAATTAGCCGAAAAGGGTGCTTCGGAAGAGGAACAGCTTACCTGTTACAGACAGGTAAGAGACGAAATCCGGACTTATGTGGAATCCCTGCCAGAATCTTTAAATCTCTAACTTATTAAATTTTATGAAATCGAAATATTTAGCTGAATTTCTTGGAACGGCTTTTTTATTTTGGGCGGTGGTAGGTTCGGGAATTATGGGCCAAAACCTGAATCAAAATGATGCGGTTACTCTTTTAGCAAATACATTTGCAACCGTTTTTGCTCTTTATTTTTTGATCACTTGCCTTGGAGATCACAGTTCACATTTCAACCCAATAGTTTCTCTGGTGATGCGATTGCGTGGGGAGATTAGCACAAACACATTTTTTGTTTTTAGCATTCTTCAAATTGCCGGAGCTATACTTGGTGTAATCTTAGCCAACTATCTTTTCGATTTGGACCCTCTTCAGTTTTCTGAAAAAGCACGATCAGGCACCAATTTGTTCGTAAGTGAAATAGCCGCAACCTTCGGGTTACTACTGGTCATCCTACTTTCCTCCAAAGAAAAAGTCGCAGCCACCGTAGCTGCATACATTGGAGGGGCTTACTGGTTTACTTCCTCCACCTCATTTGCCAATCCGGCAGGAACGATTGGTAGATCATTCTCAAACACTTTTGCGGGTATCTCACCTAGCGATATTCTTCACTTTTGCGTAGCACAACTCATAGGGGCACTCCTTGCTCTTTTCGTTTATAATTCTTTTTTTAAAAAACCTGAGTGACTACACAAAAAGATGATAAAGAGAATTGCCTCCAAAAGTTTTCAAACACGCAATACCTAAAGGATGTATTCCTTTGTTCCTTGGTAGCTTTTGGCGGACCCGAAGCCCACTTAGGGGTTTTTCTTGACCGCTTAGTGCAAAAGAAAAACTACCTATCAGAGAAAGCACTCCTAGAATGGATGGCACTATGTAGTTTTTTGCCCGGCCCCACAAGTACTCAGGTAATAACTGCAATTGGGTTGGAGAAAGGTGGACGATCACTCGCCATCCTTACACTTCTGGTCTGGGCCATGCCAGCTCTTTGCTTAATGACATTGATTGCCTTGATTCCAGCTTTAATAGACAAGAATAGCTTTGCCAACATAACTAGTTTTCTGGCCCCAATGGCAGCCGGTTTCGTTGGATGGGCAGCATGGGTGCTTGGCAGAAAAGTTGTAATTAACCCACTAAGTTTTGGGTTGTGGGGCTTTGGGTTAGCTATTGCTTTATTAAGCACAACGCCTTGGACTATTCCTGTAGCGTTTTGTATGGGTGCAGGGTTATCCATTTTCCTCTCGCCTAAAACAGACCAGTTCAAAAGCCTGCATGCTGGCAAATTTTCTGTTCCATGGGGAATATTTTTTCTGTTCATTATATTGCTTTGTGTCGGGATCATTTCCTCCTTTTTTTCAGAAAATTCTCTTTGGGTAACCTTTGAGCGCTTTTATCGGTACGGGTACTTAGTATTTGGGGGAGGCCAGGTGGTCGTCCCCATAATGCAAGGGGAGCTTGTAAATACTAATGCTCTATTGACCCAAGATGAATTTCTTGCCGGATTTGGTTTGGTTCAGGCACTACCAGGTCCAATGTTTTCATTTGCTGCTTATGCGGGAGGATTGTGCGAGCAGCAAAAAGATATCAACCGTCAATTACTAAGTGCAATGATCGCCGGATGGGCTATTTTTATTCCGGGTACCCTGCTTCTTTTCTTGGTTCATCCATTTTGGGGAAAATTAAAAACTTTACCGTGGGCTCACCGTGCTCTCCGAGGTATAAATGCAATAGCAAGTGGTTTAGTATCAGGAGTATTTATAGGAATTTTAATAGACGCAAGTTGGAGTTCACTAGAAATATCATGTTTTATTATTTCACTTGTCTTGTTAATCTCGCGTAAAGTACCCGCTCCTTTTATCGTTGTTATGCTTGGACTATTCTATTTGATCTTTTCAAATTTGATTTAAAGACATAAGTCTTTTTTTCTACCCTTATTTTTTCTATTGAAAATCATGCGTTCTCAGCAATTTGTCTTTAAAACATGATAAAACCATTTGAACCAGATCAGGTAAAAACTTTTCGCACACCAAAATACACAGGAATTACTCTTTCCTTACTGTCCATGTTTGTTCTTACAGCTATGTTCGCAGTATGGAATAAAGTTTCGAATCCTCCTGAAACACACCACTCCATTTTAGTTTTAGCTGAAAAATCACTTCAGGCTCCTCTAACCGAAGTTTCTGAACAATTCAAAAATGAATTAAATGTTAGAATAGAATATACATTCTGTAATCCAAATTTAATACAAAACCTAGAAAATAATCAAAGTTTTGATCTCATAATTTCTTCCGATAATGAGATCCATAACAAAGATTCTGAAAGATTCAATTTTTCAAATAAAATTCAGATTGTAGAAAAAAAATTATCGCAATCTTTGGTCAGTTGCGAAATCAATGAAAATTCAAAATGGATTCCACATGCTCTGCTGTTTGCTCGATATCTAGCTTCGCGAGATAAGGGACAGGTTTATTTTAAAAAATATAATCTAGAACTAAAAGAAAGTAATCCGTGGGATATAAATCCATCCATTACCATATACTGTGAGAAAGAATACCGACCCTATGTTCTCTCCTCTATTGATGAATTCAAAAGGCGAAATGGAGTTGAAGTAAATATTTTATTTCCTGACCAGGAAAAACTTATCGCGAACCTTATTGCGATTTCCCAAAGTAATTCACAAAATCTGTTGCCTGATTTGCTTCTTGTCTCGCAAAGAACCCTAGAAAAAGTTTCTCCAAATTATATACCGGTTTATTGTAAAAAGGGTAAACAGAAGCTAGAGTATTTAATATATTTCAACACTCGATTTAAATATATATGTAAAAGGCTTGTAAATTATCTAGACTCTAAAACCTAACAAATACTCATTACCATAATTATACTTAAGTGAATAAACTTCTAAATCAGATCATTTTATTTTTCAGTATTACTGGTTATTGTTTTTGCGATGTTAGTATTTCGCCCCCATGGGAATCAATTACGCCTCTCAATCAGAAAGATCTACTAGACATACAGAGTCGTTTACAGGAACTTCTTCCCAACGCGAAAAAAGCACTTGTTTCAATTGAAACAAATGACGGAGTAGGCAGCGGAGTTATTGTATCTGAAGATGGGCTCGTATTAACTGCAGCTCATGTGATTGGAAAAACAGGACAGAAAATGAATGTCCGACTACTTAATGGCAAAAAAGTATCTGCAATTAGTTTAGGAGGTTCAGAAATTTCTGATGCTGGTATGCTCAAAATAACTAAAAAAGGAAAATGGCCATTTTCTCCCATTGCCAAAAGGGATTTTTCTAAAATTGGAGACTGGTGCTTTGCTATTGGGCATCCTGGTGGTTTTAATAAAAAAAGAGGTGTGGTCGTAAGGCTCGGGAGAATAATTGGGAAAAATGAGGATACCTTACAATCAGACAGTCGCTTACTTGGGGGAGATTCTGGCGGTCCGCTTTTTGATTTTAATGGAAATATAATTGCTATACATAGTCGAGTGTCCAAGCAACCCGATCAAA
>JAOHKZ010000039.1 GCA_028101545.1 Opitutales bacterium | reverse complement strand
CAAGAATTGAAAATGAGTTCTGCAACATTAGGCTCAAAAATCCACATTGTTCTTTTGTCACCATCTATTGCCGGTGAACCCTGCCCTCGATTTCCATAGTCATCCATTTTTTGCCATTTCCAAGAATCTACGCTTTGGTAATGTCTCCAAACCCGATGGTAAAAATCTCTGGCAATGCCTCCAATTGCCTCCTTCTTCCCACTATCCGTCCAACCTAAGCCATTGCTAGAAAGCCCTCCAAGGTACTTATCCGGAGAAACAACTACTACCGACTTGCCCATTTTTTTGACCTGTACCGCAGCACTGATTGCCGCTGAGGTTCCACCATAAATCACTACATCATGCGAAAGTTCTTTTTGAGCAAACGCACAAAAGAAAGGATTTAAAAATGCAATGGTTAAAATGTATATTCGGACCATAAGTAAGTTAACTTACAATTGGTTTGATGTTCATAATCTCAAAATGTTCAAACAGAAATGCTTTTTGTGAATAACATTTTTTAAAAATTAGAATTATTCGGTATGCTTTTGATCACGGACAAGAGATGCTAATCCTAGATCCGATTAGAACTTTTCAATTAATCAGCTTTTCCCTCAAGATGATTAATGGAATCCCTTGCATTTGTAAAAAGAAATTCATATCCGTTTTCTGGTAAAACTTTTGAGACTACCTTTCGACTTTTTAAAACTAGCTCGGCAGAGGTATTCAAGAAAAATGCCCCTACATGCACCGCCAAAGTCGGAGCAGGAAAACCAATTCCGATAGGTGCGTACTGTGCCCTCATCGCACGCATGAACTCAGAATTTGTGATGGGATTGGGGGCAGCCAAATTAACTGGACCATCAATGGATTCATTCTCCATTAAAAACCTAGCAATCCCGACCCAATCATCGATATGTAACCAACTCATCCATTGAGAACCTGGACCCTGAGCACCGCCAAGACCTAGTTTAGCAAAACGCTTCATAACCGGAAAAGCTCCTCCACTTTTTCCGAGAACAATACTGATTCTCATTGCAACTTGTCGGAGACCTTTTCTCGCATGTCTAAAAAATTCTTTTTCCCAGGCACGCCCAACTTCTTCGGAGAAACCTTCGGCATTTCCCTCACTCGTCTCATCATGAGCAGGTAAATCGCCTCTTCGATCACTGTAGATGGTAGCAGTACTTGCATTCAACCAAACCTTAGGAGGATCTTTACATTGGGCAAGTCCTTCTCCCAAGACCCTTGTCGAATCAATCCGCGAATTAAGAATTAATTCACGGTTTTTTTGCGAGTAACGACAATCAACGGATCGACCTGTTAGATTAAATAAAGCATCCGCCCCTTCCAATTCATTAGTCCAATCAGTTAATTTTTTACCATCCCATTCAACTAACCGACCCGACAAAAAGTTTTTATTACCTATCCGCCTTCCTAACAGGACTACCTCATGGCCATCAGTAATCAAGGATTTTGCGAGAGCCTGCCCCAAAAAGCCTGATCCACCAGCAATTATTACTTTTAGTTTCTTTTCCTTGTTCACTTAAATCTTTTTGAAAGCATTAACAGTTCTTTCTATGCCTTCATCATCAATATGCAAGTGAGTCACCATGCGTATAAGATGGGTTCCAATCGCCAAAACATCAATCAACTCAGCAGCCAATAATTTAACAATATTATCAGCTAAGTCTTCGGTTTTTATATAGACCATATTTGTCTGAACAGAGTTTATATTTAAGTCTATTCCGGTTGTGCCAACCAATCCCTCAGCTAATTGTCGGGCTCGAAAATGGTCTTCAGCTAAACGTTCAATATGATGATCGAGGGCATATAAACCCGCAGCAGCCAAAATCCCCGCTTGCCTCATCCCACCCCCAAACATTTTCCTCCAGCGATGTGCCTGTTCTATAACTTTTTTCGAACCAACCAGCACACCACCCACCGGTGCACCCAAACCTTTTGAAATACAAATGGAAATAGTATCACAATCCCGAACTACACGTGCAGGCTCAAGCCCTGAAGCAATGATCGCGTTAAATAATCGTGCTCCATCCATGTGGACTGCGCAGTCTTTGGATATTGCCATTTGGGCAATATCATCAATCTGCTCTTGGGTGTAACAGGTTCCTCCTCCCCGATTTGCAGTGTTCTCCATGCAGACTAATGTTCCATTCGGATAATGACTTTTTCCATGGGCCGATTTACGAATCTTTGATTCAACATCAGAAACATCCATAATGCCTAAGTCACTGGAAACTAAAGCCACGGAACATCCCGAAAGAGCTGCATAACCTCCTCCTTCGTAAACATAAATATGACTCTTTTCCTCGGTTATTATTTCGTCCCCAGGCTGAGTATGGCAACGAATCGCAATTGCGTTCGACATAGTTCCACTAGGCACAAATAATCCAGCTTCCTTTCCCAGCAAAGAAGCCATTCGCTCCTCCAGTTCTATTACAGTTGAATCTTCGCCAAAGACATCATCACCGACTTGAGCGGTTGACATAACCGCCCGCATTTCATCAGTAGGTTGGGTGACCGTGTCGCTACGTAAATCGACTCGGTTCAAGGAGCGGTATAATTAAAGGTTTTTCGTTTATTTAAGAACAATATTCTTAAAATATACCTTCATGGGTGGTCCGGCATGTAATTGCAATGCAAGCAAACCATCCTTGCGTCTAGTTTTCTCGTCATTGTCAATTAACTCAGTCGTTTTAACCCCATTAATAAAGTGTTTAAAATTGAAGCCTTTAGCTGTTATTTTGTACTTATTCCATTTACCTTTGTTGACCGCTTTTCCAATCTCAGTGGAATCCCCAAATTGCTTCGCATCTTTTTTAAGTTTTCCCTTAGCATCCAAAGTTAAAGTGGTTTTCATTCCACGCATGGAGAGTATTCCCCGAAAGCCTTCTCCATAACAGATACCAGAAAACTTATCGCCTGCTTCCAAGTCAGCTTGATAACCACCAATTCGCCAACCATCATGCTTTCCCGGTTTAACAAAACTGCGGTACTGAATTCCACTATTCCCTGCTTCAATTTTGTAATCTAGCGTAAGTTCAAAATCGCCCAGAACACCATCCTTCCAAATGAGAAAGGTATTTCCCTTGGTCGGATTCTCCTTTGTAGTTTGCCCTAGAATTGAACCATCCTGTACGCTCCAAAATTTAGGATCCCCGTCCCAACCTTTGAGGCTTTTACCATCAAAGAGTTTTTTTTCCGCAAAAATGGAAGAGATTAAAAATAAGAAGGAGAGAATGATTGTAGATATTTTCATTATAAATTGAATTACTTTTAATTAATGTCTGATATTGGGGATTTTAGGCAAGGAAAAGTTGACCTAACTTGATTTTTAATTTCCTATCGACACTTCCTCTCATGATTCAAGTCCAAGATCTTAAAATACACTACGGAGACTTTGTCGCTGTAGATAACCTGTCTTTTTCAGTAAAGCCAGGCACGGTTTTTGGACTCATCGGACCTAACGGTGCAGGTAAAACCACCACCATCAAAGCCATCGCCACTTTGATCGAACCAACCTATGGCGAAATTATGCTCGGTGAGACTTCCGTTCTTCATCAACCCGAACAAGCTAGGCGAATACTTGGATACATGCCTGATTTCCCTCCAGTCTATGACGACCTGAGAGTCGAAGAATTTTGCGATCTCTTTGCTCACGCCTACGGACAATCAAGTGTCGAAAGAAAAGAAAAGGTGGAAAAAGCCTTAGCTCAGACTGAACTTACAACCAAGCGTAGGGAACTTTGCAAATCCTTATCCCGCGGAATGAAGCAGCGTGCCCTTCTCGCAAAAACATTGGTACATGATCCTTCAGTCATGCTGCTCGATGAACCCGGAGCCAACCTTGACCCCAAAGCTCGTATTGACATGCGTAAGTTACTTAGAAAGCTTGCCGATCAGGGAAAAACTATTCTCGTTTCCTCTCATGTACTGACTGAACTGCAGGATCTATGTGACGAAATCGGGATCATGCGAAATGGAAAAATGGTGGTATCCGGATCGATCGAAGAAATTACCCAACGCAAACAATCCGCAAGAACGCTGGAGGTTGAAATTGCCGGGGAATCATCCAAACTTTCCGAATGGGTGGAACAATGGCCGACTCTTTCGGAACTCAAACATAGAGACGAATCGAAAACTCAGTTTGACATAATTCACTCGGGAGATCGTGAAGAGATACCCGAAATTCTTTCACAAATGGTCGCGCATGGAATAAAAGTTATTTCCTTTACCACCCGAAAATCAAAAGTGGAGGATTTGTTTTTAGAAATTGAATCCGGGTCCACAGAATTTGATCAAAATTAATGAACCCGCTAATCCTTAAAGGAATTCGTGAAAACCTTCGGTTCAAACATCTGATCGCAGCCGGGCTGTTCTCACTTATTGTATGCTCCACCGTTTACCTAACAGCATTCCTCCAGGGATCCGAAGGAAAATTTAGTGTAAACCCCGAGACCAAAGAATGGGTAAAGGGAGAAGACTCTCCAGTAAACGGAGCCCGCAATGCATTTACTTTCCTTCTTGCACTGCAGGGTTTTCACTTGATGTTTCTGGGTACCGGACGGGTCGCTTCCATTACCGCTGAGGAAAGGGAATCCGGTTTGCTCGATTATCAGCGAATGACCCCAATGAATCCACTTTCTAAGATCGTAGGCTATATATTTGGGATTCCTTCCCGTGAATATTACATGTTTTTGTTCACTCTCCCCTTCCTCGGACATGCTATTATTGCGGGTGAGCTTCCGTGGGGAAATATCATACATTTGTATTCTGTTTTCTTTTGCTCGGTTATTCTCTACCACCTCACGGCACATGCAGTAGGCCTGGTCGTCCCGAAACCCCGGGCTGCCTCATGGGTCTCCCGTATTGTCGTACTCGGCTTATATGTGGTTCTCCCAGGACTCGGGCAGGCAGGAATCTCATTTCTCTCTTTTCTTACCATCCTCCCCACCTATTTTGGGAAAATACTTCCTGTAATTCAGGAGGAAGGGGATCATAAAAAAAGTGATTTTGATTATGAATCTCAAATTACAGAATTTTGGCAGGATGTGCCATTTTTTGATTTTACCATCTCGCCCACAACCTTCACTTTTCTTATGCAGGGACTACTCATTCTAGCTCTGCTTGTGACAGGTTATCGAAAGTGGAGGAATCAGGCACTGCCTGCATTATCGAAACCTTCTGCATTTTTTATATATTCTATTTTTCAACTCCTTCTCCTAGGTTGCTTATGGACTTTTTTTGACAGGGGCGAGGCAAGTGGACTAATAGGGCAGGAATTATCAGCTAATGAATTCTATAGAAAAGAAGAAAGAATCATGGGGCTCATTTTAGTAATCAGCATCTTCTTTTCCCTCTCTGTTCTGTTCATTCTTTGCCTGATCAATATCTGCTGCCCCAACCGGCATCTTTATCTCAAAGGAATTCAGCGTATCGCAAAGTTCAATCTCGCCCGAATTCCACGAATAGCTGATGAGAGCAGTGGACTCTTTCTCACCTTGATCCTTGCTGCCATAACCCTCTTTACTTATTGCCTACTGATCAGCCTGGCACTCGATTCTGAAGCCTGGGAACTTACATCCACCTTTCATTCACTATCTCTTATCCCGGCCGCAATCCTCATGCTCGCAGTAATTTATCTGCAGGCAAGCCGTGAACTATGGTTCAACCTCGGTTTCTGGGGATTTGTCGGTTTGCTCTGGATCACCCCACTATTGGCAAGCCTGGTTATTGGGGTCGGATGGGGAGAGGAAAATATGAGCTTAATTCTTAGGTTGTTAGCTATTAACCCGCTTTCTATCATCCCTATGCATTGGATGTACGAACATGCAGATATAGGTAATTTACCCGAGGAAATTACCCAGAATTTAGAATCCGCAATCTGGTTTGGTTTGCTGATCGCCGGTGTATTTGCCAGTGTTTTGCAGGCTCGTCTTTATTTTCTCAGAAAAAAATAATCTCATTTATCTCACATGCTTAAAACTTTACGAATATTGGGAAACATTGAAGGAGTATCCTACCTTCTCCTTCTTTTTATCGCCATGCCCATGAAATATTACTTCGGAATGCCCATGGCCGTGAAAATTGTGGGAATGGCTCACGGAGTTCTATTTGTAGCTTATTGCTTACTTCTTGCCCCTTGCATGAAAAAGTTTGATTGGAAACTCAGCTTTGGAATTTATCTCTTTCTCGCCACCCTCATTCCATTCGGCACATTCGTGACCGACCGAAAACTAAAAAATTTAGTTTAACGAAGAAAAACCTCCTGCCAAGACGAGGAGACTCCTAAAGTGGCTATGCAAATAAACTGGAAATTATTCCAGTACTGTCTGCAAAACGATCTAACTTCAAACCCATCGCATTCGCCTGCGACAGCCAAAGGTTTGCAAGGGGAACTCCGCCTTCAGGGGTTTTGTAAGTACCTCCGACTTTTTTGACCAGTCCGGACTTCGCCGAAACATTCAGGTGCTTACCAGTAATGAATTTTCCACCCCCTGAACCGGCAACGAGAATAGGCAAGGCACTGTATTGGTGAGTGGAACCATCTCCCAATCCGGACCCATAAGTAAACATAATATTATCCAGCAGTGTCTTACCGTTGGCCTCCTCTACCTTATTCATTTTGTCGCAAAGGTAGGCAAACTGCTCCATGTAAAAGTAGTCCACTTTGATCAGGTCCTCAACGAACTTTCCTTGATTATGGGACATCATGTGATGGCTCTTCGGTTTATCGAACAAACTTTCGAATAAATAGGGAGTATCCCATCTTTCAGGCCCAACCATAAAGGTTGCCACATTAGTGAGTCCACTCTGCAGGGAGGCAACCATAAGGTCACCCATCAGCCGAATATATTCACCGCGGGGCATTTTTCCATCCATCGGAATATCTAAATCGACTTTACTCAATTCATTTTTCATTCCATCCAATCGGGAAATCTGAGTCTCAATCGCCCGGATTGATTCAAAATATTCTCCAAACTTCTGCTGATCGGAATAGCCAAGGACTTTTTTTAAAGACCGGGCATCATCCAGCACCAAATCGGTAATGTTTTTATAAGCACTCCTCTCATCCGATTTAAAGAGCCTGCGATACGCAAGCAATGGATCCCGCATCGATGGAGCCACATGCTCTGTTCCATACCAGGAAATATTATCAAACTGAATCGATTCCTTGTTATCCTTGTGACTATTACAGCTAAATTCAAGAGTCTTAAATGGAGTCTGCGTACCAATTTTATCAGCAAGAATATGATCCAGGCTACGTGCCTGAGGATACGGCGTATGCTTCAGGCTAAATGGACTGGCACTGGAAAGAAAACAGGAGGCACACTGAGCATGTACATCCGTACCCGGTTGGAAAGTACGATCCAAACCCGTGATTAAAGTAACTTTGTCTTTCAACCCAGCCAGGGGCATCATGGTTGGAGTCAAATGAAGGTCATGCAAACCGACTCCGATATTAGATCGTGTACTTTCTGCATCAAAATTATCATTGGTAAACTTTTGTTGTACTGCACTCTTCTCCTCGCCTGGAAAGAAAGTCTTCCTAACCACTCCTATAGGTACATAATAAAAAGCCGCACGCTGTGGGATTTGATAATTCTTTCCACCAACCGCCAGGCTCTCCATCCATGGTAAAGCGAGAGCGGAAGTTCCCATTCCGCGAAGAAAAGTACGGCGGCCAATATTTGTCATCGTTTTCATATTTTCAAAATTTACTTGGTTTTATGCAAGGCAAGTTTACCACTTGGACCACGAAAAGGTTTCGACTGCACAACAGCGTGAATCAAAGACTTCATCGAATAATTCTCCACCTCCACTTTTTCCACAATCTCATCCAAAGCCAGGGAATCAGATGGGTTCAGTTCACGACCGAGACCAAAGGCCAGAAGATGACCGGCAAGACCACGGACAAAGCGGCTTTTCTCCTTGAGAATCGCATCCTTAAATTCGATTACATTGGAAAATTTGTGGGTTCGGAAAAGAGTGCCACTCGCATCCACTTCCCGTCCGTTATGATATTTTTTCCGCCAACGCCCAACTGGATCAAAGTTCTCCAAGGCAAACCCCAAAGGGTCCAGTTTTTCATGGCACCCCGCACAATCGGCCCGTTCCCGATGATCTGCAAATCGCTCACGCAGGGTAAGGCTTTCGTCCAGTTCTTTCTCCTCAGGAAGAGGAGGCACTTCCGCGGGAGGTGGAGGTGGAGGTGAATTAAAAATAACCCCTGCAATCCAGGCACCCCGTGTAATCGGTTTTGTTTCCAATGGACCGGATGTCATCGTCATTACCGCCCCATTGGTGATCAGTCCGCCATGTCGTCGATCTTCAACTAACTGCCTTGCAAAAGGAATAGAGACCGGGCCACCCAGTTTCCCTTTGGGATCCTCACCATACCATTTGCGTAGCCGTGCAGAACGAAAAGTATAATTTGAATCAATCAGCTCGAGGACAGACCGATCTTCGATCAACACCGTTTCAAATAGCAGGAGTGGTTCCATCATCATATCCATAGTCGTTCGATATAACGGAGGACCGTAATAAAAATCCCGATACTTCTTTTCATCCGGTACAGCAGAAATAATCCGGTCCAATTGCAACCACTGCGTAGGGAAAGAATCACAGAATCTCTTGAGTTTATCGTTGGCTAGCATTCGATCCACTTGTTGACTTAGTCGCTCATCCTCAACAAGTATTCCCTGCTCAGCTAATTGTAAAAGCTCCTCGTCCGGCAGACTGCCCCAAAGGAAAAAAGATAGTCGTGAAGCTAAGTCCAGGTTTTGGTTGGACTCAGGTTTAGTACTCTCCTTACCACCCTGATCGTAAAGGTAAAGAAAACGCGGGGATGCCAGAACAGCAGACAATACTTCCTTCATTACATCCCCTATCCCAAGACCTTGATCGATTTGCTGCTTTGCATAAGAAAAATATTTCTGAAAGGTCTTATCTTGAATCGGACGACGGAAAGCCAAGGTCAGCAGACTGCTTAACCGAGTCTTCAGTTCAGCCATTTGTTTAACCTCTGGCTTAGGTTCTCCAAAATATTTTGTCCATGAGCCTACATTCCGTTGGTTAAAGGAAGGACTTTTGACAATACTTCGGCTCAACCGAAAGAAATCTTCCATCAGCAGTGGGGAAAGAGAAAGATGATCGCCCTGGGTATCGTAGCCGTGCTCCGCCCGTAGGTCCTGAGGAAATGGAGCCACCCCATCCATTCTCGGTTCAATCAGACCCGACTTCCCGAGCGGTCGACTGCTTACTGTCATCTTTGCAGGCATTTTGCCCGTTGCTGGTTTAAAGTAGCCAGTCCGGTCTCGCATCATCTTTTCAGGCAGGGGAAACACTTCTACCTTCAAATCCAATAAATCCTTCACAGCATTAGCATATTGAAAACGCGTCATTCTACGAATCGGAGCATTCACCCATTCCTCATTCGCTCCTGAAACCGATTCCTCCAAAAGCTTTTTCAACTCGGATACAATCATTTTTCGCTCGGTTTTGTCAATAGGCTGGTTTTCCTCCGGTGGCATCTCTCCAAAGTCGATCACTTCCAGCACCGTTTGTAGCAGTTCTGGATCACTTTTAATATCCTTCCCCTGAGTAAAAGAAAGAAGGTTCACCTCTCCTTTCACCTTACCCTTTGCCCCGTGGCACTCGACACAGTGAGCCTTGAAGGTGTCCTCAATCGAAAACTCTTTTTTGGCTAAAACTGACTGAATCAAAAAGAAATAGACCACCCCAATAGGAAAAAGGAATATGGAATATTTTTTTATATATCGATTACTAACCATGTTAATAGTCTGTTACACTAAGCTGTACATTAAAATTTTCAATTCGAACATATTTATACAATATCCATGAAGAGGAATTTTATGATTATATATTCTTGACCATGACATATCTATTTTTGACCTCGATTAATCTAATTATTCTCTTTCAAAAATAGATTGCAGGGCTTCCTTAAATGTATGTCAAGTTTACTTAGTTTGTTGGATTGTAAAAAACAGCCAATCCATCATTATTAGAATTAATGTTTTCTTTGGGCAAACTACAGCTTAGATCCAATCTTTTTCTTTCTCCCCTGGCAGGCTATACCAACCTGCCCTTCCGTTTGGTCATCCGAGAAATCGGTGGAGTTGATCTCTGTACCACCGATCTTGTTAATGCCCGCTCGCTTGTTGAACAGAACCCTAAAGCCCTCAAATTAATTGAGACCAACCAGCAGGACAGCCCCCTATCCGTTCAGTTATTTGGCGGAGTAAAAGAGGAGATGAGGGATGCATCGATTATTTTACAGGAACATGGAGTTGATTCCATCGATGTTAATATGGGCTGCCCCGTCCCCAAGGTTACCAAAACCGGAGGCGGGGCCAGCATGATGAACGAACTCACCAAAACTCAGGAGTTAATTCGATCAATGACCGATGCCGTCGATGTTCCAATTACAGCTAAGATGCGACTTGGATGGGACGACGAAAACCTTACTGCTCCCGCGTTAGCTAAAGCATTAGAAGATTCCGGCGTGGCTGCCATATTTGTTCATGGTCGAACCCGTGCTCAGGGATTTGATGGTGTGGTGAACCTAGAAGGAATCCGTAAGGTCGTTGAAGCAGTCGATAATATACCGGTTATTGGCAATGGAGATGTAACAACCCCACAGGCTGCCAAGCATATGATAGAACACACGGGTTGTCATGGAGTATCAGCAGGACGGGGTGCCTTTTACAACCCCTGGATTTTCCTCCATACCCAGCAATATATGGAAACAGGAAACCTTCCCTCCGAACCTAGCTTTGAAGAAAGAATACGAGTGATGCGTAGACATTATGATCTTATGGTCGATGTTTTTGGAGAAGAGCGTGGATCGCTTCAATTCCGTAAAGTCGCCCCATGGTATTCAAAACGCTTCGGACCGGTAAAACCATTTAACACCGCGGTCGTGAAAATCAGCTCCCGTGCAGATTTCGAAAAAGTGCTATCCAATTATCTGGAATGGCGAAAGCAATTTACCGATGATTCTGGTGAACTGCTCGCTCGCTACCAAATGGCTCCGATGATTGCTTCTTTCATGGAAGAAGAAGACGCCTTTCAGGCAAAACAAAGAAAAGAGATCGGCGTCCCTAAAGGACCCATAGAAGTTTGGTAATTAAATATTACTTATGCCCGGTTCCAAGGCATTCTCGCGATCATCATGCCCATCCCGCAGGTGTCAGTAACACCAGCAAAAACCAAGCCTACTCCAACAAAAGCGGATATCCCAAACCCAGCCGGATGCAAAAACTGACCGACAACTGCACCGATCACCACCAGGGAACCAGCCGCTATCCGCACCTGTCTTTCGAGCGACATCACTTTCTTTCCTTCCACAACCGGAAATCCAGCTTCATGCCATGCTGAAGTACCCCCCTCCACATTAACTACGTTGCTAAACCCTGCGGCCTCCAACTTCTGACAGACCTTCATGGAACGCCCACCCGACTGGCAGATCACATATATTTCCTCATCTTTCGAAAAAGGGATGCTTTCCAATTTCAAAGATTCCATCGGGTGATTTTTTGCGCCTTTTACATGAATGGAACTATATTCTGCAGGTGTCCGAACATCAATTAAAGATATTGATGGATTAGCTTTTCGTTCACGATTAAATTCTTCTACGGTTAGATTATTCATAAGATTTTGATTATATTCATTTAAGCAAATCGAGATTTAATACAGGATAAAATTGAAAATACATGCGGTTCTGAAATTTGATAAAATGTTTTTTGCCCTTGCTTCTCGACCGATAAAAAACCACACCTCATCATCAATCTTAAATGCTCGGAAGTTACATTGTTTTTCATTCCGCAGACATGAGCCAACTCACCTACTGTCAACCTTTTCTCCTCTAATAAAAGGAGTAACTTTAATCTCATCGGATGAGCTAATATACGCAAACAGTCAGCTGCCATGCCAAGAGATTCAGCATTCAGCTTTTGAGAAGGTGAAACTGTATCACTTATCATAATATCGATATATTCCGATATTACAGATAATGCAAATTTAAAATTTTATTTCCATATCCCTAACTCAATTAATTGTTTGTTTGCTGCATCTGCCCAACCACGATTCGCTGCCGGACTTGCAGGGCTTGGATGAAGAACCGTTCCGATCTTAATCTCCATCCCCTTGAGTGCTTCTTCCGCCCGTTTTTTTGCGAACCCCCCTACCCCAATTAACCACTCGGGTTCCAAAATCTCTACAATTTCCCGTAAGTGTTGATCGCAAACCTTTTCCAAAGTCTTTTTTTCAGTAGCCGGCAATTTGTCAGGCGTTCGGTTCCTCCCGCTCTCTTCCATGAATACGAGTGGACAATAATTTGCCACAAAGTGATCTTTAAAAAAATCTTTCGCATTCGGAAATTTTTCCGAAAATAAGCCCCATAATCTCCTTCCGCTCACCTCACTCTTGTCACAGTCCAAACCTTCCACCGGACGCTTTGGATGTTCTGGATTAGGCTTTTTGACTTCCCCATGTAAACTCATCCAATCCCGCACAGAAGGAATTTCACCAAATGGGACCCCCGTCTGTGCCATTCCAAATGGCCCCGGGTTCATTCCTAAAAAAACGGTTTTTTTCTTTTCTGATCCTGAAAGTTCCAAATATTTTTCATGAATAACTGAGGCGTATGATAATGGATTGTATACAAATTTTACTGGCTCTGAAAAAATTAGTGAATCGACATGAATGGATAGAATTTTAGCAGCTTCTTTAAGCAAAATCACCCGATCTTTTGAAAATTTACTTTTCATGTTATCCTTAATTTAATTGATATTTAAAATTTTTAAATCGAAAATAAATTGTTATTTATTTTAAAGACGATTAAAAGGCACAAAATAAGAATCCTATAAAAACTATGATTCCTCCCTATTTCTACTCGATATTGTAAATGAAATATTTGTTATCTCTTTTTATACCCTTTTTATTGCAGGCTGAGTCTTTAAGTTTCAACAGGGATGTACGGCCAATCCTGTCCGAAAACTGTTTTTATTGTCATGGGGTAGACGGAAATAAGAGGGAAGCAGACCTTCGACTTGATGTACGCGAAGATGCCTTAGCATCCGATGCCTTTGTTCCTGGTGACCTGGAGGCCAGTGAACTGTTTTATCGTATCCATTCCGAGGAGCAGGATGAAATCATGCCACCACCTGAGTCCAATCGGGTACTTTCTACCCAACAAAAGAAAATACTCGAGCAGTGGATTAAGGAAGGAGCAAAGTATGAAGAACACTGGTCTTATGTGGCACCACAAAAACAACCACTGCCAGAGGTTCAAAAACCAAACTGGTTACACAATCCGATCGATTCTTTTGTGCTGTCAAAAATGGAGGAAAATAAAATTTCACCCAATCCGGAAGCAGATAAACCAACGCTGATCAAACGCCTCTACGCCGACTTGATCGGTCTCCCTCCTACTCCAAAAGAAGTAAATGATTTTGTTTACGATCACTCTCCAAATGCATATGAAAAATTGGCCGATAAGTTACTAGCAAGCCCACACTACGGAGAACGTATGTCTCTCGAATGGTTGGATGCTGCACGCTATGCGGACAGCAATGGCTTTCAGCAAGACGGAGACACCTATCAATGGATTTGGCGAGATTGGGTGGTTAAGGCCCTGAATCAGGATATGCCATTCGATCAGTTCACGATCTGGCAGCTTGCTGGTGATCTCCTGCCCAAAGCCACCACCGATCAAAAGATCGCCAGTGGGTTTAACCGTAATCATTTAAACAACGGCGAAGGCGGTGCGATTCCGGAGGAGCAGCGTTTTGTCATCCTCTTCGATCGTATAGATGTCACCTCAACAACCTGGCTCGGACTGACCATGGCTTGCGCACAGTGC
Organism: Opitutales bacterium; assembly: GCA_028101545.1. Lineage (GTDB taxonomy): Bacteria > Verrucomicrobiota > Verrucomicrobiia > Opitutales > Seribacteraceae > Seribacter. Next base: position 1,552 of record JAOHKZ010000039.1, on the reverse strand, counting down.
CACGATCACAAATACGATCCTATTACGATGCAGGACTACTACGGCATGATGGACGCTTTTAATCAGGTTTCAGAAAGTGGTCGCCCAGGACGCCAGTCTTCCAGGGTTCGAGTAGCCAGTCCCTTCATCGAAATTCCAACTGAAGAAAACAAGATTAAGATCAAGGACTTCGAAGATCGGATTGCTCAGTTACGAAAACAAATTAACAGCAATAATGAAAAGACAAAGCAAGTAAGCTCATTTCCAAAGCGAAAGGGACCTATGCAAGCTCAGTTTGTACGAGTAATCAATGATACACCCAAAGGATTTCTCCACCTCGCTGAAATACAAATTTTCCACAACGACAAAAACATTGCCAGAGCAGGAAAAGCGACCCAAAGCAGTGATTATCCGAATGGTCCCGCAAACAATGCCATCGATGGAAACACATCTGGAGACTTTTTCAAGAATACAGTTACCCATACTAAGGAAGAAGCCAAACCATGGCTGGAGATAGACTTGGGTACAGAGCAACCGATCGAACGGATACAATTCTTTAACCGTACTGACAACGGCGTGGGCAAAAGACTCAAGGACTTTTGGGTAGTTGCATATGATTATAAGAAGAATCCCGTCTGGGCCAAACGGGGAGAAAAAACGCCCATGCCGAAATGGGAATCAAACCTGCCTCGATCCTTTGAAAAATTCACCAAGGAAGACAATGCGTCCCTTATAGCCTTTCTTTCTCAGGATAACTCCAAAGAAAATCAAAAGCTTCAACAACGGATCAAAGGTATTGAAAAACAACTGAGGGATTACAAAGGCGATAAAGTGCCAAAAGTCATGGTTATGGATGACAATAAAAAGCGGGAAACTCATATTCTCCAACGTGGAGAATATCTGAAAAAAGGTGAATCCGTTTCCTTTAATACGCCTTCATTTTTGCCTAAAATGAGCGATAACTTGCCAAAGAACCGTTTGGGTCTCGCCAAGTGGCTCGTATCAAGAGAAAACCCGCTCACTTCACGGGTACAGGTCAATCGGATGTGGCAGAGATTTTTCGGAACCGGTTTGGTCAAGACATCGGAAGATCTAGGCGTACAAAGTGAATATCCCCTACATATGGATCTGTTCGACTGGTTGGCCGTCGAATTTCAGGACCTTGGATGGAGCCAGAAGAAAATGCACCGGCTCATTGTCACTAGTTCCGCATACCGCCAATCCAGTCACATGAATCAATGGCATCGTGAAAATGATCCGGACAACCGCTTAATCAGTCGGGCCACCCGCTTTCGCATGCCCTCGATGATTCTTCGCGACTGGGCCCTGGCCAATGCTGGACTCCTAATTTCCAAAGTAGGTGGGCAACCCGTCTTCCCTTACCAACCCGACAAAGTCTGGGAAGCCCTTGCCATTACCAAAGAAAGAAATTTCGACTACCCGGCTTCCACCGGAGACGATCTCTACCGGCGGTCCCTATACACCTTTTGGCGTCGTACCGTTGGCCCGGTCAATATGTTCGACTCCTCCGACCGGCAGGCCTGCCGGGTGAAACCTGGAAAGACCAGCACTC
>JAOHKZ010000038.1 GCA_028101545.1 Opitutales bacterium | reverse complement strand
TTGATATTAGTATTGTTGAAATGAGTGATTTGTTAAATGTACTACAAGACACTGCTGACCCTCGTCCAGAGAAGTTGGCGAAAATTCTTGGATCTACTCCCCAGGAAGTTGAAAAAGAGCTTGAAGAATTACGGAAAAATCAAACTTTGTTAGGATGGATGCCGATTTTAAATCCCATTCATGCGGAATCAGATCAAGTAAGGGCAGTTATTGAGGTTAAAATAAGCCCGGAAAGGGAAGGTGGATTTGATCGAATGGCTTTGCGAATTTCTAAGTTTGAGGAAGTTGAATCCTGCTATTTGATGTCTGGTGGTTATGATCTTTTGGTATTTGTCACAGGAAAGAATCTTAAATCCGTTGCTTCTTTTATCTCTGAACGTTTAGCCACAATTCAAGGCGTTCTCTCAACTGCAACACATTTCCTACTAAGACCATATAAAGACCATGGTCACATGTTGGCAGGAGAAATTGAAAATCAAGAAAAACCCTCGATTAGTCCCTGAGTTTTCATGAATCCTGAAGATTTTATAGCTGATCATGTAAAAAACTTACCGCGCTCTGGGATACGAGATTTTTTTGCGATCGTTTCGGAAATGCCTCAAGCTATTTCCCTAGGCATTGGAGAACCTGATTTTGTGACTCCATGGAAAATACGTGAAGCATCTATTTTTGCATTAGAGCAGGGGAAAACTTCTTACACTGACAATCGTGGACTACTTTCATTGCGTAAAGAAATTTCAAAATATTGTTCGTCCTTTTTTGGTCCAGACTATGATCCGGTATCTGAGATACTTGTAACCGTTGGGGTTTCTGAAGCCATCGATATTGCTCTTCGTTCTATTCTTAACCCGGGAGACAAGGTTTTATACCATGAACCATGTTATGTTTCTTACGCTCCTAGTGTTACTTTAGCTTTTGGGGAAGCGATTCCTGTGGCAACTACACCAGGTCAAGAATTTTCATTGGATCCTGAAGCTTTTGAGAAGGCATGGCAACCAGGGTGTAAAGTGTTAATGCTTAATTTCCCAACGAATCCAACCGGGGGGACGGCTAATCGTGAAAAATTGGAACGCTTGGCTAAATTTGCCAAGGAAAAAGACCTTATTGTTATTAGCGATGAAATTTATGCTGAGTTAACTTACGAAGGTGAACATGTTAGCATTTCATCATTACCCGGGATGAAAGAACGCACTCTTCTTTTGCACGGGTTTTCGAAGGGTTTTGCCATGACAGGCTTTCGTGTTGGATTTGGATGTGGACCAGATTGGTTGATCGAAGCGATGATGAAAATTCATCAGTACTGTATGATGTGTGCACCCATTTTAAGCCAAGAGGCAGCCATTGAGGCATTGAAAAATGGGGCAGAGGATGTTTTACAAATGAAAGATCAATATCATAAGAGACGAGACTTTGTGGTTCGTCGCTTTAATGAAATAGGATTTAATTGTCATCTTCCTCGTGGTTCTTTTTACGCTTTTCCTTCTATTACAAACACGGGTTTGAATGAAATTGATTTTTGCCATAGACTGCTTCGCGAGCAGGAAGTTGCCGTTGTTCCAGGCACTGCTTTTGGTGAGCATGGTGCCAATCATGTCCGAGCAAGTTTTTCAACTTCTTATGAAAAATTAGTGGAAGCAACCGATCGAATCGAGAAATTTGTTTACTGTCTTGATTCCGAAAATAACGAACCCGCTGCGGTATAATCCGTTTTATATAAATTTTTTAATGCTCTTATTATGGGCCTAATTCATAGTGTTGCCATTGTCGGCCGTCCAAATGTGGGCAAGAGTCGTTTGTTTAATCGATTAGCCGGTCGGCGCATTTCTATTGTCCATGACCGTCCCGGTGTTACTCGTGATGTAGTTGTTGCAGATAGTCCTGAGGGTTACAGTTTGATGGATACAGGAGGAATTGGAATGCTTCCAGAAATGACTCCTTCTGAAATTCAGGATGCCACGGAGTATCAGGCTGATTTTGCAATTCGAGCATCGGATTTACTCCTCTTTGTTGTTGATGGCCGAGAAGGATTAATTCCATTAGATGAGACATTATCCAAAAAATTTAGAAAAATGGGGAAGGAACCGATCCTCGTTGTTAATAAATTGGACGAACCTGAAAAAATTTATTCAATTTCGGAATTTGATCGTCTAGGATTCAAAAGAGTAATTGGCGTCTCGGCCGAACATGGGAATGGCTTTGAAGATTTACTTGATGGGATCAGAGAGAGAATTCCTTTTGAGGATAATATTCTGCCTTCAGGAGATGACGCCGGCCGAGCGAAGATTGCTTTTATAGGCAGGCCCAATGTTGGGAAGTCTTCATTGTGCAATCGACTGCTTGCAATGGATCGTCTGATTGTTAGTGATGTTCCAGGTACAACCCGAGAAACAGTAGAGTTAGACTTGGATTTTAAAGTAGAAGAATCTGGTGAGCCATGGAAATTTAGATTGTTTGATACTGCCGGTTTAAAGAGGCACAAACGTATTGATACTTCATTGGATTTCTTCTCTTCAGTACGCACCAAAAAAGCGATTGAATCAGTTGATGTTGTCTTTCTTGTTCTTGATGCAAGAGAAGGAGTAACTAAACAGGATAAAATCATGGCGGACCATGTTCTCAAAGAGGGAAGGGCATTATCCATACTCGTTAATAAATGGGATTTAGCCTTGGAGAGCTTTAGGAAAGATCCCTTGCCCGGATATGAAGACGAGAAAGATTTTCGTAAAAGTTATCTTAAATCAATCCGTAAAGAACTTTTTTTCCTTCCTGACTCGCCTATCAGTTTCGTATCAGCTTTGACTGGATATTCTATAAAAGATTTTTTACAAGTTGCTCGTGATTTAGATTCGAGAATGGATAAAGCTCTTTCCACTTCCGCACTTAATAAAGTAATTGGGGAAATGTGGGAACATCGTCCGCCTGCAAAAATTAAGGGCAAGCGTTTTAAAGTTTATTATGCCGTTCAAGTAGAAAGCCGTCCTTTTCGGATTAAACTTTTTTGTAATCGGGAAGAAAAATTGAATGATCAATATCGACGTTACCTTGAGAAGGGTATTCAGCAAAAATTTGGACTGGCAGGATGCCCCCTGAAATTCTCTCTCGCTGGTAAAGAAATTAGATACCAAGAAGAAAAAACCTGAACGGATTTTAATTTGAAAAAAGAAAAGCCGTTATTAACGGCTTTTTTTTGGCATTTTCGTTGTGTGACTTGGTTTAATTCTTTTTTTTAAAGAATCTAATGTCCTCTCAAGTCTTTAAAATTGCATTCTTTGGTTCTGATGAAATTTCAGTGCCTTTTTTAAATTTTTTGAAAGATCAATGTCCTCTTGTAAATGTGAGTGCAGTACTCACTCAACCGGATCGTAGATCAGGCAGGGGGCGGAAAATGGCTCCTAATTCAATTAAAACCTGGGCAAAAAATCATTCCATTTCTTGCCGAAGTCCTGAAAAACCATCAGACATTGAATGTGAGTGGCTTCGAGAGCAAAAAATCGACCTTATTTTGGTGATGGCTTACGGGCATATTTTAAAAAAATCATTTTTAACACTGGCTCCTTCTGGATGTTTTAATTTTCATGCCTCTATTCTTCCAAAATATCGAGGTGCTTCCCCTATAGAAACTGCGATTGCCATGGGCGAACAAAGTACTGGGGTAACTTTGATGAGGGTTATTCCTAAAATGGACGCCGGACCAATTGTGGACTTTGAATCTGTGGTTGTCGAACGAAGTGATACTGGGGAAAGTGTAAGAACAAAAATTGCTGATTCTTGTATACCTCTTATTCAAAGAAATATTCAAGGATTGCTAGATGGAAATATCGGCGAAAGAAAACAAGATCATTCATACGCAACTTACTGTAGGAAAATAAATAAATTGGATGGGAATATTGATTTTTCTGCTAAGGCTAAGCATTTAGTTGATCGTATAAGAGCTTTTAAATCATGGCCGGGATGTGGGTTTTATATAGACGGTCAAAAAATTCGGATTGGTTCAGCAGAGTCGCGACCAAATAATGCATTGTTGGATATCGGTTTAACTCAAATCGATCTTGATGGAAATTTAATGATCGGTACAGGAAATGGTCTGCTTATTCCTCATGAATTGCAAAGACCTGGGGGGAAAATGCTTAAAGTTTCCGATTTTCTAAGAGGTTATGATTTTCCGGTTGGGCAAACTCTTAGTTCATTTGAAATGTCACAACTCTTAGTTCCTTCAAAAGAGTAAGCAGAATTATAAAAGATTTCTTGCTTCCTTTTCAGAATTATCGCATTTTTTGGTTGGTGGTTAGTATAAAGGTTAATTATGTGGGGATTTTTCGATGGTTTCAGTAAAAGCAGTTTTTATCGTTTTTTTGGTTTATTTTTTTGGCACTAATTTATTTGGAGATATTACAATCCGGGTTGCTAATTTAAAGCAGGATATGGAATTAGTTTCTCGTGAATTAGCGGGATTGAGGACAGAAGTAGAATTACTACGTAGAGAAAATGCACAACTTCGTATTCAGGTCGAACAATCTAATAGAAAACAATCTTCAAATGTAGGGACCTCGACACAAGTGTTACAAGAAATTTCCAATCGTATGCAATCCATGGAAAATCGTTTAAACCAAAATGAAAAATCTCAATTAGCATTACAAAAAAGCATCGAATTAAAAATGAAGGATTTGATTTCTCAAATGAACAAGGGCTTCGATCAGGTTCACTCGTCTCCTTCAACCACTGTGACTAGCCCTACATTTGATCAGGATTATCCACAGAAAGGGTTTGTTCATGTTGTTGAAAAAGGTGAGACAGTTTCGAGTATTGCCAAGAAATACAAGTCTCAAACTAAATGGATTATCAATGCAAACCAGATTGTTGATCCTAAAAAAGTATTTGTAGGAAAAGAACTATTTGTCCCTCAGAAATAACTTTTATGTCTAAAACATCTTCAAGATTAGGTAGGGGATTAGGAAGTTTAATTGCTGGGGGGACTGAGTCAAAACCTGCAAGCCCATCTGTTCCCTTATCGAATTTAGATAATCAACAACCAGTCAGTTCCTCGATTCCTGCCATTAATTCTAATAAAACTGAAAATATTGAAATTGGTAATCAAACTGAAAGCTTAATTGAAATACCCATAGATTCTTTGGTTCCAAATCCATACCAACCTAGAAAGGTTATTGAACCGGAGGCAATAAGTGAATTAGCTGCGAGTATCCAGGCAGAAGGTCTTTTACAACCTGTTGTTGCTCGAAAGGTTGGAGATGTTTATGAACTTGTTGCCGGTGAAAGAAGATGGCGTGCACATCAACACCTAGGGCGAGATAAGATTTTAGTCAGGGTTTTATCTGCCACTGATCTTTCTTCAGCTTCTCTTTCGTTAATTGAAAATCTCCAACGGGAAGGGTTGAATCCGGTTGAGGAAGCAATGGGATTTCATTCCCTTGTTAATGAATTTAATTTGACTCAGGCAAAAGTTGCTGAGCGAGTGGGAAAAAGCCGGGCTCATGTGGCTAATTTATTACGGCTTTTGCAGTTAGATGATGAATTAAAGGTCTTTCTGTCCTCTGGGAAGCTTAGTATTGGGCATGCAAAAGTTCTTCTTGGAGTGGAAGACTTAAAGGCTAGGAATATGCTTGGTAAAAAAATCGTCGAGGAAGGATTAACTGTTCGTCAATGCGAGAGTGCAGTTGAAGCACTTCGAAATCCTCAGCAAAATTTTAAGAAACCAAATAGTGGAAATAAAAGAGTTTTTTCTAATTTCGAAAAAAATGCACAACAATCTTTAAACAGGAAAGTTACTATACAATCTGATAATTCTGGAAATGGTAAGGTTACTCTATCTTTTAGCGATGAAACTGACTTGGTTCAGTTGTTGGAAAATATTGGAGTTCGAATTAACTAAACGGGGTTGCCTTTTTTTTCATAAATGGGCATAAACAAATTTTACCTCTTTAAAAAATGATCGTTTTTCTTACCACTCTTTTGATTTTGTTGTGCTTGGTCGTTGTATTAATTATTATGATACAAAGAACATCTGGTGGCATGGGTTCCGCATTGGGTGGTGGTGCTGCAGACCAAGTGCTAGGTGCTGGTTCTGCTGCCCAATTAACCAAGATGACTGTTTGGTTCATTCTCGGATACTTTATTTTATCTTTCGCCTTATATGCGTTCTATCAAAACGAAGCAGGTGGTTCCGATGAACTTCAAAGGTTAGGTACGGATACTCCTGTTTTACAGTCAGATCCATCTCAACCTATTCCGGTGCCAAATAGTAACGATGAATCAACTGAGCCTGAATCAGTTGAAGTTCCATCCCCTGCACCTGCTGTTCCAGCTCCTGTTGTGAATGAACCCGCACAAGAGATTAATTCGACTAAGTAGAAAACCATTTCTTCTCTCGGATTTTTTCTTTTTTTTCCTCCTCTTCTCTGGTTGTTTTTATAACCAATTTTCATTGGAAGGAAAAACTGCTTTTCCAGCTAGAGGTTTTGCAAAAATACTTACAGAGAAAGAAGCGTCCAATAGGTTGGATAGATATCGTTCTTTTATTGTTCGAGATTTAAATAAGACAAGTTTTCACAAAGCATATGCATTTCGTTTTAGATTGCGACATATGCCAAGAAGGGGAGAAGAATTTTCTCGAACGGGTACAATATATGGATTAGCTCTTGGTCACGGGCTTTCGCGAATTGATTTAGACTCCAGTGATCCTAATTTATCTCCCCAAAAGTTTCTTTTATACAATGGACCCAGACCCAAAGTGTGGTTGTTGTCGCCTGGTGAAAATGAAAGCAGATTATTGATGGAGAAAGAGTTTTTTCAGCCTATTTTTAAGGGGATGAATCAATCCACTTTTGACCTTCTTATGCCTTTTGTCTTTTGGGATGCCACCTATATCAAATCTGGAAAAGTTGCTGGTCGCCCATCTCATCTTTATTCATTTTTACCTCCCAAATGGGTAAAAGATGTTCGTTCCGATATTACGGAAATTATCATGGCTCTCGATGAAAGTTATGAAGCACCTTTAAGGATTGAAACTTTTTCTAGATCGAATGTGCCATCTCGCACTTTTATTTTAAATGGTATGAAAAAAGTTACCGACCATTGGATTGTGAAATCCCTTGATTGTAAAAATCACCAAGATCGATCCAATACTCGTTTTGAAGTAACTTCTGCTGCCTTAAACCTAGATCTTGATCTGTCGCTCTTTTCACCTGGTGGACTTTTAAAAATGCCAGTTATTCCTTCGGACGCCTTCACCTCCACCAAATAAAAAATCGGAAATCTTGACAAAAGTTTTCGTTCTCTTCTCATTAGCTACTTAAAATTAATTTAATATATGAAAAAAGGATACCTATCTTCATGGGCAAAAAATGTCGCTCCATCCCCAACCTTAGCGGTTGATGCAAAGGCAAAAGCACTCAAAGCCGCTGGCGAGGATGTCTGTGGTTTTGGTGCAGGTGAACCTGATTTTGATACTCCTTCTTTTATTAAAGAAGCATGTGCACAGGCACTTGCGGATGGAAAAACTAAATATGCTCCCGCTGCCGGAATTCCAGATCTTCGTAATGCTTTAGCTCAAAAATATCTTGAAAAAGGGGTTTTAAAGGAATTAAATCCAGCACAGGTTGTGATCAGTCCAGGCGGGAAATATTCTTGCTATCTTGCCATTCTTGCAACCTGTGGGCAAGGGGATGAGGTAATTATACCAGCTCCATATTGGGTCAGTTATCCTGAAATGGTTAAATTGGCAGGTGCCATTCCACGAATCGTTTTTGCAGGAGATGAGCAAGGTTTTAAGGTTACACCCGAACAAATTGAAGAGGTGCTTTCTCCATCATCTAGGATGATTATTTTAAACAGCCCATCTAATCCAACTGGTTGTCTTTATACCCGAAAGGAAATGGAAGCTATTGTTGAGTTGGCATGTAGGCATGATCTCTTAATCATGTCCGATGAAATTTATGAATATTTACTCTATGATCAAGCTGAGCATTTTAGCCCGGCTTCATTTAGCCCTGAAGCTGCTGAGCGGGTAATTACCGTTTCAGGGTTCAGTAAAACATTTTCCATGACCGGGTGGCGCTTGGGTACCTTGGTTGCTAATCCGAAAATTACTAAGGCCGTTGCCGATTTACAAAGCCAGACAACTTCAAACGCTACCACATTTGCTCAGTTTGGAGCTTTAGCGGCGATGAAAAACTGGGATCAGTCGATGGAGGCAGTTCAAGGTATGCTCGTTCATTTTGATCGTCGCAGGTTAAAATTGCTTGAAGGTTTAAAAGCTACTCCGGGAATAACCTGCCAACGATCGGAAGGAGCGTTTTACCTTTTCCCCAACATTTCCTCTTGCGGATTAAGTTCGGAGGAATTTTCAGCTCGATTGTTAGAGGAGGAGAAAGTAGCGGTCGTTTCTGGACACGCTTTTGGAGCCGAGGGTTATGTTAGGTTAAGCTATGCCACTTCTGATGAAATAATTGAAAAGGGGCTTGCTCGCATTCAAAACTTTTGTGGCAAATTGAATTAAATTTTTAAAACCAAATGATTTATTTGTTGACGAAAGAGGATTCTAGTTAAATTTTGATTCAAAATATACCCATGAAAAAAATATCTTTAATATCTACATTTCTTCTGTTTTGCGCGAAATCAATATGTTTTGGGATTGTTCCTAATGATTATTCATCAAACTACAAAAACGGGGTCACTAGTGGTTACTACCTTGGTTTTACTAGTCTCGCAGACGAATTAAGAGAGTTGAGACGATCATCTGATATACCCAAAACCGATAATTTTTTCCAATCGTTGTACATCGATTTCCATTATGCTAATCAAGAGATTAATGAAAATATCCTTTTTACGCCGACTACTCCTGCGGGTCTAGTTAATGAAATTGAACATTCCATTTATGGTTTAACATTGGGTTTTGGTCTTGGGGACAACCCAAATTTGGATGTTAGGATTCCCCTCTCAATTTCCCGATTTGATATTGGAGATGTCGACGACTCAGGAATGATTGCAGGAATTGAGCTTTTTCCAAACTATCGAATCAATCAGTATGTCGCTTGGGGGGTTAATATTGCTCATGTGAACTCATCGAGCGATTTTCCTATTTTCGATGAGTCCATGACAAGTGTATCCTTTGAGACTATTGCGGAATCTAGTGAAGCATATGGAATGAATTGGTCAGGTCGCCTTTCAATCGGTCGCTACTTTCCTAGCAATGATATTAATGACGATTCCTTTTGGTTGTTCAAAGGTGCAATTGCACTTCATTACCATCTCCATAAGAATTTCACAATGCTCCCCTTTATTCGATTTAATTATTCCAATGGAGATGTGCTAACAGATAGCATGTGGGTTGATTATGGTACTGAATTTATACTTATGCCTAACGCCCCTTGGAATTTTAGTTTGGGAATTGCAGGTGTTGGTGGTCACGATGAAATTGAGCATGGTATGGAATTTTATCTTTCCACAAAAGGAAACTTTTAATAATACCCTAAATTTAAACTCATGAAGATTAAATTACTTAGTTCATTGTCCATTTTATCATTTATAATTTTTGGATCAAGTTGCACGAGAACGGCGAACAAAACTGGTCCACTAAAACCTTATCCGGAAATTACAAACGATATTGAAATCGGAGAACCCGTAAGAGGTGAAGGAACTCGTGCTGAACTGCTTGGGTTTATTCGATGGGGTGATCCTGGGCGTGCATCCTTTCGTGCTCATGAACAGGAACATGATTTAGGTGGGGCAGTGGTTAAGCAATCGATGCAATCTGCTGTTTATAAAGCTTTAGACGGTCAACCTGATCATTTTATTGTCGATCCACATTTTCACACGGTAGAACATAATTTCCTCATATTTAAGACAGCTAAAACACAAGTTGTTGGAAGAAAAGCGACCAATAAGAATTATCGACAAGTGAAAAGATTTAATACAGATGGTACTGAGACTTTATTGTTAGAAAACTCTCCTCAAACTTACACGGTAGACAGAAATGGTCGAGAGTCGACCAAGATAACCACATCTGGCAATATCACACCCTTTGTAACCGAATCGGCCCGTGTTTACGACACACCATCTGGCGTGAGAGTTTTTGATATGGACACTCCCACATCCAACAACAGATCATCTTCACTTGATATTGGAACTTCTATGCGTCAATTGGAGGCAAAGATGCAGGAATTAAATCGCAGGATTAGCACATTGGATAAATAGTCCAATATCTATTTTAAATTTCCACTCCTAGTTTTTTTGCAACTATTGGATTAACAAGCATTGCTTGTTTAAACTCATCCACATCAAAGTCTGCTACAACAAAAGAATTAAATTTCATTGTGGGTGTTTTATTTTGCCCGCTACAAGCAATTAATTCCTCCATTTTGTCTGGGTTTTGTACGACATCTACGATGTCGATTTTTAAGTTAATCTTTTTAAAATAATCGGTAGCATCTACGCACCATGGACAACCCCGTTTAATAAAGAGTATAGGTAATTTCATATCTCTTTTGTTATACTAAATAGTTTTAATTTGGAAGTAATTTCACGAAAGCACTTAACTTTGCTTTTTTTTATATCCTCTGCATCCTTCACTAAATGGGAACCCTCAATAATGCAAAATCTACAGACAAAGATTTTATTCAAGTTAAAGGTGCGAGGGAAAATAATTTAAAAAATATTACTGCCCTTTTTCCAAGGGGGAAACTTATTGGAGTAACGGGAGTTAGTGGTTCCGGCAAATCATCCCTCGTTTTTGATGTCCTCTCTGCGGAAGGACACAGAAAATATGTAGAAAGTTTATCAACAAAAGCACGGCAAGCCCTTGAAAAAGTTCGTCGACCGAATGTTGATTATGTGGAAGGCCTTTCTCCTGTTCTTTCCATTGAGCAAACTTCAGCAGGTTCTGCTGGTCCACGGAGCACTCTTGCCACTGCAACGGAAATTGCAGATTATTCTAGACTACTTTGGTCTACAGTTGGCTCACCATATTGCCCCGCAGACAATGCACCCGTTTCCAAAAGAAGCTTGGATGATTGTGTTGAGGAATTGTTACATCTAGGTATGAACAAACGCCTCATAATACTCTCCCCTGTGATGCAAGCTAAAGCATCTGTAATATGTGAGGAATTGCCTAATTTTGAACGGCGGGGTTTTCAAAGAGTTCGAATTGATGGCAAAATTCGAAGATTAGATGACAGCGATATAATTCCAGAAAAAACAAAAAGCCGTATTCTTAGTTTAGATTTGGTTATTGATCGAATAAAAGTCGAAGCTGATAGCCGGAGCCGTTTGGCCGATTCCCTTGAGCTTGCTTTTAAGGAAGGGGAAGAGCGTGCCTTTGTTCTAATTGAAAATACCTCAGGAAATTTTGAAGAAGTATTTTTTTCACAAAGTTATGCCTGTGAAAAGTGTGGGGAGACTTATCCAAACTTAACCCCTAGGCATTTTTCTTGGAACCATCCTGACGGGGCTTGTCAAAATTGCGGTGGACTTGGTCAGGTTCTTTCTTTTCGAGAAGAGTTGATTATACCTGACACCTCTTTGTCGCTTGCCAAAGGAGCAATCAAAGCATGGAGGTTGGGTTCGCGAAAAATGGTTAATTTAAGAAAGAATATTCTTAAACATTTGTCTGAACAATTGACATTGGATTTGAAAATTCCTTGGTCTGAGCTATCCCCTGAGATCAAAAAATTTCTTCTACATGGTGATCCAGAAAATTGTTTTCAATTAAAGCTACAGATCGGCAGAGGAAAAGCAAAGAAACAACCCTTTCCTGGAATTCTTTATGACTTAGCTGAGACTATGAAAAACACAACTAGTGAAACCCTGCGTGCTAAGTTATTAACTTACCAGATTGGGACGACCTGTTCATCTTGTCAGGGGCAAAGATTATCAGCCTTTTCAAGAGCAGTCTTGCTGGGAGGCAAATCAATTGATTTTTTTCTCTCATTATCTGCGGAGGCTGCCTGGTCGTTTGTACTTAATAAAGTCTTAAAAAATAAAGCCTACGATAAAGTAGACGACGCCATTGCTGGACTTGAACAAAGGCTTGGTTTTTTAAATCAAGTGGGACTAGGGTACTTAACTTTGGATAGAGCCTATGCTAGCTTGAGTGGAGGGGAGGCTCAACGAGCTCGTCTTGCAACTCAATTGGGTATGGGGTTGGTTGGAGTTATTTATGCTCTTGATGAACCAAGTGTAGGGTTACATCCATCAGATCATGAACGATTAATTAAAGTTCTACATGGTCTCAGGGATCGGGGGAATACGGTTGTAGTGGTAGAACACGATGCAGATACTCTTCTTTCATGTGATCACTTGCTGGAAGTTGGTCCAGGTCCAGGAATTCAAGGTGGGGAATTAATTTTTTCGGGCAATGTTAAATCGTGCAAAAATCATAAGCATAGTTTAACAGGCCCTTTTTTATCCGGAGTTGAGAAAGTAGAAAAAGGTGCAAAATGGAAACCAATTGGATCTACTCAATTACTTGTTCGTAAAGCGAGGGCAAATAACCTGAAAGAAATTGATGTTTCCTTTCCGGTTGGTCTTTTAACTGTTGTGTGCGGAGTTTCAGGTTCTGGTAAAAGTACCCTAGTTAATGAAGTTCTTGCCAAGTCTGCGGCCAACAAGTTACACCGTGCCAAACAATTACCCGGAGCTCATTCAGGGATTGAAGGACTCGAGCATTTTGAACAGGCTGTTCGGGTTGACCAGTCACCCATTGGAAAAAGCCCCAGATCAAATCCGGCTACCTATGTCAAACTTTTCGATCTGTTAAGAAAATTATTTTCTCAATGTTCTTTAAGTCGAATTAGAGGTTACAGTCCGGGGAGGTTTAGTTTTAATCTGCCTGGCGGTCGATGCGAACGTTGCAAGGGAGACGGTTTAGTTAAACTTGATATGCAATTTCTTGCAGATGTTTTTGTGGAATGTGAGAGTTGCAAGGGAAAGCGCTACAATCGGGAAACTTTGGAGGTTCGATTTAGAGGCTATAATATTGCGGATATTCTTAACATGTCTATTGCGGAAGCCAGAGACCTTTTTATAAAACATCCATCTGTTTTAGCAAAATTACATACATTGGAAGCAGTTGGTTTAGGTTATTTGAAATTAGGGCAAGCTGCAAATACACTCTCTGGTGGCGAAGCTCAGAGATTAAAACTTTCGCTCGAATTGAGTAGAAAACAGAGCGGTAGAGCACTGTATCTTCTTGATGAACCTACAACTGGTTTACATTGGTTGGATGTTCAACGGTTAATGGACTTATTATTCAAACTTAGAGACGCGGGAAATACACTCATTATAATTGAGCATAACCTGGATGTAATCCGATTAGCCGACCATGTTATTGAAATTGGTCCGCAAGGAGGAAGCAAGGGTGGGAAGCTTGTATTTTCAGGCACCCCAACTGAATTGGCAGAAGTTAATTCCCTTACTGGAATATCATTACGAAAGCATCTTGCGAAGGGATAAGCATTTATTTAAGATCATCTTTCTCTGATGCCAAATTTAAGCGAAAATAAAGAACCAAAAGATCTACTATCTTTAAAAAGAGATGCCTTTTGGCAATTATGGAAAAAGCGCGGACTTCTTTTAATTGCATTATTACTTCTCATTATTCCTTTGTATGGAACTTTTTCTCCTCTTTTTGAATTTATCCTTTTCGCAGTTTCGTTAGCTGCATTAACTTATCCTGTTTTTTTCCGACCAATAGAATATTTAGGAAAAAAAATTCTTCCTAATTTAAATCTAAAGAGGCGTTCTGAGTTATGTGCAGTCTTGGCTACATTATCTTTATTATTGGTAATTCTCTCGCCATTTTTATTAATTATCTGGGAAGCTTCGAACCCTCGTCAGGGGATGATTGATACGATTATCTCGATTGCATTGGGAGAAGAGGAGGGGAGGGATGCTCTATTAAATAGTATATCTGGCCGTATTAAGGATATTCAGGCAATTTATCCTCGGCTTCCCATTGATGAAGAAAAAACCGTCCAATTTGTTTCAAATATGGTTGGAGATACCCGCGAGTTTTCTGGAACTTTTTTAGAATTTTTGTTCAAGGGTACTCAAGGTTTTGTTGCTGAATTGGCACTTGCGTTAATTGCTCTCTCATTTCTGTATGCACATGGGGGAAGTTTTCTTAAGGGAGCTATGCGAATTGGTGGCTTTGAACAGGCGGAGGTTCATTCCTGGTTGAGTCTGCATCGTAAGATTACTTTACGTTTATTAAATGATACTGTTCTTACATCCTTGGTTCGTGGAGTAGCATTGGCTTTAGTAGCTCATTTTATTGGCGGATTCTTTTTTCTCCCAGTTTTCTTTCTTGGTGCTTTTATTGGACTAGTTCCTGTAGTAGGTAGTGCTATGGTTTGGCTTCCTTTATCCTCTTTGGTCTGGTCGAGAGGGGAACCAATAACTGCGCTAGTTATGGCCAGTTTGTGCTTGCTATTCAATTATGCGATAAGCCAAGTACGAATTCGTATGGGCAGAAAGCTACATGATCAAGGTGCTTGGCTAAGTTTTATGCTCTTCCTAGGGATTATAGGCGGAATACTTTCCTATGGTCCACAAGGTTTCATTATTGGACCCATGGCAGTGATTCTTGCCTATGGGTTGGTACGTTTTCTAGCTAATCAATCAAAATCTGAACAAAAAACTTAATCGGCATCAAAAATGAGTACTTTTTCCCAAAATTGGGAACAATTTTTGATAAAATCCAAGTGTATTGTGTCTTTTTGATAAGCGTCATGTGCATCCATATCTTTTAGCACTACTGTCAGTGCACAATCATAAGAATTATCAACCACAGGTCTTTGGGGAGTATCCGCAGGTTTACCAATAAAAGTTTGTTCCACCCCCGATATTTTAGAAAGAGAATGAACACCAATCAAAAAACTCTTTTTTTCCTCCTCGCTCAATCCTTTCTTTAGCCAAAAAACAACAAAATGTATAAGCATAAAACTTAACTAGGTAATATTTTTTGAAAGTGCAACTTATAATCCTGTATTAGTTAATTTAAAAGGTAGTTTTTTTTTCAATTCTTCTTGCATTTGCCTCATTTAATTGTGAAAAGTACCGTTTGTAATACCCACTTTTATAAAGTTATGAATAAAAACAGTGTTTTTCCATCTTCGCATCTAAGCGTTCTACGGGCACCTTCCATTGTATTTGGAATATGTGTACTGCTAATATCTTCAGTTACTATGTATGCTCAAGGTGCCAATAACTCGAAAGTTGAGATCACACAACCCGAAGGTTTGAATTTTGATACATCCCAATATTCTCAAACTTTAAATAGCCTTAGAGGACTTCCCGCGTCCGATCCAAAGGTCGCTACTCTAGCCAAGCAAATTTCTGAAGATATTAGGCAAAAAGGATACACATTTGCCATTGTTATGCCGACTACCTCAACAAATGGAACCTTATCCTTCAACATTTTGCCAGGCCGAACGGGTCAAGGTGCTGTGTCTGGAAATGAATGGTTAACTGATAAAGCAATTTTAAATTCTATGTCCTGGCAATCTGGTGAATTTTTTAATTATTCTTCCTTTCAAGCCTATGCTGCCAATTTAAATTCTAATCGCTTTATTAATGTCGACAGTAAATTACAACCAAAACGATCAAAATCTCAGGAAATCGTGGTGGACGGTGATTTTAAAGTTAAGGACGAAATTCCACTTGTTTACACGGCATCAGTTGCGAACGATGGAA
The DNA here is from genome assembly GCA_028101545.1 of Opitutales bacterium. Lineage (GTDB taxonomy): Bacteria > Verrucomicrobiota > Verrucomicrobiia > Opitutales > Seribacteraceae > Seribacter. The sequence goes on along the minus strand of JAOHKZ010000038.1, from coordinate 74 downwards.
CAGATAAATCCTCAGGTTGGCGTGCATCTGCTGGAGTTGAATGGTGGATGCCCGTGCCGGAAGTCAATAAAGCC
>JAOHKZ010000037.1 GCA_028101545.1 Opitutales bacterium | reverse complement strand
AATTCATTAAAACAATACTAAGCACTCTGCCGTTTAAAATAGAAGTCGGCTTGTAAAGAATATGGCCAACCTCTTCGAATGGATTACATTTAATTATTTATTTCAGGCTCAAGAGTTTTCTATCTTTGAACAATGAACAATTTAACCGGTTGTACTTTTTGTTGACCTTCATTTCCCATTGCTTGCGGGAAGGCAACAAAGTTAGATTACTTACTTTGGCATCTGCACTAGTACCAAATATTAAAAACTGATTTTCGAGGTTGGTGCAAATTGTGTGATTAAAATAATTTCTTCAAAAGTTTAGCTCTTCAGTTGGTACGATAGTTTGAATGGCTTTTACCATTTTAAGAATCTGGGACAAGGAATTACTGTTTTTGTTGGTGAACGCTAATTTCATGGTTCCAGTACCCGATTTTTTTCCCGAATTAGAGGCCATTTCCAAATGGGAGATATCTTTGAGCATTTCCATCGGGCCACCCGGAGGTATGGGTAAATCCATCTTCAAAATAGGAGCGATATTGATTTTGAAAACAAAATCATTCTTTTCAAAAATCTTTTTACTTGAACCACTAACCGAATTCTTTACGGAGCCTGACTGAGTGGCGTCGAGATGATCCTTACTGGCAATAAGGAGAAAATCATCTTTTTCAGTGATGGAATAGCCCTGCATCATGGCTAGCCCCATACCCATGGCGAGAGGAGGAGCCGCTTTGAGTTTGAGCCATTTAGGGGTGTCGATGGATGCGGCGACGATGAATTCTGGTTTGGGCATGGCGGCCATCATCATGGCTCCTGGATTCATCCCACCAGGAGGACCTCCACCAGGGAATCCACCTGCACCTCCTGGAGGAGGAAAGGGGATATTGCCTTCTTCCATTTCAGGGTCGCCGAATGGATTGGCTTCATTTGGAGCATTATTACCCCCGAATGGATCAGCATCAGGTCCGCCAGGAAAGCCACCCATGGAACTTGGGTCAGGCATTTTTACATCGGTTAGGGATACCATGAATTCACCGGTAAATGAAGCAATTGCATCTTTAATGGACAAACCACCCAGTTCGGGCATTGGCTCGTTTAGCTGAATATCCTCTCCAAACTCGGGCAGGATTTCCTTCTCAGCAAATTCAACAAACTTAGAAAGATCAAAAGCAAAGCCCAATGCCAGGATGGCGTCCGCGGGCGAGAATTTCAAAATCCCATCAGAAAATCCTCCCTTACCATAAACCATATCATTGCTTGGGGCATCTATTTTAACCTGTCCGACCATTTCTCCATCCTCAAAATTTAGGGTAAGGGTACCAGTTCCACCTTTAATGGCATCGAGATTGGCATTATCCATTTGATCGCTCAATGAATCTAAGATGGAATCTCCACCAAACCAAATACCAATGTCATTTTTCTCGTTCGAAAATGATGAAAAAGTATCTTGGCTTTTAATCAATGCATCTGAACCAGTTGCGGTCATGAATTTATCAATTGATGGTTCCTTATCTTTGGGCTTATCGGCAAATCCCGCAAAGAAGAAATCTGAACCGATAGCAATTTGTGGCTCAGCATTGCCCAGCGGAGCATAGAGAAAATATCCATTTTTTTCGATTGGTTTTCCGAGCCCTGCTAAAAGCTCGATTGTATTCATGAATTTTTCTTTATCTGATAATTTACCTGCGATTCCACCAGTTGGGGCAAGGTTTACATCTTCATGAGGAATAAGATGTATTTGAATAGGTTCCGAAACATCGAGTCCTAAGGAGGTCGGGTTTTCCAGAGCCTTGCCCACCATTGGAGGTAAGCCAGGTGGTAAGAGTGCGGCGATATCGTCCCGACCTTTTTCGAGGAGATCATTCACCCTGATAAAAAAGACGGCACCGCTATCGGAGGGAATTCTTTCTATTAAGGGAGTATTATTATTTTTTGATCCAGAATTCTTTTGTTGTTCATCTGATTTATCAGATTCCTGATTTGAGCTTGGTTCAGTCTGTTCAGATTCAGTTTCATTATTTACAATCTGATTGCCATTTTCTTCACCATCATCACCAAGTAGATAAACGATAAGAATAACCACAAGTGAAATTAAAGTAACCCCTCCAATTGAAGCAAAGATTAGAACTTTTTTACCACCGCCCTTTGCTGATGAAGCCTTCGTTTGATTAAGCTGGTTCTGAGCATTACCGACTGCTTGTGTTGCCTGACTCTGCTGGAGTTGCTGGGTTGGGGTTTGAGCGGCGGCAGGCTGGCTTAGCCCGGGGACTTGAGAAAGGGGAACCCAGTTCTGACCGTCGTGGCATGCTTGATCCTGTAAGTTAAATGCACCTTGCTGAATATATTGTTGGAGTTGTTCGAGGGTGTAGGGGCCGTATTGAGTGCCGTCTTTATGGACATAAATATTCATATGCAGGAGTGGGTTTTTTAATTTAAAAACCAATTTAAAATGATCATTTATGGATGTGCAAGGGTTAAGATTATTTCTCCTTTACTTAATAATATGACACTTAAAGAATGGATAGCCTGTCACTTTTTATGTATAAACAAGAAGTATGCGTGATTTTTTTAAGTGGGTGTCGAGTAGGGATTTATCAACAAGAATTGTTGGTGGTTTGAGGCAAAACTTTATCCCCGGCTTAATTCTGTGGATGATTGGTCTTGGCTTGGTCTCAACTTATTATCTGGTTGAATCCGCAAGACCTTTATTTTTACAGATCATCGATTGGAAACAGAATTATGGCTTTGTTTATTCTGCTCTTTCCACTGCTTTATTTGGAGGATTGCTCCCGTTTGTGTTTATGAAACTTACAGGACGGGGGGAAAGTGAAAGGTCTCTGCTTTACGGTTCTATTTTTCTATGTTACTGGGCTTTTCGAGGTGTAGATGTGGATGCATTTTATCGTTTGCAGGCAATGATTTTTGGGACGGGTGTGGATTGGCGTACGGTAGTCTGTAAAGTTTTGGTGGATCAATTTGTATATTGTGTTTTTTGGGCGACACCAGTTACGGCATTGTTTTATGCATGGATGGATGTCGGCTTTTCTGCAAAGCGATTCAAAGCAGAAAAAAGTTGGTCGGAGATTTTTGACTTAATCTTAATTTTTGCAGTCTCCACCTGGCTTGTATGGATTCCGGGAACGGCGATTATTTATTCTCTTCCTTCGCCCTTGCAGATTCCACTTTTTAATCTGACTTTATGTTTTTTTGTAATTCTCGTCAGCCTGTTTGGCGGGCAAACAAAAGAGAAAAGGGGACAGTTATAATTCTTTGATTTGAATATTCCTGTACTCAACTTTCATCTCCTGACCACCATGAAGTTGTAAGCCAAAATACCCTTTGGTATTTCCTTTGTCATTTTTAAGTTCTGAGCAAATTACTCCGTTAATTTTAACGGTTATGTTTCTACCCTCTGCGTTTAATTCAAGATCAGTCCATTCTCCAGGGATGTATTTTCTTTTGGCAATTTCTGCTTTGTCCGGTTTTGTTACCCATGCACGCCCTCCAGTTTCATAAAGTCCACCGGTTTTTTGTGAGGTGTCCACTTCAATTTGAAAGCCATTTACACTGACCGCACTATTGACTTTTTTTGCCCGAAAGTAGAATCCACTGTTCCCCTTATGAACCCGAAATTTTGCCCGGATTACGAAGTCAGAAAATTCATTCGTTGATAATAATATACCATGCCTTTTTTCTGATTTTTCGCTGGTTCCAAGTATAGATCCATTTTTGACTTCCCATTTACCTCCTGGCATTGCTGACCATCCGGTCAGGGTTTTTCCATCAAACAAAGGTACAAATTTATCTTTGGCGAAAAGGGAAAAGCAAAAAAGATTGATTAGAATTAAGCAGAAAGCTGAGGTTTTCATCTTTATAATGTCATGGTAAATAAAAATTCTAGTCAACCATGATAGGGAATAAGTTCAAAAATTTATGGGCTTACCCAGTTCTGCACTTTCGTTTGCAGCAAAGCATAATTCCAGAGATCTTAAATTATTCCGGGCACTGTGATATGGATCACGATCCTCTTCTATTGCGCATAGCAATTCGCTCATTGCCCCTTGGAAGCCAGATTCAAACCAACAACCCTTCAAAGGTATTTTTACTGATCCCTCTCTTAAGTGAACCTCTATGATAGATTGATCATTCAATCCGGAACCCCTTGACCGGAGGGTACCCATTGTCCCAACTACCGTGGTGGTGTCTTCTTCGCCCTGTGTGCAGTGGGCATTAAATGACATGCTTACCTGTGTTTTAGGGTAGTCTATTATGACGGAAGCCAATGCAGGTGGTCGATAGCTTTGTTTAGAATGACGGACTCTTGATGCATAAATTTTTTCTGGGTTTTGGGTCTTCATCATACAGGCAGTTATGTCGAACCAATGGATTGCAAAATCAAAAAGGATCAGGTTATCCATTTTTTCAAATGATGGGATTCCTTTTATCCAAGTCTGATCCCATTGCAGGGAGAAATTAATCGATGTAACTTCTCCGATTATTCCCTGTTCAATCGCATTGCGTATGTAGCTAAAATGAGGAGCCCAGCGACCGTTCTGATTAACTGCGATCCGTCTTTTGTTTCGATCAGCAAGATCGGCAAGTTTTTTTCCTTCTTCAAGATCAAGTACAAAAGGTTTCTGACTAAGCACATGTTTTCCAGCGTTTAGACAGTCGTAGAGGATGGGCAGACGATCAGATGGATGAGGAGTGACATCAATTATTTCAATTTCATCTACCGTTAGAATTTCCTGAAAGTCTTTGTGTACGCTTGCCTCGGGGAAGTATTTGTCCCGAAGGCTTTTTGCTTTTCCCTCTGTTCGGTTGGCAAGAGCGACAACCTGAAATCCACATTTTTGATAAGCTTTTAGGTGATACTCACTGATTCCACCAGTTCCAATAACGGCAATTTTGGGATTATAATCTTTGGGCTTTGGGGGCAGGTACTGAACGAGGGGTGCGGAGATGGTCGAAATTTCTTTTTCCGGACTTAGCCCGTAATCATTTTCATTTATACTCACCAACTTATTTACCCCCGGAGGTCAAGTTCACTCATCATTCGATCGGTCTCACTGTATGCTTCTTCAACCCATTCAACAATTCTGTTGGGGTCGGGTGAATATTCCAATTCTAGGGCAATGGTGCCATCAATTTCGAGTTCCTTGATTGCTTGGAGGTAGGGCATGAATTTGACTACTCCTCGTCCGGGAGGGAGGTCGCCGTGAACCTTGCCGTCGCAGTCGCTGATATGAACATGGGCAGCTCGCCCTTTTAGCTTTGAAAGTTCGGACGGGGAAACATCGGCCAGTACAAGGTGACTGATGTCGATATTAGCTTTGACTGCAGGATGATCACAATCATCGAGGAAACGGGTCATCTCTTTAAGATTATTGAGCAGGCTGAGACGAAAGGGCTCAAGTTCTAAAGCGATTTTAATTCCTTTTTCTGCTGCGTAATCACCCAGTAACTTTGTATTGTCGACGGCCCATTTCCATTGGAGTTCGGGGGGGATTACTTCTCTTTGCCAGATGTATTCTCCAAGAACGAGGAGTAAGTTGTCCGCTTCGAAACGGGCACAGAGATCAATGAATTTTCTACAACGATTAAGATGGAATTCACGAACCGGATCATTGAAGTCAATCAATCCGGCTGCGACCACGGGTAATGAAATGACCGGTAGGTTATTTTCCAGACAGCTTTTCTCAATCATCTGAATTTCTTCATTTGAAATAGTCATTGCCTCGGTAAAGATGTCCACCGTATCGAATCCAATTCTAGCAATATTTTCTAATCCAGATTGTGTGTCTACCCCTGCCTGATCAAAGGCACTGTTAATTATCCCCAGTTTCATCGTCGAAAATTTTTTACTCTGACAAACTGCTTGCACTGGAGTCCTCAGCATTCAAATCCGCGAAGGCAGCCTGGGACTGATTTAGACTATTTTGAGCAACGATAAGAATTTGATCATCATTTACTTTATCAAGCTTGGTGTATCGCGGGTGGTGTGAATCTTTGTAGGGATCATTTGATGCTGCATTGTAGCAACAAATCATTGCCCATCTTGGATGATCAGAATCGTTTGCATCTGATGCATGTAAAGTATTGGAGTGGAAAAATAGGGCGTCACCCGGATCCATGGTAGCATGGATCAGTTCGAATCTTTTTTTTGCCTCTTCCACACGCTCCATGTCCGCCCCAGCTTGGTCACCTGACAGGACATGATTAACCCGACCCATTGTATGCGAGCCTTTAATTACTTGCATGCAGCCGTTCTCGACCGTTGCCTGGTCAACCGCGATCATAACACTGCAAAGGTTTGGAGTGAGCACACCATTTTGGTACCAATACCCATAGTCCTGATGCCAAGCCCATGCACCGCCTACCTTAGCATCTTTCAGCACCATTTTGGAATGATAGTGATAGGCTTCGTCACCAAGTAGTTGTTCAACCCTGTCCACCAGTCGTTTAGATCGGGCAAACATTCCGTATATCCCGTCGCCAGGATGATTCCATAGGGCGAGACGAACGGCATTGCCTTCTCCGTCATCCCTTTTTGTTGATGCTTGATCCATTTCATTATCAGTCCGAGCAGTTTGCCCGAGAATGTTTATTTCTTCACTTGTGAAAAGATTACGAACGATAATGTAGCCATCCTTTTGGTAGGCCTTTATTTCTTCTTCTTGGAGTGTATTCATTTGGAGGTAATTTCTCTAGCTTGTTGCAATGATTGAAAGTACATACAGGTAATTGATCAACCTTGAACTGAAATAATGAGGCCAATCGATTCCACAATCGCTTGACCAACGAGTCTTCAACATAATAGGTTTCAAGGATGAAAATTATTTTATCAATTTCAACTGCTTTGTTTTTTCTAGCCTCGTCATTTTTAATCATGGCTGAAGATAATCCTAAGGCTGAAGAAAAATCCTATTCCGAAAAATTAAAAGAGGTTTATGAAAAGGGACTTAAGGGTGCAAAAGAGAAGTATGCTGAAACGGTGGGTGATGGGAAAGAGCTCACGGGTAAGTCCAAGGAATGGGTACTTAAAGATATTGAGAATATTGGAGATTGGGAATACAAGGTTGAATCCTATGATCCAGATAAAACCAAGGATTTGGAAAAGAAGCTTAATGAATTAGGTAAGGAGCGCTGGGAATGCTTTTGGGTCGAATCCAGTAAAAAGGAAAAAGTCTTTTATTTTAAGCGTACAAAAATGAGTTATATGAGTAAGATTCCAACCGGAGCAATCTTACGTATTATGGCTGATTTTCAGAATAATTAAAATCGGCTTTATTTGCCTTTTACACAAATAAGTCTTTCGCCGGTACGAAGATAAATGTCTCCGTTGGACAAAGCAGGAGTTGATCGGCAAACCTCTCCCAAATCCGTTACCCCTAATTGTTTAAATTCATCACTGTCAGCAATGGCAACCACCTGCCCGTAAGCCGACACACAGAAAATGGTACTACCGGCGAGAACCGGGGATCCAAAAAAAGTATCCTTTACTCCCTCCACCCTCGCTTTCCATACCTTCTCTCCGGTTTTTGGACGAACGCAGGTGATGACTCCATTGTCGGCCCATAGATAAAGCCTGTTACCAGAGAGCAGAGGAGAGGGAATATGCGGCATAGTCTCTTCCAATCTCCAAACCTCTTCCGCTTTTCCGTTTTTAGAAACGGATGCGGGGCGAATTGCAACGAGGTGTTTATCAAGGGTGGTAAACCCGCACACTCCAAGTACCAGGTCACCTGCAACAATGGGTGAGGAAATGGCCCGTTCAGAATGGGGACGCCCAAATACAGAGAGTTCCCATAGCTGTTTTCCTGTCTGAGGTTCCAAACTTGTAAACCCCAACCACCAGTTGGTGAAAATTAATTCGCTTTTGCCATTGGGGCCAGTAAATACACAGGGAGTGGAATAAGTAAGTCGCTTACTTTCACGGGGTACCTCCCATAAGATTTCGCCTGTTTTACAATCTAAGGCATAATGAGCTCCACCGCCTTTTTCCTGATCGTTTGGTACGATCAATCTGTCTTCAAATACAATTGGAGAAACTGCGAAACCATGACCTCCCTTGACTCCCCCTAAATCAGTTTCCCAAAGAAGTTTCCCCTGATGGTTGTGAGCACTGACTTTTAGCTCGGTGGCATGTCCCCAAACGGAATAGACATTTTCTTTATCCAGAGCGGGGGTGCTGGATGCAAAACTATTAAATCGATGGGTTTTATGATTTTGGGATGGATATGAGCGGCTCCATTCCACCGTTCCATCCTTCGCATTTACACATAAAATCTTTCTTGTTTTTCCTTGGTCAGTTGATGAATTTATAAATACACGGTTACCCCATACCGAAGGGGATCCATGTCCTTCGTCACTTAGAGGTAGGGACCAACGATAGGAAGAATTTTTCCAACTCGGAGGTATATTACAAGGGGCAAATCCATCCCCATTATTCCCACGAAAACGGGGCCAGTTCTCCATTGCCTGTGTGAAAGAGTAAAAACCAATCAGGGAAATAATTAAGAACAACCTGTTCATTTAGATTTTCTTAATCTTTATATTTTTAAACCAAACGACTTGTCCGTGGTTTTGGAATCCAATGTGACCGGTTCTCGGAAGATTTTTAAGGGCAGTTTTAAATTTATTGGTTGTACCATCTGGGTTTTTACCGACCTCCTTCCAATCGTCTAAATTGATCGAGAATGCCAGTTGGCCGTTTAAGAAAAAAGAAACCCGAGAAGCTTTGCAGGTTAGTTCAGCATGGTTCCACTGTCCCACCGGATTTGAGAAATCTCCCTTTGGTGCCACCCCATCATAAAAAGAAGCATTGAGCTTTCGTGGAGGAAGTATCTTTTTTGCTTTTTTTTGAAATCCTTCGTTATCCATCAACTGGATCTCAAAACCATTTTGAACCGGATCATTTTTATCTGATCGGTAGAATATTCCAGAGTTTGCTCCTGTAGACAGTTTGTAATCAAGTGACAGTTCGAAGTCACTAAATTCTTTCTTCGTCCATAAATAACCCATACCTTTAAGCCGTTCGACTCCTTTTTTATCCTGAACCTTTTCCATCCGGCAAACCACGGAACCATCTTTTTCGATTTCCCATGATCCGGGTTTTAGTTCAAAGGCATTCAGATCAGATCCGGAAAACAGAACCCTTTCTTTTCCAAAGATCGCAAGGTTTAGAAGATTTGCGAATATCAAAATCGCAAGAATTTTCATTGAGGAGTTGTGGGTTTTCGGGTTCGTGGGGGTAAGCGTTTTACTACGGATTGGGGAGGGTCTTTCTCGGGAACCTGAAGGTTTTTCCGGTGCAGGGCAAGTTGCCTGGAAAGCCGGTTTTGCACGACTGCATATTCCGAGCTTCCGTATACGCTGTTCATTTCCTTAGGGTCTTTGTTTAGGTCGAAGAGTTCCCATTGATCGACATCATCCTCATAAAACCGAATCAATTTATAGCGTCCGTCCGCAACCCCATAGTGTCTACGAACCCAATGGTATCCTGGATATTCATAGTAATGATAGTAAAAACTTTCTCGCCAGTCTTTGGGAGTCTTTCCCTTGAGCAGGGAAACCATCGAGCGACCGTGCAGATCGGTGGGAGAATCAATACCTGCCAGTTCGCAGAAGGTTCCTGCGAAATCGATGGGCGATACAATATTACCATTTCGACTACCGGGCTTGATCACTTCAGGCCAACGCACAATGAGAGGTGTTCGTAAAGATTCCTCATACATCCATCGTTTGTCGAACCATCCATGTTCACCAAGGTAAAAACCTTGATCAGAGCAGTAGATTACAATGGTGTTTTTTTCCAGGCCCGCTTCTTTGAGATAACCGAGCATTCGCCCAACTCCATCATCGACGGAAGCGATACAACGTAGGTAGTCTTTTACATATCGTTGGTATTTCCAACGGACCAGGTCTTTTCCTTGAAGATTCGCTTCCTTCAGAGCCTTGTTCTTTGGGTTGTATGCGGCATCCCAAAGTTTTCTCTGCCCAGGAGTCAGATTGCCGGGTGCATCTAATTTTAAGTCCCCGCGATTCATGGTCTCAGCAATAGTCATATCTTGCTGGTAAGCGGCAAGAGTGCGGCCTTTGTAATCATCAAAAAGGGTATCGGGTTCGGGCAGGGTTACACCATCATATTTATTGAGGTACTTCGGCCCGGGTTGCCAGTTACGGTGAGGTGCCTTGTGTTGGTACATCAGCATAAACGGTTTTTCTTTATCCCGCTTGTTTTTCATCCAGTTAAGAGCCAGATCAGTAATGATGTCTGTGGTGTATCCAACATGTTTGATTACTTCATCATGCTTTCCATCCCCGTCTTTATCCAATCGCATCGGTGGATTGTAGTAAGGACCTTGCCCGATGAGTACTTCAGAATAATCATAACCCTGTGGCGACATGTGTGTACCAAGATGCCACTTACCCACAACCGCGGTGGTGTAACCGGCTTTACGAAGAAGTTTTGGAAAGGTTTGCTGGGTTCCGTCGAATTTATTTCCGTTTACCAGAAATCCATTAGTGTGGGAATATTTCCCCGTTTGAATGGCTGCCCGCATCGGCCCGCAAATGGAGTTGGTAACATAGCACTGTTCGAAAAGCATTCCATCCTTGGCAAGGGAATCGATATGAGGGGTGGGGCAGTGCTCCTTCAGCCAGGAGTCGTAGGCTCCGATTGCCTGGTATGCATGATCATCCGTGAAAATAAAAAGGATATTCGGTTTTTGTGAGGAACCTAGCAAAAGGGCCGGGAGTATAATAAAGAAGGTTGATATTTTCATTATTAGGAATTTACATTGACCATTTTTTGGGTCAAGTGCCCACTGGTCGAAAAGCAAAAATCTTTTTTATTAGATAAATTTTTTAAGTATTAAAAATAGGAATGAAATTTTATTTCCTAGTTTAAGTCCCGTAGGAATTTTCGATTCTCTTTCGCTTTTTCTTTAACCAACTGTCCCACTTCTTCCGTGTCATGATATTGATTCCAGTCAAGGGATAGAACTCGGGTATAATTACTCATTTCTTCAATAAAGCTTTCGTAACCCTGGTGTAGGTTTTTCATGTACTCTATAGTGATCCCTCTCTCTGCATTTCTTCCTCGTTCTAGGATTCTTTGCATTGAAACCTCGGGGGAGACTCGTAAGTAAATCAGTACATCGGGGTAGACGAGGAAACGTTTCATTACATTGAAATGTCCGATGTAGGTTTCATAGTCACGCTGATTTATAAACCCCGCCTCATGGAGCAAGCGGGCAAAGATAGTGTCTTCATAAATAGTCCTGTCCTGCACTGCACCCTTCTCCTTTTTCCATACAATTTGCTGGTGTTGTTCAAACCTTCGGAAGAGAAGATGAATTTGCATCATCGCTCCCCAACGGTTCATATCGGCATAGAAGTCATCGAGGTAGGGGTTATCTTCCACAGGCTCATTGTAGGCTTCATAACCTAGATGGTCCGCCAAACTTTTTCCAAGTGTGGACTTTCCTGCTCCAATGATTCCTGCAATTCCGATGAACATAATGTAATATAATTTACTGCACCTATTAACAGGGTCAAGCTGCGGATGCCTCGTTCAAGTTCCGCAAAAAGTCTGGAGGACTTTTTCCTCTGGTCTTGGGGGTGACTGGTAGGGCAGGAGATGTTCGTCATCCTGGTATGGTTTCTCTATTGCATGTAGGAGAGCATGCAAGGGTTCGAAATCGCCTTTTTCTCCAGCTTGCAATGCTTCCTCGACTTTATGGTTACGGGGAATGACCGCTGGGTTGAGCGATCTCATAAGGGCATAGGATGTTTCTAATTCTTGCTTTTCTTTTTTAAGACGGTTTTGCCAACGGGCGAACCAGTTCTGGAAAGTTTCCGACTCATAAAGTTCACCACCGGGAAGTTTTTTGCACAAATCACGAAAGGTATTTGTAAAGTCTGCCGAATTTTTATGCATCCAATCGAGCAGGTCGGTGATGAGCTTTTCATCCTTAATACTCATCTCGGTAAGTCCAAGTTTGAAACCCATCATGGTAAGCCATTTACTTTTGTAAACCTGCTCAAACGAATTCAATAAATCTTCTACCGTTGCGATTACTTCTTCTCTTTTACCATCGATCAAAGGCAATAAACTTTCGGCCAGACGGGCGATGTTCCATTGTGCGATATAGGGTTGGTTAGCATAGGCATAGCGTCCCCTATGGTCGATCGAACTGAAGACTGTGTCTGGTGCAAAAGTATCCATAAAAGCACAGGGCCCGTAATCAATTGTTTCTCCACTAAGAGCCATATTGTCCGTGTTCATAACTCCATGAATAAAACCAACCCTCATCCAGTGGGTAATTAATGCTGCCTGTTGATCAATAACTGCTTCAATAACGGCGAGGGCTTTGTTTTCTTTTCCCTTAATCTCTGGGAAATGCCTATCGATTATGTAATCCAGCAGGGCTTCAGTAATCCGCTTATCTTGTTGCAAAGATGCAAATTCGAATGTGCCTACCCGGATATGTGAGCCTGCAATACGAGCTAAAACCGCACCGGGTAATTCAGTTTCCCGAAACACTTTTTCTCCGGTTGATACAACTGCCAGGCTTCGCGTTGTGGGAATCCCAAGAGCGTACATCGCTTCGCTGATTATGTATTCACGTAGCATCGGCCCTAGGGCGGCTCGTCCGTCACCTCCTCGGGAGTAGGGTGTTCTTCCCGAACCTTTGAGTTGTAAATCAATGCGTTGACCGGAAGGAGTCAGGTGCTCTCCCACAACAATAGCCCGTCCGTCCCCAAGGATCGTAAAGTTACCAAATTGATGACCTGCATAGGCTTGGGCAAATGGTTCGGTTCCATGGGGAAGTTGGTTTCCGCAAAGAAACTGGGTCCGCTCGTCTATGTTTAATTCACCGAGCTTTAGTCCAACCTGATCGGCTAGGCTTTGATTAAAGATAACCATCTCAGGTTGATTGACCGGAGTAGGCGATAACTTTGAGAAAAAGACTTCGGGTAGTTCCGCGTAAGTACTTTCGAGGTGGAAACTAAACTTTGTCATTCCATTAAATAAATAAAATTACCCGCAGGTAATCAGTTGAGTTTCAGATATTCAACAACATCCCTAAGTTGCTGGGCATCGAGACCGAGACGATTTGCGGGTGCCATTAGGGAAGAATGCATCTTTTTTCGGGATTTAATATCTGATTTGGCAATGACTAAATCCTCGCCCCCAAATACTCGAATGACGATAGGATCACCCTCTGACTGGATGAATCCCTGAATCCGTTTTTCTCCTTTGACTAACAGTTCCGTACCTTCATAGCCATGAGCCAAATCGGCGGATGGATCGGTGATAGCCTTAAGGATGGTTTCCCGGTTCTGCCCGCTTCCCCAACCAGCAAGAGCGGGTCCAAATTCAACGCCTACAGATCCAACTTTATGACATATGTAACAACGTCCGATTTGCTGCTTTCCGTTATTTGGGTCTCCGGTAAGTGCCAGGATTTGCTCCGCTTTTGGAAGTTTAGTTTCCGGACCAAATGAAGTTGGCGCAATGCGGTCAACATAAGCAGTTGCTCCCGGGCTTTTTCCTGAAAGTAAATTTTTAACTTTATATTTGTTCCATATTCCCTGATCCCGTTTTTCTATAAAAGCTTTCGCTAAGCTTGAAGTTTCGTTCTTTCCATTTTTTGCAATTTCCACCATTGCTTCCGCAGCTTGTGGAGCTTCGATTAAACTTAATGCAAACAGCATTGATCTACTGATCTTATCATCCAAGTTCTCATCGAGTGCCCATGATTTGATTTCGGGGATAGAGGATACGGTATGCAGCCGCCAAACTAATCCGGCATACTTAGGCTCATAGTTTTTTGTTCCCATGTTTTTCTTCAATACCGAATAAAATTTTTCTTCTTTGTCGGTACAGCCGATACCAAAGGCCTCAACATAGTAACGATCCTTGCCATCGTAACCTTTGGCAATTTCGATAAGGATATCCCGTGCTTTTTCTAACGGTATATATCTCATAGCCAGTGAAACTTCCCGGCGGACCATGGGCGATGAATCCTTAGCCAGTCTGCTTGCGTGTTCCAGCAACCGGTGGTTTTCGTGACGAAGGGCGCGGAATGCACAAATTCTAATCCTTGGGTCCTCGTGATTAAGTTGATCTTCGACTATTCTTAGACCTTCTGCACCGAGCTTGGCCAATAACCAAATGGCACGCCCTTGGATAAATTCGTTTGAATGAGAGAGGAGTTTTTGGACCGCGGGGATCGCTTTTTTTCCAGCTTTCTCCAATCTTGAACGCCCTAATTCACGAACATTGGGTGATGGGTTTTGAAGTGCCTCAATCTGCCCTGCTATTGTATTAATATTAAAACGGGGAATGGAAAGCTTGGTTTCCTTGGGAGCAATTCTATAAATGGCTCCGGTTTGCCCCATATCCCGAGTCCCGTGACCGCCGACCCGGGCATCAAACCAATCAGCTACATAGATCGCCCCGTCCGGACCTATGCAAACATCACTTGGTCGGAAAAGATTAATTAATCCGTTAATTTTTCCGGCTCTGGCAAAATCTGCCCCTGCAAAGTTTTTTTCTGGATTACTGGTCAGGAAAATATCTCGTTGGGGTAGGGCAATGCCAGCCCCATCAGGTTTTGGATGATATCCAAAAAGAACATTGCGGGCAGGCTCGCAACTAATGACATATCCTTTAAAACGATCCTCCATTATCCCGTTTTCATAAAAGGCAATACCAGTCGGAGAACCGCCACCATAAACATCGCCTGCAGGTACAACCCCCGGGTCTTCCTGCCGCCATTCTGCGATTTGGGTGGTTTGCCCAGGCATTTTATCACTTCCCCATCTTCTTAAGCCATTTTTGGATGTAAAGCCCATGTTTCCATATTCCATCAACCAGGCTGTTCGACTGGCGGGGGGATCATCGTTGTCATTCTGAAAAACATCACCCAGTGAACTGACCGCCTGTTCGTAGGAGTTCCTAAAATTATGTCCGATGGGGCGCATTCCGGTTCCATCGGGATTAACCCGTAAGGCCACTCCGCCATTATAAACTTGTCCATCAGAACTGGGTTTCCCAGATATATTTTGCATTGAATAAAAGCTTCCAGCATTGAGTTGCCAACCTTCTTTGTCAGTCACCTGGGCTCCTTTATTTCCATGATTAAAATAGTATTGCCCATTGGGCCCGACTGTTACTGAGTGCAAACTATGATCATGATTTGCACCGCTAAAACCGGTCAGTAAAACTTCCCGTTTATCGATGTTTTCATCAAACCTGGCATTTCGATCAACATCTGTAAAAACAATCAAATCTGGCGGTTGTGAGACAATGACTTTGTTATCAACGACCGCAATTCCCAGAGGCGATATAAAAGATTTTTCCTGAACAAAAACATGGGAGCTTTCAGCTACTCCATCTCCATCCTTGTCTTCAATAACCATAATCCGGTCACCGTTCGGTTGCGTACGCTTACCTCTGTAGTTTCTGCCTTCAGCGACCCATATGCGCCCCTTGTAATCGATGTCCATATTGGTCGGGTTAAAGAATAAGGGAGACTTGGCCCAGAGTTTTACTTCCAAACCTTCAGGCAAGTCCAGTTGATCGGTTGGGAAGTGATCGACTTGAGGAAGGCTTTGTTGAGCTTGGGCGAGCTTGGGAATATCAATTGGCTTATCCGAGACAAAAAATTGCACACTGCTTTGCGTGCCATTTTTCTGGTCACTGCCTCCGTTATCAATTCCGGCAAGGCATTGAAATTCAACGAATTTGTGATTTTTGGGTAATTCATAATGAATCACACTGTTTGCATGGGTACCGATACCATAAAGGATATTCTTTCCATTAATTCTCAAGGGGCTTCCCCCGCAGTTTTTATTAATTTGTACTTTTCCCCACCCAGTACTTGCAGATTTCCATTTAATATCCGTTAGTTTTGTTTCCTTACCATTCTTATCAACAAGCCTCGGAAGAGCCCAGTCTGCCCAATCGCATGTATACGAATTGGATCCATCTGAAACAGTAAGATATAAATTTTCAATTCCTTTGATTTTTGCCTTCACTTGAACAGCATGCCCTTTAGTTTTTGTGGTAATTAATTTACTGGCAAAAAGAGCATTTTTTGCATCAACGGCTTTAACTTTGGAGGCTTCGGGTTTTTCTTTTTTCTTTGTCGCCGGGTTTGAGGAAGACTTTACTCCATCTTTGGGAACCTCCATCTTTGCTGTCCAGACAATCGCATTGAGAACACAGGTGCGAAAATCATCATTATTCCACGATGAATGATGATGGGCACCGGTAATGCCAAAGCCTCGTTGCCCATTCGGTCTTTCGGACGCCCATGCGACATGTTGTTTTTCTTTTCTTTCCAGTACTGATTTTCTCACATGAGGATTATTACTGTGTGGACCATCGCCTCTTTTGAGAGTGTCTACGGGAGGTAAGGCACTTAGAATTGGCGTGACACCTTCCATGTTGTCGCGGAATTTCATATGGTAGTACCACTCATCCTTAAGGCTGAATGGCTTTACTCCACGGGTAATTGGATGAATGGGGAGGGTTTTAAAATCAGCAGTCCAATGCGGATTAACTGACCAGAAGACTTCAAAATATCCGCCGAGCCATTTTTTTAACATGTCCCCCGGTGCTCCCTTGGGCACCTCCACTGCATAATGAACGCAGACCAACCCGACTCCCTTTTCTGCCAGGGCATCAAATTCCTTTACATATTTGTTGATTGGATGTCGTCCGCCGCCGTCAGATAGAATAACCACTGTGTTTACATTTTCAAAAATTGAAGAGTCGGTTGGCCAC
>JAOHKZ010000036.1 GCA_028101545.1 Opitutales bacterium | reverse complement strand
AAAAGGCACAGTCTTGAAAGGGAGTAACAAATTTATCTCCAAGCGTTGTAATCCACATTTCTGTTTCCAAATCCCATAAGCGGAGTGCTCCGTCTAGAGTGGTTAAAATAAGTTTTCCATTTGGAGATGCTTTACATCCTTTTTGGTTGAAACCGTTTTGGATTCTAAAACCAAAGTTAGAAAGAAATTTTGATAATCTTCTTTCTGATGTTTCGGTTTTCTTTGCTAAGGCAAAAAAATAATCTGGAGAAAAAACGGTTTTGTGTTCAGTAGACTTAATGCAAAGGGTATTATTTATTGGTGTTTTTCGGATTGAGCAGAACCCGTCTTCATTGGAGACAATTATTTTTTCTCCAAATGGTGAAAATGAAAAGTCTATAACTTTATCAATGTTTAAATGGCCAATTTTGTAAACAAGTCCACGGTTTGATTCAGTGAAAATTAACTTGCCTGATCGAGTGACAGATGCAAATGCTTCTCTATTCGGCAAAAATCGACTTTTGATAATTTGGAGATAAGGAAATTTCATAAGCTGAATGTTATTTCCTGTTTTAGCATCAAATAATTTCGGTACTGAACCAATTCCTGATGTTAATAGTTTAGTCCCAAGTGAATTGTATTCGAGTGAGTCAAAACTTACATTTTGATCCCTAGCAAAGATTTTCCATTCTTGTTTAAGGTTGGGCAAAGAATAGGAATTTACCGTTCCATCTAAGCCGGTGGTTGCAAACCTTTCATTTTTTGGTGAAATCGCTATGTCCGTTATTGCGAAATTATGATCTTTAAAAGAACGAATTAAGGATATTGGTTTGTTGCCAAAAAAATGAACATTTCCATTCTTACAGCCGGCAATTATAAACTGATTGTCGGGGGATGAACAAAGCGAAGAAATTGAGGAATTTAGATCAGCAATTTTTTTGATTGGCTGGCCAGAAAAATCAGTAGTCCCCAATTGTCCACTTATTGACCCGGTGATCAACTGGTCACCCGAAGAACTTGTAATTGCCTGGGGTGCAGTTAATTGACTCGGGCTACCCATTAGGAATGTTTTTGGGCTGATGGGTTTCAATTTCAACTGGTACTTTTCCAGATTGATAACCTGTAGAGCATCTTTGGGCACAGTGGTATTATGCTCATGATACTGGTCCGGTCCCAAGGCGATGCGGAATCCCCGGTCGCCATTAACAGTGGCGGGTGAATTAGCTCCCCGATAAGCTGACCGGCAACGGGTAAAATCTAAATCATAGCACCCTCCTCGAAGTATCCTCCAATCGCCTTTTGGGGAATAGGGGTTGATTGAACCGGGAATTCTGTTTTTGAGAAGTTCGGACTTTTCGTTAGCGGTGGCATCGAGGCACCATTCCCATACATTGCCATGCATGTCATACAGACCAAATGCATTGGGGAGCTTTTGTTTTACTGGATGAATTTCACCTGAAGCATTCTGTATAAACCAACCATATTTACTAAGGTGTTTCTGTTGCAGTCCTTCATCTTGAGTGAAATCTTCTGTTTTGCTGTAACAAAATGGTCCGGTCGAATCTGAGCGGCATGCCCGTTCCCACTCCGCTTCTGTGGGTAGTCTCCAAGAATACCCTGGGGGTGTATCTTCTAATTCATTCAGCTTTTCACAAAAACGCTGGGCATCAAACCAATTACAAATCATTGGCAATGATGAATTTCTGTCTTTCGGGTTACTCTTTTCAGGTGGGATGATCGCCGCAAATTGAGCCTGCGTGATTTCAGTTTCACCTAACCAAAACGGATGGGTAATTTGAACGGCTTGTTGTTCTTCGTTTGAAAAACGCCCCATTTCTGATGGGTTCAATTTACCATTCGTAAAGATACCGGAGGCCAATTTAGTATGGCCATCCCACAGAGTATATTCCCCTCCGTTGGAAGTGGATAAAATGGTCTGACTATTTCCCGCGAAAGAAGTGGAGAGAAGTTCTTTCTCAGGGTGCGGGGTGAAACTAAGGATTTCTGGAGATTGCATACTTTTGGCAAGGAACGACAATCGGTTCCAATACCATGAGCGTTGATTGGAAGGTAATTGTCCAAGGATAGAAAGGGCTATGTCCGGTTTTTGCATATGGAGTGCTTCATGAACTTCTTTTAAGCCTTCAAGGTATTTGGTTCGCCTGAGTACATGCTGGTTGCATTTTAGTTGCCTACAATTGTTTAGGTTGAGCGTGAAATCTCCAAAAAATGGATGCACTCCAAACAAATTTTGCTTGGTAATAGAGTTAAGCCTGAAACTAATTTGCCCTAAAGATTGTGACAGCAATAATTGCTCGGATGTTTCGGTTTCGAGTAATTTCTGCTCGGTCGATGCGAAAATGATATGCCTAATTCTATTCAATGGTATTTTGAAAGACCCTCTTTTTGTACTCGCTGAGAAACTTTGTTTTTCTCCAGTAATTGAAGAAACGGGGGTGGAGTCACCATTGTTGAAAATTAAATAGTTAGATTTTTGGGTGGCATTATTTTCTTTTTCTTCGGATGGAAAGAATTTTCCATCCCACCCCGAAATATTTACTTCCTGCAGTCGAATATAAGAGTTCCCGCCCTGGTTGATAAAAAGAATTCCGTTTTGATCGGGCTGAAAGTCTTGCGTGGAATCTTTCCATCGGGCGATCATCTTATTATCAATAAAGATTATAAATTCTTTTTTTTGACGATGGGCGAGGATACGAAAAGTGGCTTTCTTATTTTCCATCATATCATTCACCATGGTCGACCCTAAAGTCTCTCTTATTATTCTTCCTTTTTTTCTTTTGTTTACCTGAAGGTTTAGTCGATTATTTGAAAAAGATAAATGGTAACCGACATTTCCATAACTGGATCCATCTGAATCCGCAAAAATTCGCAGGGCTAAATAAAATGATCTTTCCCATTCGGCTTTAAATTCAATTTCAAGTGCCTCTTTCGTAGATAACTTTGTTCCCACACTTCCCGAGAAAACTGAAACAAGGTCACCGTTTTGATAGGTCCAGGATTTATTGTTACTTTTTTTCCAGTTCTCCAAACCAAAAGATGAATCATAAAGTGTGAGATAGGTGGATGGGAGAAACTCGACTTTTCGAACTGCAAAAAGTGGGATTTTAAGTGAGTTCGAAAACCCTGTTTCAACAAAAAAATGATTATTC
Organism: Opitutales bacterium; assembly: GCA_028101545.1. Classification (GTDB taxonomy): domain Bacteria; phylum Verrucomicrobiota; class Verrucomicrobiia; order Opitutales; family Seribacteraceae; genus Seribacter. The sequence goes on along the minus strand of JAOHKZ010000036.1, from coordinate 15,087 downwards.
GTTAATTTTTTAAATCTGCATCTTAATTTATCCCCATTTCTTAAGTACAGCCTAAGGGATTTTAATTCTGGAGGAATTTGAGTTCTAGAAAGACGATTAAAGGAAATATTAGAGACGGATTTAAATTTAAAGTTTATCGGGTCAGAGACGGCTTTATTTTCCCAATGCAAATTTTGATTTTTATCAAGTTTGATTAAACGACCCGTTAATTCAGAGCCATCGAATAAACGAATTTTTTCCAACCCGCCATATTGCTCATCGGTCAGACTGCTTTGATTTGTATCCTTTTCACTGCTATTGGATGTAACTGATCCTGCTTGTTCGGACCAAAGATTATCCTGTAAATAAAAAACGATAAAGAAGGTTAATATACTATGGTAAAATTTCATCTTTCGTAAATTGGTAAATAACGATAGTTTAAAGCTAACGAAAGCAGAGCAGCTGAAGTGGCGAATGTTTGACCATAATTCCCGTTCCATGAACCTTTTTCTGTTTGGGTGGACTGAAGGCGTTTGAAGTTTTGGGAATTCCAGGAGTTCCACAAAGATGGGCTCGCCCTGAACATTGCTTGTGAGGTGTAATATAGGCTGTAGTATTGATGGCCCTGATCACCGAACTGTGAATTTTCTTTAAGGAACTCGACAGAATTTCGGTAAGCATCCGTATTGGTATCTTTGGCCAGGGATAAAATGAGTGAGCCAATAGCTGATCGGGGCAGGTTGGCCCCGCTTGCAGCCGTGTATCCAAAGCCACCGTTTGAATCCTGACAGGAGAGAAGGAAGGCCTTACCTTTTTCAATCGCCTCTTCGGGTACTTTTATGCCTGCGTTACGGGCCGCAAATAAAGCTACCAGCTGAGCACCCGAAATAGTACTGTCTGCATCTTGACTATCAGGGCTGTATCTCCACCCTCCTTTAGGGTTAGATTTTTGAGAGGAGACGATCAGCTTGGAAGCTTTTTCGAGAGCGGGGCCAAGCCTGAGATCATTCGTAAGCCCATACGCTTCAGCCAGGGCAAGAGTGGCAAACCCATGATTGTACATTGAGCTGCCTATATACCCAGTTTCCTGATTCTGCTGTTTGAGAAGAAAATTCATGGCTCTTTTTACATGCAATCGGTACGGACCGAACTCTGGGTCGTCGCCACGGGCTAGAAATGCAAGGATCGCCATTCCGACCACTCCCGGTTGAGAACCATAGGAATTGTCCGTCCAACAACCTGTCTCTTCCTGGTTTTCGGCTAGAAACTCAAGGCCTTTACGGTATGTCCCGTCAATCTCCTGAACCAGTGAATCATTTGATTGTTCGAAAAGATCCTGTCCGCCAAGTGAGGAAAAAAGCGAATAATATAAAAGAAGCGTAAGTAAAAGTTTTCTCTTCATTCCTCTATGTTTTTAAAATAATTTTCCATAATTTTTTTGAACTCAGGGGGTGGGGATTGTGACATTCCTCCGCTTTTGCGTGATTTTCGGGAGTCTGATGGTAAATTCAGGACTTTACCTGTATTTTCCTCAAGTTCGCGGTTGGATGTTCCCCCTTGGTTTGAACCCCCTCCTGACTTCCCAGGCGTCATGGTCGGTGCTTTTCCTTCACCTCCTTTTCCGAGTTGCTGCATTAGAAATTGCATAGCTGTCATACTGAGTCCCTGAGTATTCGATTGTGGGGAGCCATTTGGCTCCAAAAGTAGATTGATTAGGTCGGTTACAATAACCTTGGATTCAGTTTGGGCTTTTTGTGTTACTTCTCCTGCTTCGCCTTTTTTTAAACCAGTAGCCGATTCGGACATTGCAGTATGAGCATCGTCAAATAGCGGATTGAGACTTTCTTCGGCTAGCTCGATTTGAACATCGGTCAAATCGAGCATGAGCTCTTGTTGTTGGTCGTTAAGGGTGTTTGTCCAGTTTTCACGGTTCGCTTGAAAGTTGTCACTATTTACAATTTTAGTCTTCTTGATTATATCCCCTTGACCATCGCGGATTTTCAAAAGAGCGAGGATTTGTTCTGTGATGTCTTTTCCCATCTCCTTACCCTGGCCCTGACCTTGTCCTTGACTAGGTGGAGAGATTTGTGAATCTAGCATGTCTGCCCAGACTTTGAATTTATTTGCCCATAATTCGAGCGAGTCCATAGCCTCAAAGGCAACATTACGTTCAATTTTGCGCGAGACCAGCAGTAATCCACTTACAATCTTTTCCTCCGACATCAGTTTACTTACTTCTCCATAGACTTCTCTGCCCGTTCTTTCATGAAAACGACTAATTTCGTTCTGGATTTCTCCTGCCTCTAGATGGGTGTCAAATTGCATCATTTCCATCCTGTCTTTTTCTTTCGAAATCCCCGGCGTTAGCTTTTCAATATTTGCTCCAATAGATGAAGGAAGTATTTTGAGTATCCTCTGAGTTAATTTATTTTCGGTCTGCTCTATCTTGCGAAGTCGTTGGGCAAAATTAAGAGCTTCGAGCCTGTCGAGTTGCTTCGAACTGTCAGCCAGTATTTCCTGAAGTTCGCTAATAGCTTCGCGCTCGAGTTGTTCAGCTTTGGAGAGTGACTCCGAGGCCGAGGAGGGAGGAGATGCTTTGGCTTCGTTCATCTTTGAACTGGCGAGATTCATTTTACTGGAGGCGACATCTTTCATCCTTTCCAAAGTTTCTGTAAAATCTTTAATAGCTTTCTGATCAAAAATCGGATTTTTTGCAGCCTCTTCAAGGACCTCCATTCCTTCATCGGCATTATTTCTGAGGTTGCGTGAGTTTGCTCTTTGCATGTCGGCCAATTTTGAAAGTTTTTGTTCCGTCTTCGGATCGATTGATTCTTCGTTCTCATCTACCATTTGTTCGATTTCGATTGTTTCCATCAGGAGGCTTTCTTGTTCACGAGCAATTTCGGAAGTACGAGAAATAATTGCCTCCATTCTTGCCCGAATAAGTTGGGCATGCTTTTCGGGACCTACGACGAAAAACCTTACTGTTCGCGAAGAACTCAATTCCCGGTCAGGCATCCGATCGAGGGCTTGGGCACTAAATTCTGCGATATCTCCATCTTGGAGTGAAAAGAGTCTTGGATCGAAGGGGAAATCAAAGTTGGTTGTCGTAAGGTTACTTTCTTTTTCGTTTTGAATATAAAGTGTGCTATCGAAAATTAGGTCGTTCCCGCGGATGGCTGTCATCTTCAGCCGGCTTTCGGCGACCCCAAAGTCATCCTTTGCTATGATCTCAAGGGTTTTGGTTTCGAGCAGCAGGATTGAAGATTCAGGGGGCAACTTGCTGATCTCAACGGTTGGAGGAGTATCTGCATTTGCCACTAAATCAATGAAGTGATTTTGTTCGGGCTTAAGACCAAACTGATCAACGAAACCAATTTCGACTGACTGGTCTTTTTTGACATCGTTTAATAGAATACGATATGATTTCTTTTCTTTCTCCGAATCGATTGGATCGGTGTCGGTGGAAGCAGTGACATTCGAGAGCACCCGATCCGTTTGACCTTTGATAATCAAATCGGAACCAATAGGGAAAGAGACTGATCTTGTAAATGCGTCGGTTCTATAATCAGGAAGAGATAAATACTGCGGGTAGGAAATGGTTGCCTGGGAAAGTACTATGCTTGGGCGGGAAAGAGGAACCAAAGTTATTTCGCCTCTGTAGTCTCCGGCTTTGAGTTTAAATTTTTTGGTGTTTTGCTGGCCCGGTATAATGAATTCATAAGAGTTCTCCTGCCTACCGGCATTGAGAATAAGATCATCGGGACCACTGAGTTGAATCTCATCGGGTTTTTTTTCTGAATCATTGGCTAAAGTAAGCGGAAAGACTTTTGTTTCTCCTTTTGCTGTATAGAGAGTAGAGGGAAATTCGGAAAACCGAGTGAGGGTTTTGCGTTGAAGGTCTGACCAGGGTGATGCCCATCGGAGAGATGTGTTTTGGGCAAGTCCGGGGTAGGTGTAAAAGCAGGCTAGTGTGGCAAACAGGCAAAGTATTGCTGCAATGCCAGCCCGCCTGCCTGGCAGTCGGTCAAATGTATCTGAAAGTGAGAGTTTAGAAATCTCTTTTTCGACCCGTTGGAGAGCGGCTTTGTAAAGGGATTCTGAATAGTGCGGAGAATCTATATTTCTTTTTTCCGCCAATTCAATAATACCTAAGAAACGATCACCCGGTCCGCCGAACTTAGTTCTTACTTGTTTGGCTAGCCATTTGGAAGAGGAGGTTCTCAAAAAAGCTTTTCTGCGAATCATCCAGCCAAAGAAAACCGCGCAAAGCCAGCCCGTACCACTCAAAAGTAATCGAACGCCGATGGGGGTATCCCATAACCGGTCTGAAATAAAAAGAACCAACCAAGATAGACAGAGAGAAACCACTAAAAGAGATCCGAATCGGGTTGAAAAGATTCTACGGGAGAGGTTTGTCAGATATGCAAGTGATTCAATTAAAGAAGAGGGCAGGGAGTCATCTCTCGTTGATTGAGGTGATTCTTTGTTTTTTTGCTTCAATTCCTTCATCTTTTTAAATCATTCCAACCAGCTTGCGCCCGGTCCAGTAAATTACGAGTAAGCCAAAGAGAAAAAGCCCCCATGCGGTATCCGTGCGCAGACGATGGATTTGAATCACGTCTTGTGGGTCCGGAAGAAAGGAAAGTGCTTGGGTTACCTCTTCATACTCTTGATAGTTTACTGATTTCCCCCCGGTTAATCTGGCTAACTGAAGTAAGTCGCGGGATACTACAGGTTGTCCTAGTTTCTCTTTCGTTTGCCTTTCTACTTTAAGGGTCATTTCCAATTCTCTTTCCGCAGGCAAAGTCTTGACCTTCATGCGAAGGTCACCTTGTTCACGAGCCTTGAACGAGCCGAGGTATACGCCCGGTCCTTCTTCCTCAGCTGTGAAGCGAAGGCTTTCCCTTTGTCCGTTCGGGTGAATAATCAGACCGTCCACCTCACCATCCTCCATTGGAAAGCCGGCCTTATCCAAAACGATACAGCGGACAAAAACATTTTCCCCGGACTTAGGTCTCTCTGGATCAGGGATTAAACGAATACCCTCTTTTTCTGCTAAATATCTCCCATGAGCCATCCAACGTACAACTTGGCTCCAGAAACGGTAGTGGTATTTGTCTTCAACTCCTCGTCTCCATCGCCATGCACCGTCACTCCCAAGAAAGAGGGTTTTTCCGGCTCCGGCGAAGCGGATAGCCAACGTGGGCATACGTCCCCAGTCATTACGAAAATTGGAATGAACGGCCAAGACCTCGGAGCCGGGTCTACTTTTACTAACTATGGCAGACCAGTGAAACCCGGGAAGTCTGTCCCAGAATTGCCGGTCTGGTTCTCCTGCTCCCCGGAGGTTGGTTAGCCAATGATCTTTACCGCGTGCCGTAAGCTCCAAGTAGGAAGGGTTCGATGTTCCGAGACCCGTGGGTTTTTCAGGGTCATAAATGACGGGTAAAAGATCGGATATTGGAGAATCGGTGAAGGACAATTGCCTTCCTCGCCGGCCAGGAAGGAAAACCAACCCGGAAGCTTGCAGACGAACTAGCTCGTCTAGGTTTTGACATTGTTCCTCGCTAAGTTCGTTTTCACCCAGTCCTACATCTCCCAGAAAAACGACATCGAATGAGGCTAGTTCATCCTTGTTGGTGGGGAATCCGGGCAGATAGCCCTTTCCTTCTCCTGTGGAAATACCGGGATGGAAAAGAACGCATTTCATGTCAATCCCTGGATCCCTGTCCAGAGCGTTTCGTAAAAAACGATATTCCCAACGGGGGAAAGAATCTACGATAAGAGCTTTGATTATCTTATTTTCAACCCGAGTGGATATTATCTTTTGGTTATTTCCCGGTAAGCTTTCACCTTGAACCTCTTGCACGGAGACTTTTAGTTCATAGTTCCCTTCGGATGGAGGCATCCAGGCAATGCTCCCAGCGATGTCTTCCGAAGCGGGAATTAGTAAGGGTTTTTGAGTTACCAGTTCGTTGTTTACAAAAAGCCTGAGGCTAGACTCCTGCCGGTTTTCGAATGTGTTACTGACTCGATAATTAATAGTGATTTTTTCATCCTGCAGAGCAAATGAGGGGGCAAAGGCATCATCAAGTGAAAGATCGGGTAGTGGCTTTGTGGCACCGATTTGTATGCTGTATACCGGAACCGAATCCGCCCGGCATTTCCCCGCCAATGAAAGAACGGAGGGGCCAGTATTTGAGTCTCCATCGGAAAGGAAAAGAATCGCCTTGAGATTATTTCCCCCTTCCAAGGATTCTTCAAGTGCGAGAGCGAGATCTGTTGCATCAGTACCTTGTTCAGATGAAAATGGTTTTAGGGTGACAGTCGAATTCTGTTCAAGTTTATTCTTCCATTCTGAATTAATGGCATTGCGAGCCCATTCAATTCGCGATTTGATGGAACCGTTTGAGTCTTTTGTGTCGAGGGTATTCATACTGCCTGATACATCGAGCAGGCAGAGAATTTCAGGAGGGTCCTGTTTCTCCTGTTTATTCACTTTTTCAGGGTTGAAGAGAGTAATTAGGATCAAGGTAACGATCCAGAAGCGAAAGATTTCAAGAGCAAGAATACTTTTCTTTTTCCCAGAACGGTTCCAAGTACGGGAGGAAAGAAATATGCTGAGAGATAGTACAAATATGACCAGTAAAAGGTCGAACCAACCCCAAGTAAGCCGCCAGTTAAAAAATTCAAGCATTGATTGAAGAGGCCTTTTTTTTAGAGACCATTGCCGGTTGACCTAAAAATGCCTCACCCAAGAGCAGGAACAGGCAGAGAGTAAGAAAGAGGGACCAGACTTCCGATCGCTCAATTGAGCCCGATGAAGACTCGTCTTCTAATATGCGTGAGGAAATATTTGGGAGTTTTTCGAGGATTTGTTCAACCTTCAGGAATAAGGTATCATTTTCGGTCTTGGGACGGTTTATCGCAGTAAGCCTTCCATTAATTCTGTAAATACCAGCATGGAGATAGGGAACATTATCTTTTGCATCACCAATGGGTTCGAATAGCGTGGTTTCTTTGGATTCCTTTTCTCCGCAAAACCAAGACTGGATAAAGGAGTTGGCTGATGAGGACTCCTCAATCAGTCGTTGGAGAGCAGGGACGATGACATAGCCATTGGACATGCTTGACCAACTATCTAAAGGAAGGGTTGAAAAGGCATAGATAACACCTTGCCCGAGGGTCAGGCTGGAGAGGAAGGGCTTACCATCGGAGTAATAGGCGAGCGTCTCACCTTGTTTTGGAGTTCGGCGCCTTATGATTTCAAGGCGGTCAAGTGGGAGACGGTTTCCGTCTGAAGAATTTGCGAGAATTCCAGAATCTTCCCTCCAATTGTTGACTGAAAAAAATTCATCTTTTTGCTTTTCTTCGAGAGGATTCCAGGAAAATAATTTTGAAATATTCGAACTTTTTGTTTCGCTTGGAAAGAGAACAAGGCGTCCACCCTTGATAACAAATTCTTCGAGGACTTTCTCAACCTCCGAATTAATTTCCCCTTGATGGACGAGGATTTTTCGGGAAAGTACATCCTTCTCTCCGAAACCACTCAAAGGAAGGGAATCTGCAAGGTCACCTTGTTGGGATTGAGAAGCTGAACGAAGAATCAGACTGGTTCTTGGGTTGGAAGCCCGTACCCCAACTTGTGGCGGTTCGGTAGAGCCATAGGTCAGGTAGCAGATATTGTCGTATTGACAAAAGTCATCTGGGCAGGCGATTGAAATCCATCCTTCATCCGGTTCATTCTTAAGGTCAAATGCAGGGCGCCAAAGTACGCTTTGAGATTCCAATTTAACTTCAAGTATATTCGATTTACCATTCGTTTGAGTAGATAATCGAACCTCCTCTTTTCCTTGTCCTTTTTTCCGCAAGTTCAAGACCGGTTCAACCTTGTTAGGCATCCGATTAATTTGATCTACTGACAAACTAAGGTTGTAGGGTGGTGGGTCCGCCATGGTAAGGAAGTTCAGTTTCCAAAAATCTTTTTTTTGGGAAAGTGTTCGGTTTATTTTTTCCATTACATTTGCATTTCGTTCCAGTTCCCAGTTGCTGCTTTGCATGTCCGAGACTACAAGGATCTCAGCTGTACCAACTCCTGTTTCTTCTAACCATTGTAAAGTCTTCAAGAGGGAGCCGGGCAGGTCGGCTGCAGTATCGGTCGGTCCGAAAAACCGCTGCAGGGCTTCATTTTTGATGGAGTCCGCACGATCGATAATAAAAGGTTCCTCCAAAGCGGAGTCGAGAACCACAAGTCGGCTTTCCGTCCATGGTCTAGCAAATGATTGAAAAGCTTCGAGTGCTTTCTGTCTTTTGGTCAGGGAATCCTTTTCCGTAGTTGTTTCCATACTCGCGGATCTGTCGAGAACAAGGACAAGTACTTCCGGGCTTCCATTGGAAAGGGAGAAAAGGGAATCACCTCCCGTCATGGGTCGAGCGATCATCAAAGCGAGTGCGGCCAAGGCCAGTACTCTTAAAAAAAGGGTAAGCCATCTTTTCAGTTTCGATAGACGGGAAGAACTCTTTCGGGCTTGGAAGAGAAAGCGGGTAGCTGCCCAAGGTACAGTTCGGTGCCTGAGTAGATTCAGGAGATGAATGATTATAGGGGCCAGGGCAAATAGGAGCCCAAGCAGGGCAATTGGTTGAAGAAAAGTCATGCTGCTTTGCCACCCATGCGACCGGCAGAGAAATCATCAATTACTTTAACCACCGGGCTGTCCGTGAGAACTTGGTGATAGCTGGCCTGAGATTCCAGGCAACCTTTTTTGATTTGATCGACATGGGCATTTAAGCGGGCGAGATATTCTGCCCGGATGACAGTCGGTTCGGTAATGAGGGAACCCCCTCCTTCCATGTCCACAAATCGGGTTGGTCTGTCAAAGGTAAAGTTGATTTCTTGAGGGTCGAAAATATGAAAGAGCACGACCTCATGTTTGCGGTCTCTAAGGTGGAGAACTCCATCCAAGATTTCTTCTGGTTCATCAAGCATATCGGAAACTACGAAGATCGTAGCACGCATCCGTACGGTCTCGGCAATCTCATGAAGCGATGCGGCCAGACGAGTTTCGCCTTTTGGTTTGAGGGGACCAATAATTTCGAGGATTTCCTGAATTTGAGAAGGGTTTCTTTTGGCGGGTAAAACCTGGGTTTTGCGGTCTCGGATAGTGTGCATTCCTACCGCATCCCCCTGACCAACATAAAGGTATGCTAGTGTGCTTAGAAGTTTTTTTGAAAACTCAAATTTACTTATGCTATCCCCGAAATTCATCGAACCACTGCAGTCGAGAGCGAAGTGAGCTCTCAAGTTTGTTTCGGCTTCGTATTCCTTGAGATAATAACGATCGGTTCTGGCAAACACCCGCCAGTCCATTCTTTTCGGATCTTCGCCCTCGGTGTATTCTCGATACTCTGCAAATTCTACGCTCGATCCTTTATGGGGACTTCGATGGTGACCAGATATACTCCCTTCCATGGGGTAGGGGGTAAGCAGGGGTTCTCCGGAAATTCGGTTAAGAGAATCTTGATCGACATAATGAGAGTAGCTTTTTCTGCGTCTTGGCATTCTTTATCTTTTTTCTTTCCTTGCGTCTTCGATCAATCGCGTAACAACTTCAGTACTGTCCATACCTTCGGAACGGGCATGGAAATTAGTCAGAATCCGATGAGAAAGAACGGGTTCAGCAACTTTTTCTACATCTTCCATGGATGTCATATAGTTACCTTCGAGAACGGCCCGTGCCTTTGCTCCCTTTACGAGATACTGAATGGCTCTTGGTCCAGCTCCCCATTGAACAAGTTTCTTGAGCCAGGCAGGGGATTCATCGGTATTTGGGCGGGTTCTTCGAACCAAATCGACTGCCAGTTCGTGAACATGATCGGGTACGGGTACGCGTTCAACAAGTTGTTGGAATTCCTTGAGTTTCTTACCTAAAATGACCTTCTTCAGCTTGGGCAGGGATCCAATAGTTGTGTTCTTTGCGATTGCAATTTCTTCATTTCGGGACGGGTAATCCATTCGAATAAGAAACATAAAGCGGTCCAATTGGGCTTCTGGAAGTGGGTATGTACCTTCTTGTTCTATTGGGTTTTGGGTGGCGAGAACAAAGAAGGGTTCTTGAAGTTGATGATTAGTCCCAGCAACGGTCACTCTTTTTTCCTGCATTGCCTCCAATAAAGCTGACTGAGTCTTGGGGGGCGTTCTATTGATCTCGTCAGCGAGGATTACATTGGCAAAAATTGGACCCTTTATAAATGTAAATTCCCTTCCTTTTCCATCTTTTTTATTCTGCAGAATCTCGGTGCCAGTAACATCAGAGGGCATAAGGTCGGGAGTAAATTGAATCCGTCCAAAAGATAATGAAGTTACCTGGGCAATGGAATTGACTAGAAGTGTCTTGGCTAAACCAGGCACTCCCATAAGAAGTGAATGTCCTTTAGAAAGCATGCAAAGAAAGATCCTTTCAATAGCATCTTCTTGCCCGATAATCACTTTACCAAGCTCGTTTTTGATTGCAGTGAAAGTATCTTTTAGGTCGCTGATTGATTGAACATCATTTTCAGAAAGTACCTCTGATTTTTTATTGGGTAGAGTTTTGCTTACCATAGATTTGTTTTTTTATATGTCTAATTTAGACTTCATTTTTTGGGTCAAAAGTAATAACAACATTTGTTTATTCGTAGATTGTATGATTTTAGATTCAAATTAATAAATCTATGATCTAAAAGCTATTCGATTCACCTGCTGTTGATCAACATGATTGGTGGTTTTTATTTAGAAATATTGATTTTTGGTAATCACGAGCTGTTTCTCATGATTTAAAAACAATTTCTGAATGAACTCCGTCAGTTTTATAAAAGTTTCGATCTTAGAACTGACCTATTTTTCAAAAAAAAGTATTGATCACAGTAATAACTTTTAGGAAAGATTGGTTGAATACTTTTTGGTCAATAAGGTTAAATTAGATAATTCGATAGAAATGATAACAGTTCAAAGGAAATATAAAGTAATCAAGGCATCCTCTGTAAAAGAACTAAGCGATATCGTAAATAATAGTATTCAAAAGGAGTACAAAGATACAGAAGGATTTATTTTCAGATCATCTGCCAGATGGCAATGTCTTGGTGGACCTATTAAAGATCAGGAATACTGGTACCAAGCTGTAGTTTTTATCCAAGAGGAAGAGCAATAATTTTCTTCCAGAGGGGGGGAGTGCACTTTTCTGTTATTTGAGCATGTATTTAACTTTACTGCACATTATTTAATTAAAAAGTTAAATAAGTAATCTTTCCTTTTGCTTTTGTGTGCCAAATAATCCAAATATTGTTCGTAGCACGGATTAAAGTGTTGTGCTTTTATGCACAAATTAAAAACTAGCCGTCGACTTGGGCAAGGTCGACGGCTTTTTTATTTTGGGGAGTCTTGAAGATTTAACTTGTGTTAAATGAATACATTTTGGAGATACTTGGATGGTTACTTTAAATCCAAGCAACCAAAGTTGAAAAAACTGTTATTTAATTCAATGAATAACTAATCTCTAATTATCAAAAATGAAATCATTACGAAACCTTATCCTTCTATCTGTGCTGAGTTTTATTGGCTTATTTTCTAATGCAATAGGGCAGTCTCCCCCTTCTTTGGTTCCCGGATCTCGTCCAAATTTGCCTATGAATATCCCTCCACCACCAAGCTTTGCCTCTTTATCTAATAAAAATGGTAAATATCAAATAATTAGTGCTGAATATTATTCCGAGGACGCAAAGCCTTTTCTTTATAAAAGATTGGTAAAGTTAGACACCTCCACGGGAGAAGCCTGGGTTTTATCTTCTAAAATTGGTTCGAACGGGGAGCAGAGAAAATGGGTTCCGTTAGAAACTAAAAAATAAACTACGATCAAGGAAAGTGAATTCTTTTAATTCAACTTTTAAAAGAGTCTAGTTTCTTTTTTAATTGTTGAATTTTTAAGTCCATTGCTTCCGTTTTTTTATGTAATTTTTTACTCTGAAGTGAAAAGTGACCTATGAGGAGTAAGATTCCAAAACCAATCAGTGCAATTTTTCCAAACTGAAATTCACCCCAACTTTTATTCCATGCAACATAAAACGCGGCACTCCCCATTATGGATAATGATAGAAGTAATCCAACATTCCAAATGATTCTTCCCAATCCATTTGGCCTTTCTCTCCCCAATACTTTTTTACTGTTAATCAGAAGAAAAAAGCTAAGGTAGGCGACTGGAATAAGGGTGAAACCAAGAATCGATGTTGGTACAGCAAGCCAAAAGGCAGCATCACTCCAAACGAATGGACCGAGTACACCAATGCCAGCGATATATGCTCCAGCAAGGAATGCGGGACCTTTGTGTGGTTTCCCAAGTACTTCACAGATGGCATGACCGTTAATAGTCATCAGAATTATAATAGTAGAGAGTGCCATACCCACCACACCTAACCCGAAAATATAGTGAGAAAAGGTTTTGTTTTCCATTAATGACTCAAGGGATGCTGCAAGATTAAAAGCATCCCTTTTTACCAACATCGCAGCCAGTTGTTTATCAGATTCGGGTACTGCTAAGAATTGTTCCTTTTTTTGAACAGGAGCTAAGTTAGTAAATTGATCTTTTCCAAATTCGAGCTCCAGTCTTTCAGTAATAAATTGGTTATATCCTTTTACTAAATTTGGGTGGAGAATTCTGTTTTCATAATCTTGGTATGCAGATTCTGGTTTGCCATTAAATTGAGAACCAGCAGCAATAACTACACATGAAGTTGCCACTACATAGGGAATAAGCAGGGCGGTCCATAAATCAAATTTTGCTAAACCTCTATGCTCTCTTCCCCATTTTCGGTTAAGGAGAACAAAGGGCATAAAGAACGTCATGTTAATTCCCACTGCTGTTGCGGCGGCAGCAATCATTACATCTCTTTGCATATTTACAATTTTATCTTCCCAAAAGGTACGAAAATCACCTGTTTGATTAAGGAAGTTTATATATACTTCATCGGGTTGGTTAAGGAGAGATAAATTTGGAATGAAACCTTGGACAATTTCTCCCCAAGGTAAATTTCCGGCTGTACCCATTTTAACAACAACTCCGAAGAAGGATATAACTACCAACCCGACCATTATTTTAAGGATTAAATCAAAAACTTTAACTCCTTTGTTTCCTCGATCGTATGCCCAGATGACTATTCCTGCGATAATCAATAAGGTAAGTACAACTAAAACTTTACCTCCGGTATTGTTCAAGGCGGGTATTAAGTTTTGTGTAACTGCGGCTGTTCCAAGAGTGAATTGAGGTAAACACCAAACGATATTAGCCATTATGGTGGCAATCGCCCACCCCCATCCCAAAACTGGATTAATTTCAGTATTGATTGAAACGAAAGGGCTTTGTCCTGTTGAAAGAGTTACATGGCTAATCGCACTTAGCATAATAATACCAAGTATAATCGCAATTGGTTGGAGCCAAAGAAGGGAATAGCCGGCAAGAACTCCAAGAAATAGACTGGATGCAAGTGAGCCACCACCGAGTGTAATCGCGCTCTGAAGCCAGCCTGGACCAGATAGTTTAGTGTAAGCCGCTAGGCACGAGTAAAGCCCTTTGGCTTCAGCTTCCTTCAAAAACTTTTTTTCTTGTTCAATGGACATACCATTGATATCTCGACCAAAGACTGAATTGTCAAGTAGGCAAATGTAGATTGCCTTAAAGTATAGCTTTAGAGTTTACGCTATTTTACAGTCATAGTTCCCCTCATCAAAGCATAATGACCAGGGAAAGTGCATACATATTCATAAGCACCTTTTTCTGAAGGGGCTGTAAAAGAAACGATTTCTTCTTCGCCGGGGCCGAGTAGTTTGGTATTGGCTATAACATCACCTTTAAGAGAGTCTGGCAAAGGGTTTACTGCATTCGCACCTGCACCCAATGCTTTCTGTCCAAAAGCGATGGCTGTTACACCTTTTTTCAATAAAACTAAGTTATGCCCCATCGCAATTTTGGGTAATTTACCAGTATTTTTGAAAATGATCTTCACTTTATTCCCGGCAGTTACATCAAAATTTTTGACATCAAATTGCATAGTATCATTTCCGGAAATGGTAATTTCATGGTCAGCTTTTTTTTCGGCTAATGCAAAAAAAGCGGCGTTTAATAAAAGGATAGAAGCTAAAATGAGATTTTTCATCTTAAGAAGTTTATAGGATTTGGGAGTGTGTTACAAGTTAGGAGCAAAAAAAATTTATCTAGACTTGGGTTGTAGGCATGTATCGGTAATAAACTTCAAGCATAAGGATAGCCATAGTTGTTCTGTAAATATCTGTATCACCATGGAAATGGTTACCATGAGGCCAATGGCCATCAGGTGCCTGATTTGCACAAACGGTTTGTTGAAAATCCTTATTCCAAGCCTTCCAGAATTTTGAACCGCCTGATACTCCGGTCGCTTGAAAGCAAGCTTGTGCGTTATAGTACCATCCGTACACATCAACCTTACTCCACTCTTTTATTATAGCTTGGTTTTGAACAATCCATTCAAGGCCTTTTTTAGCTTCTTCAGATTTTGCATTCTTCCAAATTTGAAGGCAAAGCACTCCTGCTCCAGTCAAACTAGCTTTGCCACCTTTTCCTCTTTGATAAGCAAACCTGCCCTGCTCGTCCTGACACTCAATTACATATTTTATAGCTTTATCCATTGCCTCATCTAAGCCGGAAATTTCAATGCCAGTGTAAGCAGCAGCTTTAAGAGCTTGTATATTCCAGCCTGTCACCGATAAATCAGTGTGAGCGGCAACCCCTTTGCCATAACCGTAAGCCCATCCACCATTTTCATTTTGCCCGTTAATGATGTGAAGGGTTGCCCGACGGGCAAATTCCTCCAGTTTTTTTATTTTAGTCATGGTGTAGGCCTCACAGAGTGCATAAGCCCGAATTGGGTGGGAGTAGGATCCAGCACCACCATTAATGTTTGGTTCCGGAGTCGTGGAAGTAATAAAGTTAATAGCTTTCTGAACAGTTGGACCATAATCAGGCGAATCCTGTAATTCACAATGACCAAGATAGCAAAGTAGCGCCATCCCGGTCATCGCATTTTTATCTGTTGATTTTGGGT
>JAOHKZ010000035.1 GCA_028101545.1 Opitutales bacterium | reverse complement strand
GCTTGAGGAGAGGACCTGCAAAATGAAATTTCATACCAGCTGAATGATCTTCCAAGTGCATTTCCCGTCTAAAAAGGTCAGTATGGAGAAGGACATTCTGGAAAGCACGAATATCATAGTTAAGATCCTGCATTAGGCTTTCGAGAAAACTGAGGAGTTCGGGTTGGCTGATTTCGGTGCGGTCAGTCAAATTATCTACCGGCTCAAAAAGGCCATGCCCAAATGCACGCTTCCACAACCGGTTGACAATGACTCGGGTGAAACGCGGATTTTCTTTGGAAGTAAGCCACTTTGCGTAGGCATTTTTACGATCCTTGGGGTCTTCAAAAATTGGAATATCTGGACCGAACATAGTATCGGGGATGACAATATCACCGGGTTTACCATCATCATATTGGTAGTCATGTGGAAGTTGCAGCGGTTTATCTTTATGATGCTTAACCTGCACATTAGAAATATGACCATAGAGCATATTGATGCTTTGGGATACTGGTTGATCAAACTCCTCCATTTCTTTTCGCGCAGCAAAACCTCTTATGGCAGCTTCTCTGAATTGAGCCTCAGTGAGATTATTATTCTCTAAATACTTGGTGGCAAAGGGTCGGCTCAACCACTCTTCTATTTTAGATTCATTATGAAGGTGAGGGAAGTCATCGAAACCACTTGCTTTAGTGTAGGCTTTCCATTTTCTTTTGTTGAGATCCTGGTAAATTTTTTGACGATTTGAATCTTTTGTCGTGCCCATTCTAACATCAAAGTCATAGGTGTAGGCCGCCATACGAAAGTAGTCCATTTGAGTCCATTTATCAAAAGGGTGATCGTGACACTGTGCACATTCCAGTCGGGTGCCCAAAAATATGCGTGCTGAGTTGGACATATTGTCAAGCGCCATGCCAGCATCCCGCAAATAGTAGGCCGCCGCAGGGTTGTCAAAAATAAGTCCGTGTCCGCTTACCAGTTTCCTAGCAAGTTCGTCGTAAGGGGTGTTAATTCTGATTTCATCTTTGATCCATTCACGGTAGTAAAGAGTATAGTCGATTCCTGTTGGAATACGAAGAAGGTCAGCCCAGAACTGGTAGTGGTGTGCGGTGTATCCTGCATCATTATAAAGTAACTTGCGAACGATCAAGGAGTGCTTGTCCTCGGAAGTGGATTGATGAAACTCATCAGCTTCCGAAATTGAGGGGATGCGTCCAATGACATTCAGGTATGCCCTACGTAGAAATTGCTCGTCGCTAATTTGATCATTTGGACTGACTTCTACTTTTTCGAGATTTGCATAGAGAAAGTCATCGATTTTACGGGCTGCTGGACGAGGGTCAAAAGTGGCAAACATAGGAGCAGGTTTGCCTTTCAATGAAATATTCTCGAGTCCTTTTTCAGAACCGTTTTTATGAACGATTTGATCTTGCCCGTTCCCCATGAAGAGAGAGGTAAGAATACCGATCAAACTAATTGAGGCCAGCACTGTCCCAGTTAAGATCAAAGCCTTCTTGCGGCTTTTTCGATTAGGTTTTACCTTTTGATTGTCTGTCTTTATATGGGCTTCGACAGCTAGATTGTTGTCAGGCTTTGAAGAGCTAAGGTCGAGTTCATGAACGATGTTGCTAGCTACTTCTTCAATTCCAGGAACTTCAGATAATTTGACCCAATTAGCACCGTCGTGGCAGGCGAGGTCATCCTTAATGAAGTTTCCTGCCTGTAGATATTCTTTGAGTTGAGAAACCGAATAGGGACCATAATTTTTACCCTCTTTGTGAACATATATTTTCATCGATTATTGCTCGTCGAGGGTCTTTCTAAGATTTAACAAATTACTATTACGAGCTTCATTCACTTTAATTAGATCAAGATTATTATTTTGTTCAGGATGTTGCCCAACTTGAAAAACTTGCAGGTTATCAAAGGAGGCTCCAGCTCGATCGACTTGAAATGCAAGATCAGTCCGTAGATTTCTAATCGTCGGGTGTTTTGCATAAATCATGTGTTTATGGTCGAGGTGAGCAATTACTTGTTCACCGATAAATTCGATGGTCATCGTATACCATTTGCCTTTTTTGAACTCAAAAGCACACTCGCCATGTCTCGTCGGAAACCATCTCTCTTTTTTGTACTGAGCGGTTTGAATTAAAAAATTATCTTTTTGAATATGGAGTTCGGTCTTGTAACTACCATTTGAACCCGTGATTAAGCGAATATCTGTGGCTCCATTAAATTGAAAATCAAATCGTATCAAAGCATCCTGGAAATTTGGATCTTTGTAAAAAATCCGTTTATTTGTACCTCCCATTTGGTTGCGTAATAGAACTCCACCTTCCACCTGCCATTCTTTTTCAAAAAACCAATTCTTACTGACCTGGCCTTCTGAGAAATGTTCACCGAAGAGGAGGTTTCGTGTCTGAGTAAGCAAAGGTCGGGACGGTATCTGTGCACCAATTTTTTCACGCCATCCGTTCAAGTCATGATAAAGATTTTGAACAACTTCCGGTTTGGATCCTGCTAGGTTTGTTTTTTCAGACGGATCATTTCTTAGATTAAAAAGCTCAAATTTTTCTGGCTTTGCCGGATCGAAATATTCAATTAATTTCCAATCGCCATTACGGATGGCCCCACTTGATACTCCACCAAGAAAATGGGGCCGATCAAGGGGGTAGTGCCAGTGTATGGATTTACGCGAAACACCGGAAGTGGGATTTTTCCAGGTGGCCAATGTGGATACTCCATCCAGTTTTTGCTTGGGATCGGTTTTGATGTCTGCTGCCTCAAGCAGGGTGGGGTAGAAGTCATGGTTGACTACCGGTTGAGTACAGGTTTTGGCTTGAGGAATATTTCCATCCGGCCAGCGAATAATTAGCGGAACCCGAATACCACCCTCATATAACTGACTTTTCCCACCCCGAAGGGGGCTATTGGATGTGACATTGGTTTCTCCTCCATTGTCACTGGAAAAAATGAAAATGGTGTTTTCTGCAATGCCAAGAGAATCGAGTTTCTTCATTAGGAGCCCAACCCCGTCGTCAATACTTTCAAGCATTGCAGCTAGGTGTGGGTTATGGTGTTGGGCCCAGTGATTTCCTGCATCTCCTTCCAGTCCTGCATCTTTACAGATGTAACAGTTTTCGCGTTCATTGGGGCCGGGTTTATGTTTTTTACGGTATTTTTCAACAAGGTCGGGCCGACCGTTTAAAATCGTGTGAGGTGCATAGTGACTCAGGTAGAGAAAGAATGGTTTTTCTTTGTTTCGCTCGATAAAATCAACTGCTTCCAGGTTTAAGCGATCGGTTAAGTATTCTCCTTTTCCCATTCGATTATTTGGAATATCCAACCATCGAATCGGCTGGGTTCGAAATACATAAGGCCAAAAATTGGCTCCATTTCCAACGCCCTTAATTTCACTACCGATATTCCAGTCGAAGCCATGGTTCTTGGGTCGTACCTCAAATTGTGCATCCTGATATTTATATCCAGTCAGGTGCCACTTACCGACCATACCTGTGTTATAGCCATTGCGTTTTAGGATTTTAGGAAGGGTTAGCTGGCTAACCGGAAGGGCATTGGATGAATTCGGGCGGAGGTAGTCCAGTATGCCCACCCGGGCTGGGTGTTGACCGGTTAGTAATGCGGCTCGGTAAGGAGAACAAACAGGAGCCGCAGCATAGGCATGGGTGAAACGGACTCCTTGCTTGGCTAGTTTATCCAGGTTGGGTGTTTCATTAAAAGTGTTTCCATAGCAACCCAATTCGGCCCAGCCCAGATCATCCGCAAGAACAAAAATAATATTTGGTTTCTCCGCATAGAGGGAAAAAATAAACGGAATAAAAAAAAGGAACAAATGACAGATTTTTTGAAAGATCATTTGAAAGAAAGAGTAATTGAGGTTTTGGCTGACTTTTTATCGGCTAGAAACGACAGATAGTCAGCATGGGTTGCATTTTGCTCGGTAAAAGTCGCTCCGTACAATTTAGGATCCCTGGAAAGTTCACTTTGATCCAACCAGGGCTCAAATTGAACCCGAAGTGGGCAATTGGATACGGTAATCGATTTTTTCTTCTCTCCCAGGAAACCTTTTTTGCGTTCGAATCGAACTTGTGTCCAACCATTTTGATTGCCTATAGGAATATCGAATTCCATCCATTCCCAATTGGTGGGCATGGAGTCCTTAATGTGCAATACATTGTCCGGGATTGAATAGGATAAGCCAGCCAATCCTTCAATAAAGAGAAGGATTTTACCGGCATTAAAATTGGAATATTGGTCGCCAAACAAGGCAAGGTCACGGCGGTAGGCCTCTGGTGCGACAGGAATTTTCCATTCCTTATGAAAGTTGTAATTTTCCAAGTGATTGAGAGTCAGATCAGAAGCAATTTTTGGAAATCCTTGGCGAAATATTCCATCTAAGGTGAAGTAGGCTGTATCCGGGGTATAACCAAAGGACTGATCGTCCGCAGAGTTGAAAAGACTCATTGATTTTTTCGCCATCGCTAAGGGAAAGAACTCACCGAAGAATCCAAGTTCTTTGTTTAAGGCCCATGAGTGAATCAATCTTTCCGCATATTCGCGGGGGAAGTGCTTGGAACCCATTGCCCAAAAGGCGGTGGTCATGAGCATGCCATCTCTTCCACCCATGAAATAATCTTTATGTCCATTCGCTTCCCAACGTTGATCAAACATGAGTCGAAGGTGTTTTGGGTCTTGGTTGATTAGTTTTTTCCAATGGTCGACATCTGAATTATTTCCAGAAATCACCGCCATTTTTTCGAGGGCTCTTCCCACTTCTGCGTCATTCATGGCAAATCCAACCAAGTTCTTCCAGAAAACTTTCCGGAAATATCCTTGGTAGCACTTGCGGACAAAATCGCGATCGCCCGTGTGTTGATAAATTTGCCAAGCGCCAAGGACATGCTCGGCTAATTCTCCACCATAGGCACCCGAGTGCCAACCCACGCCCTTGTTGTCGGAGAGAAAAATATGACCGTCATTTGTCTCTCGGTATCGTCCATTTTCAACCAAATGCTTCCAGGTTAAGACATTCCCATAGGCAAACCTTTGCTTATCACGTGCCCATGCCCCCACCTTTATTTGAAAACAGGCATCATACCGGTGAATTCCGAGAAAGTTGTTCACCGCAGACTGGGTATGGTTTTCCATTTCCCATCCTTTTTGTACATTGATGTAATACATCATATGGAGAGACCAGAGGTAATAATAAATATCCGCAAATTTGGAATCACTACAGCGAAACTGTGGGATTTCTTGACTAAGAATATTATTCATCTCTTCGGTTTTCTCTGTCAGTAATTCCGGTGCAAGTAGGCTTGTCTCTCTACTTGTATTCTTGGCAATGCTTTGTTCGTCGTGCATGGACCAGGACACAGTAGCTCCCTGTGAGTCGCACGGAATTTCAAAAGAATATTTCCATACCCCCCGATCATCCTGATCGAGTTTCAGGGTTTTAGAAAAGTCCTTGGAGGAGGAGAGGGCAGTGGTCATCCCCTGATAAACACAAGGGCCAATTCTTTCAGGTCGGTCGGGGTCGGGAAGGGAGCGAACGGTTCCTCCTTCGAGGATGAGAATCGAATTTGTCGATGAGTCGTAT
Organism: Opitutales bacterium; assembly: GCA_028101545.1. Lineage (GTDB taxonomy): Bacteria > Verrucomicrobiota > Verrucomicrobiia > Opitutales > Seribacteraceae > Seribacter. Next base: position 12,907 of record JAOHKZ010000035.1, on the reverse strand, counting down.
CGAATTGATGCATTCGAAGAAACGCTGTGACGAACATAAAAACTGTGCCCTTCAAACCTGAGGGTAATCGGTTCAGAGGAAGTTATGATTGAGGCAGCGGCGTCTTTTGAACTGATAAATTTTTCCTCGCGAATGGTGACTCCATTTATTTCATACTCGCAAATCATTTTATCCGGTCGCCAACTCATTCGAGTAGGCTTCGGGTTTTTATATACCTTGTCCCTAATAATAACACTGCCGTAAAGAACGCGGGTGTCCTTGTAGAATTCCCAGCCCCGGTAGTCATTTCCAACGCCTGTATGTTCACTTCCAGGAAGTTGACTATTGAGCAACCCGACTCCACGACTTCGGAGATCATGGTAAAAGGGGTGGGTAAGACCAATGGTTTCATCCTCCATTAATTCCCAACTTGCATGGAACCCACCCACATAATAGGCAAGGTTACCGGCTAGGAATCCATGCTTTCTTCCCTGAATAGATTGTTCGAGCTTTTCGCATAGAGAAGTTTTTTTCGCACATAGAATTGAAAAGACTGAAAGCAGTGTCAGGCTGATAAAAACGAGTCGAGTTGGAATAGACCTAAAGATCATACCTAGGAGTTTTAAGAAACCCTATTTTTCAAAAGCGACTTGAACCTCTAAAATTCCAACAGCCGCATTTGCTTGAGGTACCATGTTGATCCGGATGGCATCGCAGGTTAGGGGTGCGGCCGGATGAACGACATTATACTGGTTTGCCCGGTTGTCATAGCGATCCGTAACATATAATTCAAAAGGCTTCCACTGACCCTTGTTTCTGATCTCGAGGGACCATTCCTTGGGGAATTTTACATCCTGCTGATCCTGCATCCAGTAAACGCCAACATCGCGAACCTTTTTTGATTCAGAAAAGTGTCCTTCGATCCATTGTGTTTTACCAAGTTGTGGACGACTGGTCCAGCGTGGCACATTTTTACCACTCGACCATTTTGGTTCTTTTCCATCACCCACCGCACTAACTGTATCCAAGTCGGATGTGTGGGAAGCTTTGATATTGGAAAATACACTTTTTTTAGGAAGTTTGTGAGGATCAAAAACCGCAAGTTTTGGAGTCGTGGGGAACCAAATGGTCATGGATCCAGGTTTACGATTGTTCCATGCATAATACGGAATCAAGGATAAGCTTTTATCTTCCTCTCCTCCTGATTCATTAATTGCATTAACCTTTGTTTTGACTTGCGAAAAAGATCCGCTGGCAAGATTTACTTTGGCTAAACTATACTTCTTTGCCACTTTATCTTGATTGAGAAAGAAGCGCTGGGTTGCTCCCCCATTATCAATTTCTTCAGCACATAAAACAAATGGGCCCCGAGTGAATGCAAGACGGTTTTGGTTTTCCTCAACCCGCTTGTCACATTCATTGATTCGTAGAGGCATAGGGAGATCTAGTATTATTTGATCTCCTTTTTCCCATTTCCGTTCGATGGTTGCGAATCCTTTTTCAACTTTTGCCGGGATCTTCTTTCCGTTAAGTGAGATGCTCCAATTTTCTTTTGTTTGATTAACATATTTATAAAGTTTGCCAGGAACAAATTGGGTGCCAGCCCAGGTGGGAATTCGAAGATGAACCTTAAATTTTGATGGTTTATTTGGATTAAGAGAAATCTTAATTTTTCCATCGTTTGGGTAGTCGGTTGTTTGATTGATAGCTAAATCTGTCCCGGCGATTTTTAAACTTGTGGAGGTGTCCGCATACATGGCCAAATAAAGATTTTCTTCGTTGTGGGCATAGGTCATCCCTTGTACCTGAGGTAGAAGTCGGGCCATGTTACTTGGACAACATGCAGTTCCAAACCATGGAGCCCGGCCCGCGGTTCCATGATTAAATGGATATTTTCCGTCTGCTTCGAGAGGGTTAACATAGAAAAAACGGTTTCCTTCCAGGTTGACTGCCGCCAGCACATTGTTGAGCAGGGATACTTCAGCAACATCGAGATATTTTGCGTCTTGATGAACTAAAAACATCCTGAAGTTAAACAGCACATTTCCTACAGCGGCACAGGTTTCATTAAACGCATCTGCATTTGGTAAAAGATACTGCGGGCCGAAACCCTCAATTCCATGAACAGCACCTAAACCTCCGGTTATGTGCATACGGGTATCTGTAATATCGGCCCAAATACGGTGCAATGCTCTGGTGTAAGAATTCTTTTGTTTTAACGCCGCAATGTCAGCCATTGCCGCATATAAGTAAGTCGCTCGAACTGCATGTCCGACAGCCTCACTTTGTTTTTCCAGGGGAGCATGTTGTTGAGCGTATGTGGGTGACATGACGCCTTCTCCGTCAGGAACATAGGTTTTTCCACGGATCTCTAAAAATTGCTCGGCCATTTCGAGATAAAGTTTCTTACCTGTAACATTCGATAATTTTACCAGGGCCAATTCCATTTCCTGATGTCCTGGTGCTTGCCGGATCGGTTTACCGTCATTGTATTTTGGGTCACCTTCGAAAAACACCCGGTTTACATGAAGGGCATTTTTTTCAGCTACTTTTAAAAGTTTATCTTTCCCGGTGGCTTGAAAATAGGCTATTGCCGCCTCGTAAAGATGACCCATGTTGTAAAGCTCATGACTGTGTACAACAAAAGTATAGGGCTTATTTCCCATCATGTTTTTGTCACTCCCCACTTTTGTGGTATGGGAAGGATAGAGATAACCATCCGGTTCCTGAGCTGCTGCAATGACCTCAACGATTCGGTCGAATTGAGATTCAAGTTCTGGGTCATCTTGTAATTGAGCTAAGTAGGCAGCTCCTTCCATTACTTTATAGAGGTCAGAATCGATAAAACGATGAGGGCGGTGGTCGTCCACTTTTTTTCCTTCAAGGTAGTCGGCTGCAGCCTGTAAATGAGCCACTCCAGGCTCAGTTTTTTCAAAGGCAAAAGGTACCAGCACTTTTCTTTGCGTGATCAAGCGGGGTCGCCAAAAGTCACTTTTCATTTCCACTTTGTGAAAAGGAATTGGTTCGATAGACGCAACGACTTGAAGACTGGCTAAAATAGAAAGGAAGCAAAGTTTAGAAACAGATAAAACATTCATAAATACTAGGATAATAGGACAAATTATTATATATCAACTATATTTTATATATAATAATTATTATTTTGGGTTTGGGTTTATTTGAATTTTAATGTGGGTCCGACGGGTATTCTAAAATTTGAATATTGTGGATCAAGATCAGCAAATGACGGAATTTCTTGTTCATATTCCATGAAGTTATTTTTGATCATAAAATTACCAAGAATTTTGACCTTAGGATTAACCAGAGGGGATAGGCCGTCGAATGATGCAGGGTCGTGAAAATGGTCACCATCTCCGGCAGTGGTCGACATGGTCAGTAAAAATTGAGAATTACCTTTTAAGCTCACGGGAGTTTTTAAAAGTCCGTATCTAAATTCTCCTTCAAGGATACTTTTATGTTTGAGACCAATTTGAATTTCTGCGATTTTTTTCGTTCCGGTAATTTTGATCTCCCAGAGTCTAATGAAGTGATTGTTTTGAATATTCCTAGGGTTTCTTCCTGTACGACTTGGTTGGTCAGAATTTAAATCAGTGGGTAATTGACGGGCTAATCGTATAGGCAATTCACGATCATGATCATCCCACATTCCTAAATGAGTAACAATTTGTTTTGTGAGTAATTCAAATTTAAATCCGATTTCTCCAGTGACATCATTTCTTAAATTATGCCAACCATCGTCAATGATTAGGTTTTGACTTGGGGGAAGGTTGAGCTCCCTGGAATATCCTTGGTTGTGAATCTTAAGCAGGCGATTTACCATACTTTCAGCATTCGAATGAAGCTTTGAAAAGTCACCTTTTTCGTATAAATCTTTTTCTAAATTATAGGACGCTACTACCTGAGCGGCACCCCTTGTGCCTTTTGGCGTCCATGGTTGAGCAAGACCGCCCTTTACAATTACTTTGTTTGAAAATTGCCTAATCGTTAAAGCATCATTTTCATAGGGTGGACCAAGATGGCAGAAGAAATATCTTGGTCGGGGGTCATTCTTTTGAGGATCTTTCCAAAAGGCCAGTGAATCTAAACTATCCTGAGCTTCATCCGGATGAAGTGGATCCCCTAAGATCTGAGCAAAGGTTGAGTAGAGATCGGTAAGAGAAAATAAGTTACGATTTATACCGCCACCTTCAAAGTGATTTCCCCAAAAAACAATAAAAGGAACCCGATGGCCTCCTTCCCAAATTTTTGCTTTTTTTCCTCTAAGTCCCCCGCTTTCCTGATTTGTTCCTTCGTTATCTCCTACATTAGGACCATTGTCGCTAGTGAAAATAATTAAGGTATTGTCCATGAGTTTATGACCTGGGTTTCGTGGATCATTGGTTTTTTCGAGTTTTGCAATCAATGCACCAAAAGCTATGTCATTTTCAATTACCATGTCTTCTCGTTCAGTTCCTTTGGTTCCATCTGTGTAACGGCTCGATCCTTTAACGGGCTTTCCGTCTAAAAATTCTGGTACTGCATAATCTCCGCTTTGGTTTCTTTGGAAATGATTTGCACAGGGAACATAATATAAAAAGAACGGCTTTTGTTCCTGAGATGCTAATTCAATGAATTTGAGTCCTTCTTTAAGAAAATCGGGTCCGAGTTGAGATAGGTCCCAATTTGGTCCGCTGAGAATTTGGCCAGCTCTGTGTTTCATACCCATCCAATGCATTTTTGAACGGTCGGTGAAAGTCCACTTGTCGTTACGAATGTAGATTCTTGGTTCAGTATCTAAAGAATCCTCGGTATTCCCGGGGACACCGAAGAATTCATCGAACCCATGATGAGTAGGACCATCAAGTAATTGTTTTGTGAAATCTACATCTTTGTAGTCAAATTCATCCGCAGGTTGACCATGGCCATCATCGAAATTCATCCCGACATGGTATTTTCCAATCGCCCCAGTGTAGTATCCGTTTCTTTGGAGCATTTCGGGCAGAGTAGTGAGAGCTCGCTGGATCATGGGTCGGTTCGGACCATGAGGAAGCCATCCCTGTTTTTTAAGATATGCCCGATGAGCCAGTCGACCGGTTAATAGAGAATATCTAGTAGAACTGCACATTGATGCCGGTGCATGGGCGTCTGTAAAAATAATTCCTTTTTCAGCGAACCTTTCCAGGTTTGGAGTTTTTAATGTTTTATGAATGGGTTTGGATCCAGTCGTGAGGCTAATGTTTTGATAGGCACTAGAATCGCCGAGCCCCATATCGTCTGCCATAAATAGAACGATATTAGGCTTATTTTTTGTATCTGCCAGTAAAAGAGAAATACAGAAATTAAAGCCTAAAAAAAAACTAATTTTAGCATTATATATCATTTCGTATCTAAGTTACGCTTGAATGAAAATTTGCCTTTTATTTTCCCGCCAAGGATATTTAAATTAAATGGCCTGTATTACTTATAAAGGCCAAAATCGATAAACCTATTTTTTCCTTTGAGAATAGAGCCAGGACCACAATTCTTGAGATTTCCAGCAATCAATCCATGAATTATGGCCACGGCCCTTAATTTCAGAATACTTGGGAGTGCCTCCTGCTTTAGTTATGGCTTCAATCATATCCCGTGATCTCGATGGTTTAATCACAGTATCCTTTTCTCCGTGCCAAGCCCATATTGGAAGATTGACTAATTTCTTTGCAATCGATTTATCTCCGCCACCACAAATGGGAACGGCAGCTGCGAAAAAATTTGGTCTTCTTTGTATCGCATCCCATGTCCCGTAACCTCCCATTGAAAGCCCCATTGCATAAATTCGACTAGTATCAACTTGGTTTTTCGGGTTTTGTATAAATGAATCTATTGCTTCCATTGCCATGCGCATAGACTCTGAAATTTCTGGGGTTTTATGTCCTAATAGAGACCATGAGACATTTACCCATTTTTCACCCTTGGGAACTTGACCGGCAAATATGTGGGAATTAAGTTTCGTTCGGACTCCCATTTTCTCAAATGCTGACAAACCACCTGCGTCTAGAAGTTGACCTTTATTATCTACCCCCCGTCCTCCTGCCCCATGAAAGAAAACAAGTAGCGGATATTTTTTCCCTTTTATTATTTTGACTGGAGCGGCATGCCTGTAATTGAAAGTACCTTCAGTAGGGCTACTCCAAATTTTCGGATGGTACGAGGTAAGGGGTTCGTCTTTTTTTTGAGCACATGTGAAGATAGTGCTAATAAGCAAAATAAAGCTTAGTGAAATAGAATTTTTCATTAGTATGGAGCTTAAGCCTATAAATTTAGGCTTACTATATTAGTAAGATTGAATCTTAGGCTTTCCCAAGATTTGCATTTCGAAAATAGACCAAGCCAATCGAATCGACTACCATGCTTAATTCAATGGGAAAAATTAAAAAAAGAGAAAGATGTAGAAGATATCATATTCGTTACTTACCTTTGATTCTGATTCCCTTAAAGGAAAAAGTATGCCTGTTTGTACAAATAATTTTATTCAACATTGTTTAAAATACACTGGCTCTCCCATTTTATAATTAATACTTTTGTATAACGATCATTATGTCCGAATTAGTACAACAATCAATTGAACTTCTTAAGGCCCAAGGGCTCCGAATTACCGGCCCAAGGAAAGCAATTCTCGAAGTATTGGCTTCAACTGAAAGGCCTTTTTCATCCGAAGAAGCTTTTGCACAACTCAAAGACGGTTCCTGTGACTTGGTAACTGTGTATCGTTGTCTTGATCAGTTCGAGAAATCGGGAATCGTAGAGTCTGGAGTTCGAGAAAATGGAACTAAAGTCTACTGCTTGGGTCATGGTCATGGACACCATCATCATTTAACATGCAGATCATGTGGAAGAACGGAAAGAATTGATTTGTGTATGGGAAAGGAACTCGAAGCGGTCGCAAAATCTTTCGGTTTTACTAAAGTTACACATGTGATGGAGGTGTTTGGTAATTGTCCAGTATGCGTATAGAAAAGAACCAATATCTTTCTCTTCCTTGCTTGCCACGAGAGATAAATTTCTTTCAGTTAAAATATTTAAAACCCCAACATTTATGAAATTAAGTTCAATTTGTATTACTTTATTCTTTTTTCTTTCCTCGGTTCTATTTTCTCAACCAGACAAGGAATTAGAGAAAATTAAAGAAGCTGCACCCAATTCACCTTCTGCAAAACCTAAGAAAAAAAGACAAATACTAGTTTATTCAAAACCTAGTGGTTTTAAACATAGTTCGATCCCCACCGGTGTTAAAGGTTTGCGGGTACTTTCTGAAAAAACGCAGGCTTTTGATGCAACTTTTACTATTGAGACAAAAGAATTTTCTACTGAAGGTTTGAAGAAATACGATGCAATTATTTTTAACAATACGACTCATGTCCAAAAGGCGTTTACCGAAAAGTCTCAGCGTGATGCGATTCTAAATTTTATTAAGAATGGTAAAGCTTTTATCGGTTTCCATGCAGCTTCTGATGGCGGAATGCCTCAATGGCAGGAATACACCGATATGATTGGGGGATGTTTCGATGGGCACCCATGGAATGCCGGGGGTAAATGGCCTTTCTTCATTGAAGACATTAAGCATCCTGTAAATCAGGCCTTCCAAGAAGATGAATTTATGTTTTCTGACGAAATCTACCAGTACAAGTCCTATGATCGAAGCAAACTTCGAATATTAATAGGACTTGATTCAGTAAAAACTGATAAAAAAGGAAAATCTAAAACAAACGATTATCCTGTTTCCTGGGTTCGCTCGTATGGAAAGGGCCGTGTTTTTTATACCAATTTTGGCCATAACAAAGCAACTTGGTGGACACCATTTATGTTGCAACACTTTCTCGATGGAATTCAATGGGCACTGGGCGACATAAAAGGACCATCCAAATCAATTCCCCAAACAAGAAACTTAAATTAAAACTCTCAAAATGCCGAAATTAATCTATTATAAATCATATGAAAGAAACAGAATCTGTAAGTCGTAGAAAATTCATTGGTACTTCAGCTATTGCTGGTGCTGCTGCATCCTTTCCGTATGTGGCTAAGGGTGAAGCTTTGCAAAGTGATACCATTCGTGTAGCCGCAATCGGCCTGGGAGGCCGTGGAACTGGGGCAATTACTCAAATTCTTGATGCCCCAAAGGACTTAGAGAAAAATAAGAATGTACGCTGTAATACAAAATTAGTTGCAGTAGCGGATGCTTTTCCTGAGAAATCAGCTAATAAAATAGCAGCCTTCAAGAAAAAATATGGCGAAGATCGTATCGATGTGGAGGGCAGAATTTTTGGTGGCCTAGACGGTTATAAACAGGCTATTAATGAAGATGTTGATATGGTAGTAATTGCCACTCCTCCTGGCTTTAAGCCTCAGCAATTTGAATATGCAATCAACCAAGGCAAAAAAGTTTTTATGGAAAAACCGGTTGCCAGTGATGTTACCGGGGTGCGCCGGGTTCTTGCTTCTGCAAAGAAGGCCAAAGAAAAGGGATTAACCGTTGGCATTGGTTTACAACGTAGGCATGAAGAGCGCTATATTGATTGTGTAAAACAACTTCAGGATGGCGCAATTGGTGATATCAACATGCTTCGTGTATATTGGAATGGTAATTCCATTTGGCATCGTGCGAAGCAGCAGGGGATGACAGAAATGGAATATCAGGTTAATAATTGGTATCACTTTACTTGGGCATCTGGTGATCAAATTTGTGAGCAGCATATTCACAACCTCGATGCAGGTTGCTGGATTAAGGGCATGTATCCCATAAAAGCAAATGGTATGGGCGGGAGTGAAATGAGAATGGGTGGAGATCGAAAACTTTCCCAAATCTTCGATCATACTTTTGTAGAATATACTTTTCCTGACGGAACCAAGATGTTCAGTCAAGGTCGTCATCTTAAGGGTGGTTGGTCCCATGTTGCGGAATATGCACATGGGTCAAAGGGGACATGTAAAGTGGCGAGCCATATTGAACCATTTGATGGTGATCCAACTCGTATTCGCGGTGCCGGTGGTGGACACTACCAAGAGCAAAAAGATTTAATTGAGGCTTTGCATAAAGGCGAATATTACAACGAAGCTGAATACGGTGCTATGAGTACTTTCACTGCCATTCTTGGTCGTGAGGCATGCTATTCTGGCAAGGAGATTATTGCAGATGAATTATTGAAGAAGGGTAGGGATTATGCACCGGGTATTGATGATTATACTTGGGATACAACTCCGCCAGTTGTGCCAGGAGATAATGGTGAGTATCCAGTTCCGGCACCAGGTGTTTATCGCCCATTTGCTTAATTTGTTTTTAATTCTAAGCCTCTCAGGATTCCTGAGAGGCTTTTTTTTTAGATTTTATAAATTTGGGATACCTCGGTTTATTATTCATTAATGTTGTGACCCCAAACTTATTTATTAAGATGAATCTGCCTGACCTATCATCCCACTATAAAAACTATCGCATAAATGATTCTTTCCGACCGTTCTATATTAGATGCAATTGATGCCAAAAATATCGTAATCGACCCTTACGACAGATCCAGTTTGGGGACCAACAGTTATGATGTACACCTGTCTAAATTTTTGGCATGCTATGTAGATGAAATTATTGATGCAAAGAAGCACAATAAGGTAAAACATTTTGAGATTGATGAAGAAGGAATTGTTCTACACCCAGGAAAAACTTATTTAGGTTCCACATTAGAATATACCGAAACTAGATTGTATGTTCCCTTTCTTGAAGGTAAATCGAGTGTAGGGCGATTGGGGATTGATATTCACGCTACTGCTGGAAAAGGAGATGTTGGGTTTTGCAACCATTGGACATTAGAAATATCGGTATCTCAACCGGTTCGGGTTTACGCAGGAATGCCAATCGGTCAATTAATCTATTTTAAGGTAGATGGAGAAGTTGAAATTGATTACGCTAGTAAATCTAGTGCTAAGTATAATAATCGTACTCCACAACCCGTTGAATCTATGATGTGGAAGAATAAATTTTAATTTTTTGGAAGAGCCCCTCCATCGTGAAATTTTGGAAGAACACGCACGTTCTCCAATGTTTAATGGTCGTTTAGAAGATTTTAATTTTACGGGAAACTGGGTCAGCAAAAAATCTGGAAATAGTTGTACAGTTGAACTTTTTGAGAATAATTCTGTTATAATAAATATACATTTTGACGGGCAGGGTTCAGCATTATCTGAAGCATGTGCTTCGCTTATGTGTTCTCAAGTCAAGGGCATGAATCAGTTAGAATCTAAAGTTTTGTCTCATAACATAATTAGTTTTATTGAGAAGGGAAAAGAAATTGCCCTTCCTGGAGATTTAATAGTTTACAAGACAATTTCTCGTTTCCCTGAAAGGCATGACTGTAGCTTGCTGCCTTGGCGAGCATTGTTGAATGCTTTTCAGTCTTCAGTGATTTAATAAGACCGTCGATACCCACCACCTCTTTTGCCGCCACCGTATTGGCTCCATTTACTACCATATCCTGATTGTTGACCGAAAGAATTTTGGGCATGTACATTGTAAAGTTCGTATCCGGTTTGGGGAAGTTCTTTTAAAAACCTACTCTGCATAAGTCTTATCTGTGTGCCATTTTGGCTGGAAAGCATAGGGAAGACTAGATGTAGAGACCTTTCTGCTCTTGTAGAGGCTACATAAAAAAGCCGTCTTTCTTCCTCTAGGTCACCCTCGCCCTCAATTGCTCTTTTATTGGGAAACAAACCGTCTGCCAGTCCAATAATAAATACATGACGAAACTCCAACCCCTTAGATTGGTGAATAGTGGATAGGCGCAAGCAACTTTCTCCCTGACGGACAACTCGATCTCCAGATTCTGAACTTAATAGAATTAACTGACTTAGCATTTCTGCTAGGTTTTCATGTTTGGAAGCAAAATCGACCAGGCTTTCCAAATCCTCTTCTCTTCTTGGCCAATTTTCATAAGTGGCATGTAAGTATTCATGGTACCAACCGTTTATAGCTTCATCAACAACCTTGGATGGGGTTGCGGTTGCAGTCAATTCTGAGACACTCTGTAAAGTTTCTATTAGTCCAATCCAATCTTCTTTTGCATCGGCGGGTACCTTCTTAACCACTTCAGGCTCAGAAAGTGCTGAGATTAATTTTACCGACTTTTCGGATGAAATCTTTTCTGCAATAGATAAAAGTTTAGCTGCTGTTTTTTCTCCTATTTTTGGCAAAAGGCATGCGAATCGATAAAAGGCAGTTGAATCTTTCGGATTTACAACAAATCTCAGTTGGGCCACTAGATCCTTTACATGAGCTTGTTCGAAGAACCGCATTCCACTTGTGATTACGAATGGAATATCTCTACGTGATAATTCTATTTGAAGTTCCATTGCGTGGTAATGGGCTCGATATAGAATTGCAATATCATCATAACTTGTTCCGTTGTTAACTAGTTGTTCGACCTTTGATAATATAAAATTTGCTTGCTGATAAGTGTCAATTGTAGGAACTACGACGGGTAGGTCCTGATGGGGTTGAGACGGTTTAAGAGTTTTGGTAAAGTTTTCGTCAGTTGATCGATTTTCAAGAATACCATTGGCAAATTTTAGAATTTCCGGGGAACTTCGGTAATTGGTTTCAATTTTAAATATTTTTGTACCAGGATGTCTTTCAGGGAACCCAAGAATTTGATCAATATCAGCTCCTCTCCAGGTGTAGATACATTGTGCATCATCTCCCACGGCCATGATCTGATGGTTGGCCCCGATCTTATCAACAATTTTTGCCTGTAAAGTGTTCACATCCTGATATTCATCAACTAAGATGTGAGAAAACCTGTCTTGGTAATATTTAGCCGCATCTTGGTTTGTCTCTAGAACTTGAAGCCATAATACAAGTAAATCGTCATAATCAGCTAATCCGCGACTAATTTTGGCTTCCTGGTATTCACGCATAAACGCATCAATTTTAGCTAGTAGTTCTCCGTTTGATGGGTATCGTCCCTTTGCCACTTCCTCAACGGGAACCATTACATTTCGTGAATAACTTATAATTCCCTTTATAGGTTTTGCTTTTGGGTTTTCTTTTGATTTGAAGAAATCGGGATCTAAATCTCTTATAACCTCCGATAGAAGCGAATCAGAATCACTATCGTCAAGAATAGTATAGTTTCTTGGTAGCCCAATTGAATCTCCAAATAATCGAAGAACTTGTCCGCCAACATGGTGAAAAGTACCACCGAGAAAGCGATGTGCACCTACGCCAGTTAATTCTTCGACTCTTTCAAGCATTTGCTTAGAAGCTTTATTTGTAAAAGTAAGGAGTAGAATATCTTCAGGACTTACTCCTTCGGACAATAAATAAGCAACTCGGTAGGTTAGAGTTCGAGTTTTTCCAGAACCTGCTCCTGCCAATACTAAGGCAGGGCCAAATGGAGCAGTAACCGCTTTGTATTGGTCTTCGTTAAGCTCAGACTTGAAATCTATCGTAGCTTTATTTTCTGCCGGTGGTGGAGTACCGAACATATCATCTTCTTCATCTTCGTAATCGTACACGGAGATAACCTTTCACCTAAAGCTGAGAAACGGGCAAGCGTTTTCAGTTTTTTTTACTTTATAATGGTGCTAAGTGATCCCTATGAATAACCTCTGACCTATTTTTTCCGGGAAAGAGAGCCAAAATCTCATTATCTTGTTTACCTTGTACTCTAAGTAATTCGTTTTTACTAAATCGGGTTATTCCACAAGCAATTACTTGATTTTCTGGATTTTTAATTTCTACTACATCCGCTTTTTCAAATTCACCTGAAATAGAAGAAATTCCTTTTGCGTGTAAACTGTCTCCTTCTTTCATGATTGAATTAATTGTAACAAGGTCCACTGAAAGTACCCCTTTAGGTGGTGGAAAGAATGGAAGCCACTTTTTTCTTTCAGATAATGGCAACCCAGA
>JAOHKZ010000034.1 GCA_028101545.1 Opitutales bacterium | reverse complement strand
TAGTGTTGGTGGTATTATAATATTTTCTTTAAGAAACCTATCCAAGACCACTGATCACATACATTTAAAAGGAAATATATAAGCATAGAGGACTCCTTGGAAAATGTGCACGAATAAGAATTTTTTGGGATAATATAAATAATCTTAGTTATTTATTGTGCTTTCTTTTCAATTCAGTGAGTAGAGTCCCCGCTTCTTTTAAAGTAATTTCCTTATTCCTGTATCTTTGCATAATTTTGTCCTTAGCCACTTCAAAACTTTCAATCTCATTAAACTCAGGATTAAGACCCGTATTCGGGTCCTCCTTTAATTCACGGTCTAAAATATCGTCCAAGGATGATTCATTGGCAGGATTTTCGCTTTCGTAAGTGAGATTTGGCATAGAAGGCGATGGAGCAGGGGAAGCTGAAGGTGCGGGCGAGGGTGCTGCTCTGTGTGATTCTCCATCATGAAAAAGATCTTCTTTAACATTTTCGTTTCTGAGAATAATTTTATTTCTTCCAGCCTTTACAATAACTGGGACAGACCACGCACAACCACCGGCTCCACCCAAAGCTGTTTGTAAATTAACATAATATTTGCCGGGTGATATGCCTGAAAGCACAACTTTACCATTTAGGTCTGTAATATCGGAATCAATTAAGCTATCATTTAACCCAGTCAAATAACCTTTTCCTACGCCTTGATATTCCTCTATGATTGCAAACTGCATGGAGGATGACCAATCGGAAACAAAGCCATACTCAGGATTCCTCGCCATTAACCTGCCGATTTCAGCAATGCTTTTTGTAGTTAGATAAACATCTGCATTACCAACAGGTTTACTATCACCACTTTGCATAGTTAGCATCGCCCTAACCTCCAAAGAACCCATTGAAGAATTACCAGAAGTACTAGAACTTAAATCAAAACTAGCACCACCAGCTTTTTCCCATGTGCCATCATCGTATAGGATAAAAGCAGGGTTTTTTGCCAATGCCAGATTGAAAATTAAAAAACAGATTGGATATAGAAGTTTCATTTTTAAGAATTGATTTATAATAGGCTAGCCGAACAGTTCACAAGGCTGAGTTTCTTTTATTTGAGACGTTTAAAAATGCATTCGTAACCATATTGATCAAGCACTCCTTTTGCTCTTCTTGCACTTACTAACTCCCAACCATCTTCTCCATAGTTATTCATTGAAGTAGTAAACAAAGCGTCCATTGGGGTTTCAACTTTATATTCCCATTTTGGCGTGGGTTTTAAGAATCCTAAAAAAGGAAACCCTAACGCTACTAGTAGAAGAATAATTATTATGTTTCCTTGTAGTTTTGACATATTGAATGTGGCGTTTGAATGGTTAATTTGAGTATAAAAGAATTATTTTTGGTATTTTTATTATTATTTCGAAAAGTTCAACCTGAGATTCAACAATTCGAAATAAAAAATACACTTAATTTCTAACAAGAAAATCTGTTAAAGTTACATATACACGCAGTCGTTACCATTACCCCTAACAAAAAACTCAGAACTATTGAGTATTTCATTAAAGATTGAGTAGACGCTAATGACCTATCTCTCGATATCTTAGAGTAATATCCTACTTTTTGTAGATATGATATAAGTAGCTGTTGGTATTATTGGCTTTTTCTGAAAGCTCATCAATACTCTTCTTCAGTGATTCTGACTGCTCTTTGTTTTGTTCTGAAATCTTTTTAAATTCATCAATAACGCTAGAAAGCGAAAGTGTATCAGATTTCTTGTGTAAAGTGTTTTGAGCAATTTGATTTAAACTCCATCTAGCATTGGCAAGTATTGATATAATGTGGGAAGCAAAAAAGCAGTTAAAACAAAGAACAAAGCAAGAAATTGCAGCAATTGCTGCCTGATCCGCTTTTCCAGAGTAATTAGAAACAGAATTGCATTGAACAATCATAAGTAAAGTACCGAACAAAAAAAGCACTCCTAAACCTGTAAAGATAAATGCAAAATTGGAATCCTTAGGAACTTTTAAATCAATTTTTTCATCGTTAATAGTTTCATCGTTAATACTCATATTTGGTTACCTAAAATTTTAGTTTCAGAGGACACAAGCAAATAACTCAAAAAAATCTGTTAGAGTTACATATATACGCAGTCGTTACCATTACCCCGATACCCTATGTTAAAAAGAGGAAGTGGGGGACTGAAGCAAAATAGTTTTATACCATTTTTATACACTTAATCCTTGTCTGAAGTATAAAAACTATGATGGTATGGTCTCCTCACTAATATAAAAACCAACGCAACAAAGGATAAGAATGGAGCCACCTGTCGGGATCGAACCGACGACATCCTCATTACAAGTGAGGTGCTCTACCAGCTGAGCTAAGGTGGCGAACCAATGATTATGAATATTAGTTTTTTTGTTGGGGAATGCAAACCGAATTTAAGTGTAACTATTTAAAAGGTTGTTTCTGGGGCAGTTTCGCATAAAAAAAGTTTTTCTTCAGGTATGAGTTGAAGAAGTAAATTCTTGCAGGTTTCTTTTCTCTTTTGCTCAATTTCTTTTTTGTATGAAACAACGCCCTGTTTTTTTTCGAGAGAGCCGGCAAAAAGTTTTTCTGTTGGGTATAGTTTTTCCATTTTTTTAAAGAAAGGTCCGGGCATACGAAATGCCCCTAGAGAAACAGAATGAATCATTTCCAAAGGTATAATGGAAAAAATATCAAAGAATAGGCTTTCGTAGCGCTTGGAAAAATTAGTGCAGTCAATAATTGGGTCAATGCGCAACCCGACCTGCCAACCTGATTGAGTAAGCTTTTTCATAGCGTTTATACGGGAAGAGACGGATGGTACACCATGTTCAAGTTGAGTGCTTATTTCCTGAGGTGTAAAACTGAATGCAGTGACGACATTTTTGAGGGGATCGTTGTTTAAAAGTGGTTTAATATTAACGCTTTTGGTACGTAGTTCGAGATGGGCTGTGGGATTAGCCCGAAAATGGGGTAAAAAGGACTGGGTGAATTGAGAAATGTGGTCAAGGGCTAGACTGTCGCAGTCATATCCAGAAAAAAACCAAACAGGTTGTTCGGGTTGTTGTGCGGTTTTGGATTGAATGTCTGAAAGAAAATCCTCGAAGTTTACAAAGAGTACATAGTGAGCAGATGGGTACATACCTTGAAGGAAGCAATATCTGCAGTCATAAAGGCAGTTGAGCATATGTGAGAAGTAGAAATTATATTTTCCTCCAATTCCGTATGTTTCAGGGATGGGCAGGGCACGGTTTCCTTTTTTTTCTGCAAGGATAAGAGCCGGTTTCTTTTTTTGTAGACGAAAGTTTTGGCCAGCTGGGTTGAAAACTTCTTTGTAATTTGCACAAGGTATAGGGGTGGCTTGTGGAAAACGTTTGAGAATGTCGATTGTACGTGGATGTTGGGCAATGGAATCCTCAATATAAATTATTTCGATCACGGGAAAATTCGTTTTTGCTCAAGTTGGTTGTGAAGTAAAGTGATGATGGATTTTGCACTATGTTCTGATTGAGAAATTTGAGAAATTTTTTCCGTCGTTAATCCCAGGCTAAGTGCTTGGCGAGTAAGTTTTTTAAGTTGGTGAAATTGGGTTTCAGTAAATGAATGAAGGCTTAAGGTCTGTTCGATTATAAAGCTTAGTTGAGGGTGTGGTTCAAGTTCGAGAGCGAGGCTTTCCATTTCCGAAATAAGGGAAAGGATTTTGGGAATGTGTGGGGATATGAGAGAGGAGGTTTGTTTTTTTTCGAATTGAGATAATGGGTTTTTGGGGTTGTCAGATACAATTTTGACTGACTGAACAAGCTCGGGTGGGGCAAAACGAATGGCGGTTTCAAAATAGGCCATACCTTCCATGTCATATGCGAGGTCAGTTTTGTAGTCCGAGGTCGGTTGATCAACAGTGTGCAGAATGGCTTTGGGGAATAAAGCAGAGAATAGTTGAGGGGGGTAGCAGGATTTTCCCGATTGTGGGTTTTGGCATTTGGCAATTTGCAGAGCATGACCTAGTTTGGCATTTCCATGTCCACATAGACCTAGGTTAAGCCAAGGTGTCTGCAGGTTGGGGTGAATGCCGTGGAGGAATGAAACTGCAAGGCTCATGTTTTGAGCCCCTATTCCGGATACCACCAAACGGTGGTTCTTGTTTTGAAAAAGAATAAAAGGGGATGAGAGGTCCTCTTTGACAAGATCCAGTTCCTCAATAAGTGGAATGGCTTCCTGAGTGAATGCGGTAATGAAATTCATGTGGATAGCAATCCTGATTGAAAGGATACATAATAATGCTCACTTTTTGAACGGAATTTCTGGGCTTGTTTGTGTTTGTTATGCTTGGCAAAACTTTCTGCGAGGCGATCGAGTTTCAGTACAAGGGTTTTAATTATTTGTTTTTTTAACTTTTCCTTAAGATCAGGTAGATTAAGAAGTTTTTCCAATGAAGTTACGCGAAAGCGATCCATACCCCAATATTGTGTGGAAAGTTGATCCTTATGCCCGCCGTATTTTGTGACCAGTTTTTGGGGGAGGTATGCAATGTCGTGAGAAATGAGCAGTCGAAGCCATAAGTCATAATCTTCACAGACGGGTAATTTTTCATCAAATAGCCCGACTTTTTCGAGAATAGATTTGTGCATAAGGACAGAGGATGGACAAATAATGCAGCGGTCCAGGCTGTTTATGAAAATTTGCTCGTTGGTTTTATTGAGGTAGGAGGGGGGATTTACTTTTGCCTCATTACGAATCCATTGTTCGTCTGTATGGCAGAATAAAATAGAAGGTGTTTTTTGAATGAACTTTAACTGGAGTTCAAGCTTTTGTGGGTGCCATACATCGTCTGAGTCGAGAAGGGCGATCCATTTTCCTTTTGCCTGCAGTATTCCTCGATTTCTCGCCTTGCTTACTCCGCTATTTTGTTGGTGAATCCAGTGGACTTGAGGAAATTTGGGAGAGAGTAAGGAGAGAGTGTTGTCAGTGGAACCGTCGTCCACGACTATAAGTTCAAAGTTGTTGTTGGTTTGGGTGAGTACAGAATTAATTGCCCGTTCCAGTAAATGAACGCGGTTAAATGTGGGAATGACAACCGATACAATTTCCAGTTGTGGGTTTGGCGAAGAATTCATCGCCCAATCATTGTACGGATAGTCAGAAAACTCGAACTTTTACTTCCGTACCTTGGTACCCCGGGGCGGAAATAACGAGTTTTCCTTCACCAGGTTCACCGCCTTTGACGGGGATATTGACGGTTACATTACCTTGTGTAATAACTGCTTCGGGCATAATTACGGAATTGGGAATATTTGTTTTTACAGTAATTGGGAGCCCACCGGTTGGTGCTTCGTAATCAATTTTAAAAAGAAGAGTTTCGGTTTCCCCAGTCATAATTTCCAATTCGGATGGGTTTACTGCGAGTGTGCTTTCATCTATGCGAAAGTTGCCAATGAAAAGAGCACCATGAGGACCGCCAATTAGTTGAACCGGGTAGTCTACTCCCGATGGAAGAGCAGGTATGGTAAAACGTAATTCATTTTCTGATAAATACCTGGTTTGTGCTTCCTCGCCACCAATTGTTATTTTGTCGTACTTTGTGAACCCGCGCCCCTGGACGGCAATTTCAACGCCAACAGGTCCACGATAGGATGCGAGGTTGCCAACATAGCGATTTTCTAACCGAAAATTCTGAAGGTCACTTTTTAAAACCCTTGGGAAAAAACCACCGGTATCACTGACCACATTGTAGGTTGTCTGAAAGTAGTAAGTAGCTTCATCAAATCCTTGGGGCAATTTATAATCGCAACTCCAGAGGTTTGTATTGATTGGGTCCTGTACCATCTTGATTGTCTCACCGCCCACAACTGTAAAAACTTGAACGGAGTCAAGGTTGACATTTCTATCCTGAATGTCCAATTCGGTTTGAAGGGTGTATATTCCCGAAGGGTTTTGGCTGATATTGGTTGATGTCAGGTTTATAAAACTGGGCTGGTTACAACTTGCTAAAAATGCGAGTGTAATAGAGAAGAAGATATGTTTGTATATAGGTTGCAATTTATTCATCGTTTTTAGTTTTCGAAATGATATTAAAAAGAAGTAATTTTGGACTGTAATCAGAAATGGATGTAATAATTGAAAGAGAGTTGGGTCTGTATGTTCATGTTCCTTTTTGTTCCACGACATGTGACTTTTGCGCATTTTATCAGGAGAGACCAAGCAAAAAGGGATTTGAGGCGTATTTTTTTGCCTTGGAAAGAGATTTTAATGCACATCGAGACAGTAGAAATTTCTCAACTGTATTTATTGGTGGTGGTACTCCGGGGTTACTTTCTGCGCAGCAAATTGAGAAATTATGTAATTTAATTCGGAGTGCAGAATTAGAAACTAACTGCGAATGGTCAGTTGAGGTTGCCCCGAATGAAATTAATTCTGAAAAAGTGGACGCATTTTTAAACGGTGGGGTGAATCGGTTGTCTCTCGGTGTTCAGACGTTTAATCAACAATTCATGAAAGAACTTGGACGGAATCACGATGTTGATTCAGTCATGACTGCGTATGAGTTGGTTCGTAATGCAGGATTTGCAAGCGTTAATCTGGATTTGCTCTTTGGTGCCCCTGGGCAAACATTGGACGATTGGCAAGATGATTTAAGAAAGGCTGTCGACCTTAAACCTGATCATATTTCCACATACTGCCTAACTTTTGAAGAAGATACCGCATTGTATGCCAAGTTGTCTAAAGGAGAAGTCAGGATAGACCCGGAGAGAGAGGCGTCTTTTTATGAATTGGCATGGGAGTATCTGCCAACTTTTGGTTTTTCTCAGTATGAAGTCTCCAATTATGCCAAACCGGGGATGGAAAGCCTTCATAATTTAAATACCTGGTCAATGAATGAATGGATTGGGTATGGTCCATCAGCATCGAGCCAATTGAACGGAGTTCGTAGAAAGAACTTTGCGAATATTGAGCAATGGGGCCGCCATTTACTTTTAGATAAACCGCAGAAATACGAAGAGTGGACAAATTTAGGTGATGCCGAAATTGCTCGTGATGCCGTTATTTTTGGATTGAGAATGAACCGGGGAATTAACCTGAAAGAGATTTGTGGGAAGTTTCATTTATCTCCATCCATATTTGCAGAAATTAATCTATTTTTAGATTTATTAATTACAGAGGGGTTGGGAGAAAAAGTAGATGGAAACTACTGCCTTAATCAAGAGGGTCGTATGCGATGCGATGCCATTGCGAAAGAAATGCCTGAATTAAACCAAGAAGTTGCTGCAGTTTAACATCATGTATTTGTTGTTGAGTTAACGAGTAATCTCAGACTTTCGGAAAGTCCACCACTTCGAGCCCGCATTTGCCATAATTTTTGATAGGTAGTAAAGATCGGATCTGTGCTATGAAGGGGTGCCCATTTCTTTCCTTCGAGCGATTGTATACCTTTTTGGAGAGCAATGGTAGAAAACGCGACACCCAGTGAAATTTCATCCCGGACAAGTTGTACCGATTTATGCGGTGATTTAATAGCTGCAGAATCCCGAATAGATGAGAGTAGAGAAAGGCCATCCTTAAATTGGTTAAGTGTGTGTTTTTCTTTGATTAATCCAGTAATCTTTTCGGGTTGAGGATCAAATAAAATCGACCAACAAAGACTACTATTCGGAATTTTTGAACCAATTATTTCATCTAATTTTCCCAATTCCTGAAGGATTGAAGACGGTGTTTCTATTTCACCTTGAAATAATTTTTGATCCATGGCTTGGGTAAGTTCTCCTTCAGTAATGTGTTGGTTATTCCACATTTGTGCCCCTCCATAAAGTAAGGGTGGGTAAAGGATTGCCCAAGGTTGATGGTTTCCGCAGTCCCCCCAGCTGGTTAAAAGAATTCCTTCTGCTCGGAATTTCTTTGCATTTGTAATAGCGGCGTCAATATTGGCACGGGTATTGGGCCAACGACCGGAAAAACTTCTCCATGTTCCTGTTCCAGGGGCAATGCAGTAAGAGAGATCGCAGGATGAAATAATATGAGCCTGCTCGGGGAAGGGGTGATTGGGTTCATAACCCCAAATAATAGGAGATGCGGACGGGGGGAGGAGTTTTGCATTTTCCGGATTTTCCAGAAGTACATCTGCCCAAAACTGCATTTCTTTCCCATGCGATTCAACTAATTTTCGAATTCCTTCAAGGTGAGCGAGGTAAACCTTATCTTTTCCTTTTTCTCTGACCTGATTCTTGCTCCACCCTTGTCCAAGTTCCCATGGTTCGTCCATGCCGACATTAAATTTTTTCGAAGAGAAATTGGGAAGGTATTCTGCGTAAAGAGAATCAATGAAGTCCAGGCTTGCCTGGTTTGGCTTGAGAGTGCTGCCATGATCTCGAAGCATGTAGGGTTCCTCCCTGCGGAATCCATCGGGGCATTCTGCCAGGTGTTTGTAATCGTCGTGACAGAGCCACCTTTCAAAATGACCAAAAGAGTTTAAGTTGGGGACAAGTTCAATAAATCTCTCACTGCAATAGTGATCTATTTGTTGGATTTCCTGCGGTGTTAGAGGTGACGAATTTTCCCATATTGTTTTATGTTCCCGAAATGCATAGGTGTGTTCGATATAGAGTTGGAATTCATTCACATGCAATTGAGCAAGCAGGTCGATCAGTGAAAAAATTGAACTCATTGTCGGCACTTTGCAACGACTCACATCGAGCATGAAACCACGTCTTTCTAGGAGGGGGAAGTCTTCTATTACGAGACAGGGTAACCGGTTTCCATTTTTAGAATTCTTTACAAGTTGATCCAGTGTTTGCAGACCACGGAAGATTCCTACGGGTTTATCTGCTGAAAGAATGATTTGGTTTGTCTTAATCTGTAGGCGATAAGCTTCTTCTTTTGGCAGCTTTTCTTTGCGGATCAATATGGCATTTTCTTCTGCGGCTTGATCTTGGGAATATCCCTTCTTAAATAAGTGTTCTTTGATTATTTCAAAAGATTTTTCTTTTATGTTAAAGGGGAGGGGAGCCGGGATTTGAAAAGAACCGGGAAAGGTTTCAATCCTTTGGGGTTTGGGGAAGAGTTCATTGGTCAGGGGAGTATTCACTTTTTCGCGGTAAAGAGTAATCCGGTTCCCCATGTTATAAAAACGGTTACAGGCCAAGCCCACGCCGTATTAATAACTGGTCTGAGCTTGCCTTCCGTTTCTTTGAGACCACTCCATTGAAGCGCTTCTTCCTGACTGATGAGATCAAAGTTCAGTAAGATTTGATAGATATCTGGCCGGAGGTAAGCCACGAGAGCGAACGAAAGGAGAAATCCTAATGCAAGTCCTTTTGTCTGAACCTTTGGAGTAAATAGGGCGGCGAGGAACATACCGAGCATGGGCCCTGTTGTATATGACACCATGCCAAAGGCGAGAACCACTACATTTACTTTGCCTCGTAGCGAGTCTAGTTCAATGGCGAATGCAGAGAGAGTAATTCCCCAAAAGACAACCAAAAGGCGTGAATAAAATAATTCTTTGGAGAGGTTTTCCTTGCTGGATTCTTTCGAGCGAAACAAGGATATGGTTGTTTGGGACAGGGCAGCAAGGATTGAATCCAAGCAACTGAATATGGATCAGTAGATATTTTAATTGGTACTCATCGTATGTTCAGCCCTGATATTGTATTTAAAGATTTGGGGCTTTTAATTATTGATGAAGAGCAAAGATTTGGAGTCCAACATAAGGAATCAATCAAAAAGCTTCGGGCAAATGTAGATGTCCTTACCTTAAGTGCCACACCAATTCCACGAACTTTGTATTTTGCAATGGTGGGAGCCAGAGCATTAAGCACAATTGAAACAGCTCCTGTAAACCGAAGACCCATTCGAACAGAGGTGATGAAGAATTCTCCCGAAATTATTGAACAAGCTGTTCAGCTTGAAGTGAGGAGAGGCGGTCAAGTTTTCTATCTTCATAATCGAGTCAAAACGATTCACTCCATAAAAAAGAAATTAGAAACTCAATTCCCTAAGCTTTCTATAGGTATTGGACACGGTCAAATGAGCGAAGGTGAACTCGAACAGGTAATGACAGATTTTGTAGCACATCGATTTGATATACTTGTCTGTACAACCATCATTGAATCAGGTTTAGATATTCCGAATTGTAACACCATTATTATTGAAGGGGCAGATAAATTTGGGCTTTCTCAATTGTATCAACTACGAGGAAGAGTCGGCAGGTTCGACAAACAAGCTTATGCATATCTATTACTTAACAGGCACCTCACCGTCTCAGATAACGCAAGAAAAAGATTAGCTGCAATTCGTCAGATTAATAATTTTGGAGCAGGGTTTAAAATTGCATTAAGGGATCTTGAACTTAGGGGAGCGGGTAACCTGTTAGGAAGCGAGCAAAGTGGGCATGTCGCAGGAGTTGGCTTTGAACTATATTGTCGCTTGCTAAGGGAAAGCGTATCTCGTTTGAAAGGAGAAGAAATATCTTTGCGCCCTTCAGCGACTGTTCGGATTGACTTCCTTACAGCGGGTGCTCCAAGCGAGGAGGACATGGCAGAAGATCAATTAATTCTCCTTGGAGCATTCTTCCCAGATGCTTACACTCCTGAACCAAGACTTCGAATTGAAGCATATAGAAAACTTGCCCAAATGAGAGAAGAGCATGAAATTGATGATTACCTCGAAGAGTTAAATGACCGGTTTGGGTCTGCCCCACCAGAAGTGTTTGCACTTATTCAAGAAACAAGAATAAGGTGCTTAGCGGAAGAGGCGGGATTCGACCTTGTCGAAATTAAAAATAAGGAAATATTTTGTCGCTTGATCAAAAGAGGAGAAGGAGGAACTAAGCAATATTGTCGAAAAGCAGGTCAAATTCCAAAACTTTCATCAAAAGAACCACTTTTGAAGTTGAAGGAAATCATTCGATTCCTAAAGATAGAAATCCATGGGAACAAAATCTAAAATATATTTTTTAAAATCAATTATTTTCCTGGCGGGAATTCTTGGGTTTCAATTCATCTCTTTAGGTGCAGAATTAATTGAACTCAATCGTGTTGTGGCAAAGGTTAATGAAAGAGTTGTAACTTGGGGCGAAATTGAAAACGCGATGACATTGCTTAATTTCACAGATAGTGAAAAAAATGATCGAGCCAATGAATTCGTTGATGGAAAAATTGATCGATTGCTTTCTATAACCGCATTTTACGAAAAAGGTATGAATATACCGACCTCCTACATTGAACAGGAATACAATAAAAGATTAATTCGTGAATTTAACGGAGACAGAAAGCTTTTTCGTGATACCCTAAGAAGTAAAGGTCTATCCCAGTTGGAATACAGGAAGGAAATTGAAGAAGAAATAATTTACAGTCATATGCTTTCAACTAGACGGCGTTTAAAAGAGGAGATTAGCCCTGAAAAAGTTGAGTCATATTACCAAAAAAATCTTCAAAAATTTAAAACAGAAGAGAAAATCCAACTTGGAGAAATTGCATTTTCTCAAATTGCCGGTGAACCAGAAACCGTTCTTCTTCAACAGGCTCATAAAGTGCTTAAAGATATCAAAAATGGGCAGAAATTTGAAGATGCAGCGTTGAAAAATGGGCAGAGTCCATTCCGAGATAAATCTGGTGACTGGGGTGTAATGGTATCACAAAGAGAAATCAGAAGTGATGAAATTAGAAAACAAGCGTTCCTGCTAAAAAAGAATGATATTTCCAAACCATTTATCGTTAATATTCTAGAAAGAAGACCAGACGGAAGTGTTGGGAAATCGAACAAAATTGCGGTTTATATTTTAAAAGCTTTAGACCGCACGCAAGCTGGTCATAAACCTCTTGACGAAGTAAGAACCCAGATTGAACGTGAGCTTGCCGCTGAAATTGAGGCAAATAGTCATAGGCAATGGCTAAACCGCTTAAAGCGAGATGCCTATGTTCGTGTTACCTTACCGCAGTAGGCATTGCCCCCTCATCCTCTGAGATTAGAATGGAGAGGGAAATAGCAGCGCATCTATCCTTAAAAGACCTACCGCAAGAAGACCGACCGCAAGAAAGATTAGAAAGATTAGGAGCAGGTCCTTTAACAGACAGGGAGTTACTTGCTATGTTGGTTCGTTCAGGAAATGCGAAAATGGATGTATTAGCAATAGCTGATGAACTAATCAAACAAGCGGGAAATCTTGCAGGGCTGTTGCGCTGGGATGTTTCAGATTTCCAAAGAATTAAAGGGATCGGAAAAGTAAAGGCATTGCAATTAAGCACTCAGGTGGAGATTGCTAAAAGAATGATGCGGGGAGCAAGAACTAATAATACCCAACTGGATGACCCCAAAAAGGTTTGGGAATATCTCTACCCTGAAGTTCGCTCGGACAGTGTTGAAAAAGTTTGGGTTCTCAGTTTGGATCGAAAAAATAAGTTAATTCGAGCTGAACCAGTAACATCGGGTACCGCGACAGGTAGTTTGGTTCACCCCAGAGAAGTATTTCGTCCGGCAATTCGATGTGGGGCAACAGCAATTATTCTTGCACACAACCATCCAAGTGGTGATCCAACACCCAGTTCAGCTGACTTGCGAGTTACAAAGAAAATATTTGAGGGTGCTAAAACGGTGGACTTGGAAATGCACGATCATGTTATAATAGGAGAATCTGAAAATTGCCCGAATGGCTTGGGCTATTATAGTTTTTCAGATGCAGGTCACTTAGCCTAATATCATTTTATACTTACAACATTCGTTTATTTTTAAAACCTCGAAGAATAGAATTTATAATTAAATAAAATCTCAATGTGAAATATTGCTGGTATTGAAACAATAGCTAAAGTTGACAAATTATTACTGGATGAATTATTATATTATTGTGAAAATATTCTTTTTAATCGCTCTTTTTCAATTCCTTGGATTGGCGGGGTTTACTGCTAACAAAAAAGATAAAGAGAACTTCACACTTCCAGATGCAATCGGTGGGGGAAAAAATGGATGGTTCGATGCAAAAAATTTACCCACTTCAATCAAAATAAACGACGAATGGGTATTGCCAAGAGGCGGAACGATGGAATGGTTGATGACAGAAGGGTATGTCCCCCACCCTAATAAAAAGAACATCATGATCCCCAATCCTTTTGATAAAAGGTATAAAGAACCCCGAACAGTCATACAACCATCCTTGGCAACGAATCCTCTTGAATATATTTATTCTCCTAAACCAGTTAAATCTAATGATCCTTTTGCAGGTTTAGCTGATCCGATGAAAAGAAAATACTCTCCAATTCCAGGCGTTGGAGCTAATCCTGGAAATAATAAAGGTGCCCCACTTGGGCCAGTTCTTAACCCTGGACTTCCCGAACTTAAAGATTCACCTTTTGATGCACCCAAAAGAAACTTTCCGATTCTTCCTGTTGCTCCCAATCCTCAAATAGACCCATTTAATCAAAACCCAAATAATCGCCTTCCACCAAACGACCCGTTTGCCGATGACATATTAAATAAACCCATTCCAAAACCCAGTGAAACAAAACAAGTTCTCCCTGGTAAAAAAATCGAAAGTATAAAACCTAGCGATATTAATAATAATACCATTAAGCCTAACGCTTAATATATTTTTTAATTTTTTTATTAAATTCATAAACTAGGGAATTTTGTTCTTTATTTATGGGTTTGGGAAGTCAAGGGTGTTGGTTTATGAAATCTTGCATTACACTTTCTCTAGTTCCTTCATTAAAAGGTGGCCCTTGGATTTTATGGGACGATCTAGCTGATGGATTTAAAAATGCAGCTCAGATGGGCTTTGATATGGTCGAATTATTTACCGAAGGTCCAGAAACTGGCATTTCAAATGAACTCAAGAATCAATTAAATGAAACAGGGTTGGGTATAGCCGCGGTTGGAACCGGTGCAGGAAAAGTGCTAAATGGGCTAACACTAACTGATAAGAATCCAGATATTCGGACACATGCACTCTCCTTCATTCGGGAAATGATTGACTTTGGAGCTGAATACAATGCCCCGGCAATAATTGGCTCTATGCAAGGAGCATATGGAGGAGAAGTTTCGAGAGAAAAAGCGATTACCTGGCTGCAACAATCATTGGAAGAATTGGGGGAACATGCTATTAGACAGGGAGTTTCATTGATTTATGAGCCTCTCAATAGATATGAAACTAATCTTTTCAACCACTATCTTGATGCTTGCGAATTCCTGGATCAACTCTCAACAAATGGAGTATCTCTTCTCGCTGATTTATTCCATATGAATATTGAGGAAACTGATATCGCAGAGTCGATCAAGAAGGGTGCAAGGCATTTAGGACATGTGCACTTTGCAGACAGCAATCGCAAGCCCGTGGGTTATGGACACACAAATATGGAACCCGTAGCCCAGACCCTTAAGGAAATTGGATATGAAGGTTGCATTTCCGCAGAGGCATTTGCCTGGCCCGACTCGCTAACTGCAGCTCAAAAAACCATAGACTCATACAAAAAATACTTCACATAAATATCGGCATCGACTTATCTTCAATTGAATTCACAAATTCTTAAATCGATATAAATAAATATGAGCCAGACAGGTATTAAAGAGCCTCCCAAATCACTTAAAGGAATATTATCTAATATTGGTCCTGGTATGATTTTGGCGGGATCAATTGTTGGATCCGGAGAACTAATTGCAACTACTCGTACCGGTGCGGAAGCCCACTTTGATTTCCTTTGGTTAATTATCATCGGATGCATTGTAAAAGTATTTGCCCAAATTGAATTGGGAAAACATGCCATTACAAATGGAAAAACATCTCTCGCAGCTGTAAACGAAATTCCTGGACCTCGATTTCGTATTCCGGTTGGCAGAAGAATTTTCGAGGCCAACTGGTTCTTACTTTTTTGGTCTGTTATGTTTCTCGCGATACTTGCCCAACAGGGTGGGATTGTAGGAGGAGTAGGACAGGCACTCGCCATAAGTATACCACTAACGGAAGAGGGAGCCGAGAGAAACCGCTATGTCTCTAAAAAAATCGCAATCGAAATTGCAAAAGAAGAGAATAATACAGCCCAGATTACACAGTTAAAAGAAGAGCTTCGCTTATTGGGAAATCCCCCTGATTCAAAAGATGATGTTTATTGGGCGTTAATAACTACTGTTCTAACAATCCTGTTATTAATAATCGGTAAATTCTCCCTAATTGAAAGATTTTCTATTATCCTAGTGGCAAGTTTTACATTTATCACGATAGTTAATTTATTTGCCTTACAAACTCATGAAGCTTGGGCTGTAAAACCTGAGGAATTCATGCGTGGTCTGTCCTTTGGTTTTCCTGAAATAAAGGATGGAAATAACCCTTTAATCACAGCAATCTCTACTTTTGGTATAATAGGAGTCGGTGCGGCTGAATTATTAGCTTACCCATATTGGTGTATAGAAAAAGGTTATGGTAAATATGTGGGTCCATGTGAAGAGAATGAAGCCTGGCTAAAACGAGCCAAAGGTTGGATGAAGGTGATGAACTGGGATGCGTGGGGGGCAATGTTAGTATATACCTTTTGTACAATTGCATTCTATTTACTTGGAGCTGCAATACTTGGAAGGACTGGACTATTGCCAGAAGGCTCAGAGATGATTCAAACACTATCAACTATGTATGAACCTGTCTTCGGGTCTGTAGCCCGTTCCATATTCCTAACTGGTGCGATTGCAGTATTATTCTCCACTTTTTTCATAGCCATCGCGGCTCAGGGTAGGCTTTGCATGGATGTTATAAAAGTTTCAGGCGTTGCAACGCTCACCGAAAAACAAAACTCCTTCGGTTTAAAAGTTTTGGCTATTGTGCTCCCTCTCATCTGTGTGATGTGCTATGTGTTCTTTCCAAAACCAGTTATACTAGTTCTTATCTCAGGAACAATGCAAGCAATAATGCTACCCTTAATAGGCTTTGCTGTTTTGTATTTTCGTTATCAAAAATGCGATACTCGTTTAATTCCAAGCAAAATTTGGGACGCATGCCTGTGGTTATCTTTCCTTGGTTTTTTAATTACAGGAGCATACCAAGTTTATGCAAAGATCTTTTCCTAACGGGCAACCCCATGCAAAAAGATTGGATCAGTTACATGGGTTGAAAATATTTTCATAACGAAAATTTAGTAAATATCTTGAAAGGAACGAAAAATAAAACTCTTTCTCCTATCCCTCATTCAGGGGGATTTTCTTCATTATTGCTTGGCTCTATTGCAGTTCTGTTTTGCTTTGTAGCCCTTCAGGAAGCTGCCCCCAAACTAAAATCTAGCTTCCGTCCTTTGAATATGAAACCCACGACCGAACCTGAAATCCAATGGGAAATTACTCCTTTACTCGAGAGTCAATCAAAACCCAAATTTGTAGAGGCAAACCCAAACATACCTGAAAACCCACCTGATGAAGTTAATCAATTTTCATTTCGCAATCAGCAAGCTGCACAACCAGAGAAGCACAATAAAGCAAAATTAGCAAAAACTCCGGAATTAAAACACTCGAATAACAGCCAAAAGGTACTTGAAAAAAATAAAGAAATTAAACAGGAAAAGCCTAACAACTCTCCTTTAACAAATCTCAAAAATAAAAGGGTACAAACTTTAAGGATTCCACAAAAGACGAATCCCAAAAAATCAAAACTTCTCGCTAAGTCAGATACTCAGGGCATTAAAAGTAAAAAAAGCGACAATGAAGTGAAACCTAAAGACAAAAACATTATAGCTTCCCTGCAAATGCATGAACGGTATCCCTTAAGCCATCCATCTGTAAAACCATCGAGGTTAAATCAAAAGACTAGACCCAAATTATCTACCGATTTAATTCATGGTCCGATAATGAAAAGTGTAACAAGTGCTCCGAGGCTTGGACAAATTGCGATTGAGTGTCGTCTACATCCATATGGAGTGTATGTACAAGAAATGCTTCAGTCTATTGAGGAACAATGGAATCAATTAGCAAAAGGCTCCATTCAATTCCTTCAGCATGATCGTTTACCAGGCAGAATTACCCTTCGTTTTAAACTCCAAGCAAACGGGCAAATTTCGAACCTTTCAAGAATTGACAAAGAGGGTTATTCTCTTGCAGCTGAACTATGCAGACAAGCAATTGCATCCCGAGTACCTTTTGGGGAATGGACTGAAAAAATGGTAAATGATTTCGGGCAATCCGATGAAATTACCCTTAGCTTTCAATACCTCTAGGACCTATGGATTACCCACATATTCCACTAGATCATCATTGCTCTGTACTTCGCTTCGAAACCCCAGGTATTTGGGCACTTGAGAAGGCTACCGGTGTACTTACTCATCCTAATAAAGAATCTAAAAAAAGTACAAAGCAAAGAACACTTCTTAATGCGGATTACATGCACGAAGATGAATGTTACCATTGGACAAACAGTAAGGGTGAAATTCAACGACTTTTTCTAATTCACCGATTAGATTCTCCCACATCAGGCATCATTCTTGCCGCCTCGTCCCAAGAACTTGCTGAAGCGATCAAATCTTCATTCTCAAGGAAAGAAGTTAAGAAAACTTATTATGCAATTATAAAACCGAATGCTCAGATTAAAGAAGGTGTATGGAAAGACTATCTAAAAGAAAAAAGAGAAGGTGGTAAAATAAGAGTCTATCGTGGAAAGGGTCAGGTTGCCTTAACGAAAGTATCCATAGAAAGAAAAAAGTGTGGACTATATGGATTAGTTATGCTTCGTCTCGAACCTCTTACCGGTAGAACTCATCAACTACGAGTTCAATGTGCATTGCGGGGTTTACCAATCGTTGGTGATAAGAACTATGGCGATTTTACTTTTAATAGAAAAATAGCTAGGGCATCAAAAGTTGATAGATTAACATTGCATGCTACTGAAATCTCACTGAAATTCCGCTTTAAAAACGAAGATATTGATTTTTTTGAAGACTCTGCCCTTCCACGCTCAATGGGAAAGTTAATGGCTTATCGATAATGCTAAATATCAAAATTGGCAGACAAAATAAATAAATGACTTTTAATATGGTCATAATTGTCGTTAGCGGCAGTAAGGAAATAACGATAATCAGCCTGAATGCTCCAATTTTCTCCTAAGCGATATCCTGCACCAAAAACAAAGTCATACGCAAATCCCGTTCCACTGTAATCATTCAACCCATCTAAGCCGACTATTGCCATCCCCATTCCTAATCCAAAACGAAGATCGAGACTTTCACCCAATTCTTTTTCTAATATTATTCGACTAAATAAATTGTGAATGCTAGCAGATAAAGAAGAAGATTTATTGGATGCCCCATCAAAACTATGATAAGAATACTCCGCTTCCACCCTTATTGCCCCAAAGTCTTTCCCCACTTGTAAACCCAATAAATAACCCGAGTCAGCATCATATGGATCCCTTCGAGAACCTGATGATGTTCTTATAGAACCATCTTGAGGAATAACAACTCCTATAACGGGTCCAAAATAATACCCATTTAATCTAGTAGGTACATCGGGTTCGTATAGTTTGGCATAAGCTTTATCCAAATCCTCTTTTTCTGGATTAGACTTAGTAGACTCAGGTATATCAAATGGGGTAAATGAAATTTCCTCACGAGAATGATTACTTTCTTCTAAATTATCTGGAATTGGAATATAACTGATTTCAGGTTCTGGTGGTGTAACGATTAAATCCTTTTTTCTAGGAATGGGTTCAGGTAAAGAAAAATCAGTCCTCCTAATTTCTGGTTTTGCGAGTAACTGTGCAACATAATTTTCATGTGCGTTAGCTCTAGATTTCAATTCTTGAAAACGATCAGTTAAGCTCGTACCTGCAAGTTGCCCAAGACTACTATGAACTACGAACAACAAAAAAAGAAGAGAAGATATACTTATGAGCGAAAGTCTGATCATGATAATGAAGTTTTTCTCATGATTGATTTTTTATTGGAAAAAGTGAAGGATTAAATCCAAATAAAAAAGCGCCGGGCGGTAGATTGGCGGGAACCGCCCGGCGCGGGTGTGGTGGATGGGAAATAAAGTTATCAATGTGAATAAATTTTCTATTGGATGCAATACAAAATTTTATTCGTACGAATGAATAATTCTTTTCCCGCTATAGCAATTGAAGAACGAGTATTGTCATCATAGGTTGCTCCCATTTCAGCAAGATGGAGAATTCTTCCTGTTTTAGACGAAACAACAAGTACATCACCATTGTGATTCATAAGATAAATTTTACCATCACCCCCAGTCGGAGAAGAACGCCATTTATACTTACCTGGTAATTCAAGACTCCAATCAACTTCTCCGTTCCCAGGTTCCACTCTAGATAACACTTTTTTTAAATCACTGAGAATGAAAAATTTATCTTCATAAAATAAAGGTGTTGGTACATCTGAAGTAAGATTTGGCTCGCTTTTGGTCTGCCAAGAAAGTCCATTTGTACCTTTATGTGTTCCACGCAGTCCTTCATTTATGGCAAAAATAGGAGCTTTTTTGGGGGCACAAACTAAAATAACTCCTTTCCCAACAACGGGAGATGGTACTAATCGCCACCACTGTTCTTTGTGATTCGGATTCCATGTTCCCCAACGCCAAAGTTCCTTCCCGCTTGACGGATCGTGCCCAGTAAGAACATCACCTCCGGCAATTAGTAACTGATTGTTATGAGGAATAACTGTCCCAAAAGATTCGAGCGATTCCATTTTGGCATTTGATGGTCTAATATGCCTCCATAAAGTCTTACCATTTTGGGGATCCATAGATAAAATATAAGACTTTGCAGAAGCATTACCTCTGCCGTGAGCTTGTTGATCTCTTTGTAAAACTGGAAGGTAAAGTTTTGTACCAAATAAGGTTGGAGTAGAAGAAAATGTCCATTGAAAACAAAAATCTCCATAATCTTCCTGAATGTTCCTCCTCCATTCTTCTGTTCCATCCATTAAATAAGAGACTAAATCTCCGTTACCAAAGAAAAAAATAACTCTTTCGCCGTCGGTTACTGGGGATGGACTCGCATAATTAGAACGAGAATCAAGTTGATAATCAAAACCATCTCCCATGCCAG